>CAYUZX010000042.1:0-29440 GCA_964449285.1 uncultured Prolixibacteraceae bacterium
ACGTCTCACGTCTTACGTCTTACGTCTCACGTCTTACGTCTTACGTCTCACGTCTCACGTCTCACGTCTTTCGTCCTCCCAGCCAACTGACCACAAGCGGCATCAATATCTTTACCGCGGCTTTGACGGATATTTACCACCATGTTCCGGGATTCCAGAAAGTCGCGAAACTCTTTCATCCTCCTCATATCTGAGCGACGATAGTCGATCCCTTCAACCGGATTAAACTCGATTAGGTTAATCTTCACAGGAAAGTTTTTGCTAATCTCAGCAAGATCCCGGGCATCAGCCAGGCTATCGTTGAAGTCCTTCAAAAGAAGGTATTCGATTGTAAACCGTTTACCCGTCTTCTCGTGATAATAGATTAAAGCAGTAATCAGCTCGGAAATAGGATACCTTTTATTAAAAGGAATGATCCGGTCTCTTTTTGCATCTATTGCAGCGTGGAGAGAGATAGCCAGATGCGGTTTGAACTGATCATCGGCTAATTGCCGGATTACTTTCGGAACACCAATTGTAGAGAGAGTAATCCGTTGAGGGGAGATCCCCAGCCCATCCTCTCCTGTAATGAGTTCTATCGCTCTTTTCACATTTGGATAGTTAAAGAGTGGTTCTCCCATTCCCATCAGGACAATATTGGAGAGCGAGCTTCCATGGCTTTCACGAGAGGCTTCATTGAGTCGCCATACCTGGTCAAATATCTCGGCTATTGTAAGGTTACGGTAAAATCCAAGTGTGGCCGTCGCACAGAAAGTGCAACCAAGGGCACAACCTGCCTGGGTTGAGATACATGCGGTTGTACGCCCCTCAGCAGGGATCATGACTCCTTCGATGATCGAATTGTCGGGAAGCCTAAAGCCGATCTTTATTGTACCATCAATGCTTTGCTGACGTCCTGTTTCCAGAATTACATCAAAAACATAAGCCTCCGCAAGCTGGTTACGGAGAGATAGTGGGAGATTGCTCATCTCGTAAAAAGAGTGGCATCCCTTTTTCCAGAGCCACTCAAAAACCTGTTTTGCGCGAAATGGTTTCTCCTGAATGGAAGAGAAAAAAGTATCCAACTCCTGCCTCGATAGAGAGCGAATATCCGGTCTTGGATTACCACTCATCCGTTTTCTCTTCCACAGGTTTCATCTTTTCAATCAGCGTAGAGGTAAGTCGTTGCATGGTAGTATCAACTTGGTAGAGGTAATTGTCCCAATGTGGATTGTACGCAGGGTCCTCTTTATTCAGCCATTTTTCGATTGGGAACCGGGAGCTTCCTTTCAGGTTAAAATCAGTAAGTGTATAACGATACCTGTTTTCCTTAAACTCAATGCGGATCGAATAGACAATTAAGCCTGCGTTAACCTTGTTTCCTTTTTCATCATTATTATAGATTCCCATTCGACCGGTCCCTTCAATCTTACCATTCACCCGGTCCTGGATGCTAAAGATCGATGTTGGGCTAGGATAGTAATAATTGAACCACTCCATCGCCTTGTTATAGAGATAGCCAGGATCTCCGTTCTCTTCCACCACATCACGGTAAATGATTTTTTTTGAATCCGCATCAATGGGTAAATTTGGAGTATTTACCACCTCCTGCGCGAAAATCTGGTTGAATGATATGAAGGACAAAGCAATCAGACTGGTGAAAAGTACTTTTTTCATATTCATGTATTTTAATAAGCACAATATTATAAAATCTTAACGAGACAATTCGGCAAATAGTCTTAAAAGTTATCCGCCGGATGAAAAAAAAGAGGCTGATGGAGATTCCTTCAGCCTCTTTCATGGATTTATAATCGGTTAGTACATGCCACCCATTCCGCCCATATCCGGGTTCATCGAAGGCATAGCCGCTTTTTCCTCTTTTATGGAGACCAGTACACATTCGGTAGTCAGAAGCATGCTTGCGATTGAAGCTGCATTTTCCAGTGCAACGCGAGCCACTTTCGTGGGATCAATTACGCCGGATTTAAAGAGGTTTTCATACTCTTCGGTAGTGGCGTTGAAACCGAAATCATCTTTACCATCTTTTACCTTCTGTACGATTACTGAACCTTCCAGACCGGCGTTAGCAACAATCTGACGGAGAGGCTCTTCCAGTGCTCTCTTGACAATCTGAACACCGGTAGTTTCGTCGGCATTGTCGCCCTTCAGCTTCTCAATTGCTTTGATGGCACGAATGTAAGCTACACCACCACCCGGGATGATTCCCTCTTCGATAGCGGCACGTGTAGCGTTGAGAGCATCATCAAAGCGGTCTTTCTTCTCCTTCATCTCAACTTCAGAAGCAGCGCCTACGTAAATAACAGCAACTCCACCAGCCAGTTTAGCCAGACGCTCCTGCAGTTTTTCGCGGTCATAGTCAGAAGTTGTCTTTTCGATCTGAGCTTTGATCTGGTTGATCCGGCCCTGGATATCTTCTTTCTTGCCATGTCCATTGATTAGGGTTGTATTTTCCTTATCGATGGTCACTTTTTCTGCTTCGCCAAGGTATTGGAGTGTTGCGTCTTCCAGTTTGTATCCCTTTTCTTCACTGATTACGGTACCGCCGGTAAGGACAGCAATATCTTCCAGCATCTCTTTTCTTCTGTCACCAAAACCAGGAGCTTTCACGGCAGCAACTTTCAGCGTTCCACGGATTTTATTTACAACCAGGGTTGCCAGTGCTTCGCCTTCCATGTCTTCTGAGATGATTATCAGAGGGCGACCGGTTTGAATAGCTTTCTCCAGGATAGGGAGCAAATCCTTCATCACAGAGATCTTCTTGTCGTAGATCAGGATAAATGGATTTTCAAACACAACTTCCATCTTCTCTGTATCTGTCACAAAATAGGGCGAGATATAACCACGATCAAACTGCATTCCTTCCACTACTTTCACAGTGGTTTCAATGCCTTTGGCCTCTTCAATGGTAATAACACCCTCTTTCTTCACCTTGTCCATAGCTTCGGCAATCATCTTACCGATGAAGCTATCGTTATTGGCTGATACGGAGGCAACCTGTTCGATTTTCTCCATACTGTCTCCTACTTCTTTGGTTTGAACTTTCAGTGAATTGATCACCTCAATTACGGCTTTATCGATTCCTCTTTTGAGGTCCATCGGATTGGCACCAGCTGTAACGTTCTTAAGACCAGTTGTAAAGATTGACTGGGCAAGTACTGTGGCGGTGGTTGTTCCATCACCCGCAATATCACTGGTTTTGGAAGCTACTTCCTTCACCATCTGGGCACCCATGTTTTCAATTGCGTCTTTCAGGTCAATCTCTTTTGCCACTGTTACGCCATCTTTGGTCACCACCGGGGTGCCATAAGATTTTTCAATGATAACATTGCGACCTTTTGGCCCCAGGGTTACCTTAACTGCGTTGGAGAGAGCATCAACGCCTTTTTTCAGGCCATCTCTCGCTTTTACATCAAAAATAATATCTTTTGCCATTGTTATTCAATTATAGGTTATTAATCAGGTTATTTCCAAATGTTTATGAAGATCAAATGACAGCAACAACGTCAGATTCTCTCATGATCATATAATCCACACCATCGATGGTAATCTCGGTTCCGGCATATTTGCCATAGAGCACCTTATCACCGACCTTCAAAGTCATTGGCTCATCCTTCTTACCGGGACCAACAGCCACAATGGTTCCTTTTTGTGGTTTCTCTTTTGCAGTATCAGGGATAATAATCCCTCCGGCTGTTTTTTCTTCTGCCGGTGCCGGCTCAACCAGTACCCGGTCGGCCAACGGTTTGATGTTCACTTTTGTCATATCTTTTTAATTAATTAAAGTTAAACATTAAGAAATTTCCTTAGTTCGTTTGTTCCGCACATGTCACATTTCGTGCCAAAGCAGATTATGTCCTGAAAGAAAAAAAAATGTCAGAATATTCTGACATTCTGACATTTTTTCCTGTTCGTATCTGGCGTGCGTGGGGACGCGGCATGCCACGTTCGTATAATAGGATGCCTTATTCGTTCCTATCAGGAGGCACCTGGAAATCATTTATTGGAGTAGCCTTCTCATCAATCTGCTTCTGAATCTCGCTCTCTTGGGTAGTAGCTGTTCCCTGGTTTTTCGGGATCACAAAGATGGAAAAGAGACTGAGGACAAGCAGCACAATAGCCAGCGTCCAGGTGGATTTCTCCAGGAAGTCGGCTGTTTTTCTTACGCCCATATATTGGTTGGATCCAGCAAAGTTGGATGCCAGACCTCCTCCTTTCGAGTTCTGAACCAATACAACAAGAACCATCAGCACACATGTGATGAGGATCAATACTGAGATTAAAATATAAAAGCCCATCTCTTTAGAATTACAAATTACGAATTACGAATTACGAATTATTCAGCCGATCAGGACTCATGACCTTCATTGTCAGGGGGCTCTTGAGTTTTCAGTGCTTCAATTCGGGCTGCAAAGTAACTACTTTTTTCTGGAAAAAGCAAACACAATTTCTCATACACACGGATCGATTTCTTAGTATTTCCTTGTTTATGATAGAGAATAGCGAGTGTTTCACTTACAATCTCATCTTCCTCCTGTGAATCTCTAGTGGATGGGTGCGTGGGTTTCAAAAAGACTTTGCGGGGGGATGAGATTCTGGGCTCCTCCCGGATAAACTTCTCGATCAACTCTTCTTTGGACAACAAGTCCGGCGATTCCACAGCAAATGTTACACGCCGCTTGCCTGGTATTTCCATAAGAGGCAGCTTTGCATTTGAATTTTCATATGTATCTGTATCTACACCATGCTCTTCTGCGATCTCATTCAACCTCCGGTGAACGATCTCAAGAAGCTTCTCCCGCAACGACTCTCCTCCTCTTGGCTCTTCACTTCCGGGAATTACAGGTTTGAATGCCACCCGGGGTTGATGGGATACGGATGGGGGGGGTGAGGGTGGTTGTGATGAGGAAAGTGGTGACGTGGCTCTGTGTTGCCGTGGTGAGGATAGTGAGGGTGGTGGAAGTTTTGATGGCTCGACTGACTTAGCAGGGGCAACAGGTTTAACAGGGGTTGCTATTTTTGGAGTTATAGCCGGCTTCGGATGTGTGATTCGATATCTGTCAATGAGTCGCTTCAATTGTCGCCGGTCAACAGCATAGGCTGAAGCTCTCTTAAGTTGAACGGCATATTGGGGATGTTCTTCAGCATAGAGATACAACGCATAAAGTAACTGGGCCGTCTGACAATATGGGTATTCTTTCTGTACCTCTTCAAACGGTTGTAAGCTTTGGGCTGCGACAGGGTTGTCAATATAGGACAGAAATTCTATGCTCTCCATTTTCTCACGTGCTAATTCTACCAGTTTACCACAGCTTTATTAAAAATATCCTGAACAAGTTGATCGTTGATCTCGGTGATTAGATTATCCTGCACAGAGACCAGATTTTGAGAGCTGGGATAATCAAGGTATCTCGAAAAGTTTGATTCAAAATTCTGCTTCTTGTCAAATTTGTTCGTAAACGTAACCTGGACAGTGATCGTAAGCCTGTTCAACTGAGCTACTTCTTTCCCTGAGATAGCCTGAGGCTGGACGGTATACCCGGTAATGGAACCCTCCAGATGAAGATCGCCATTACGGTCTACCAGGATCAGGTTCGTCTGAGAAGTAAAATAGCTCTGCAAAGCTTCGGTTAAATTTCTGCTGAGAGTAGGTACAACAAGCATTGCTTTGTTCGGAAAGTTGTCGATTGAGATGGTCTTCACCTCCGGAGAGATCGATGCGCCTGTGAAACTATAACTCATACTGCATGATCCGGTAAATAAAAGTACCGGCAATAATACGACCAGGGCGAATATGCCATACAAATTATATCTACCGGTGGTGATGGGATTTATCATTCCTCGATGTCGTATTCCTTGATTTTGCGATAGAGAGTACGTTCGGAAATTCCAAGTTCTCTGGCTGCCTCTTTCCTTTTGCCGTCATATTTCTTCAATGCCCGCTTGATAAACTCCACCTCCAATTTTTGTAAAGAGAGAGATTCGGTTACCTCCTCCGTCTCTTCTACAGACTCATCAAACCTGGAGTCTGAAGGCTGAACAATGATTGGGACGCCCTTTGACCTCTCCTCAGGATAATCTTTGTAAAGTCGTTTCAGCAAGTGCTTGTTCTCACCAAAGGTCTCTTCCACGCTTTCACCTTCAAGCAGTTTCATCACCAGTTGTTTCAAGTCATTCATGTCCCGCTTCATATCAAAGAGCACCTTATAAAGTAACTCCCGTTCAGATATTTTTGTCGATTCCTCTCCCTTATAGAGGATAGGAAGTTCACTAATATGACTGTCTGGCAGGTATTTCTTAAGTGTTTCTTCATTGATCTCCCGTTTCTTCTCAATGATCGAGATCTGCTCTGTAATGTTTTTAAGTTGACGGATATTTCCTGGCCAGCGGTACTGGATCAGCAAATGAACAGCCTCTTCATCAAGCTGAATTGCTGGCATTCTGTATTTCTCCGCTGCATCACTGGCAAATTTGCGAAACAACAGATGGATATCCTCTTTCCTGTCTCTCAGAGGCGGCATATAAATCGGAACTGTATTTAGCCGATAGTAGAGATCCTGCCGGAACTTACCACTGGCAATGGCATCCGGGATGTTAATATTGGTAGCTGCAACGATACGCACATTGGTCTTCAACTCCTTGGAAGAACCAACACGCATAAATTCGCCACTTTCAAGTACCCGCAGTAACCGAACCTGCGTTGACAACGGCAACTCTGCCACTTCATCCAGGAAGATGGTCCCGCTGTTGACTACCTCAAAATAGCCTTTGCGGGCTTCATGAGCTCCGGTGAAAGAGCCCTTCTCATGGCCAAAGAGTTCCGAATCGATTGTCCCTTCCGGAATAGCGCCACAGTTTACTGCAATGTAGGGTCCGTGCTTGCGAGCGCTTAGCTGATGAATGATCTTGGGGAAAAACTCTTTCCCTGTTCCGCTCTCCCCAGAGATAAGCACAGTTATATCGGTAGGGGCAACCTGCCGGGCTACATCGATTGCCCTGTTAAGCAACGGTGAGTTGCCAATGATGCCAAATCGTTGTTTAATCGCTAAAATATCCATTACTCGTGCCAAAAAGGCTTAACTCTATATACAAAATTACGAAATATTTACCTGATGGCAGCTCCCAGCTTTCCGGAAAATGCTTTTACAAACCGTTCCATCACTTTATCGATCTCAGCATCTGTCAGGGTTTTTGAAGCGTCGCTAAGGAGAAAACCAACGGCATAGGACTTTTTTCCTGCTTCAATCCGATCCCCTTCATAGACATCAAACAAACCGACCTGGCGAAGAAGCTTTCGTTCAGTTTCAAATGCAACCTGTCGTATCTGATCAAAAGAGGTCTCTTTGTCGAGGAGCAGTGCCAGGTCTCTTCTGACAACCGGAAATTTTGGCAAATCGTTGAATTGTAAATTCTTTCCAGAGATTAGACTCAATAGGAGGTCCCAGTTCAGGTCTGCATAAATAACCGTCTGCCTGATATCAAACTGACTCAATACCGACTTCCGAAGCAATCCGGCTGTGACAAGTGCCTCTCCCTGTTTCTGATAGATGAATCCATTGGAGAATATAGGAGATTCAACCGGTAACAAATCCAACCCTTCCGAATCAATCGATACACGTGTGAAGATCGCATGCAAAATCCCTTTGAGAAAAAATGTATCAGCCAATATGTCATTTGTATCCCAGCTCTCCGGCAATTTTCTGCCGGTAAGGAATAGAGCAAGTCGTTGCTCTTCGTGATAGCCGGGTAACGGATCAACACTCTCCGATCCGGCAAGAGAATAGACTGTCCCTGTTTCGAAGAACAGTAGGTCATTTGCTTTTCTGTTGATGTTATAGGCGACAGATTCGAGCCCTCCAAAAAGAAGCGTCTGGCGCATCACATCCAGGTCGCGGCTGCTGGGGTTAAGGATCCTTACACACTTCTCAACAGGAAAAAGTGCATTACCTTCATAATAGGTTGACCGTGTAAGAGAGTTGTTCATGATCTCGAAAAATCCATTTGAGCTCAATAGGTCCGCAACGATGTTTCGGATCCTGCCGATGTCGTGTCCCCAAAGAAATGAGAACGACGACTTAACCTCTAGCGGGATCCCTATATTACTGTAGCCATAAATGCGCAACACTTCCTCAATTACGTCAGCTTCGCGTGTAACATCAACTTTGAATGCAGGGATGAGCAAGTCAAGCCCCATTGTGCTTTCCTTCTCAATGGTTACGCCAAGGTCTAATAAAATGCTCTTGACTACCTCCCGGGGAATCTCTTTCCCAACGAGTCGGTTAAGGTTCCTGAATGTGAGTGTAATCTTATTTTTCAACCTTGGATGGGGATAAATATCTACCAGTTCAGATGCGATCTCACCACCAGCGATCTCCTTGATTAGCAGGGCAGCACGTTTTAGGGCAGTGAGTGTCATCTCAATATCTGTTCCCCGTTCAAAGCGGAACGAGGCATCAGTCTGAAGACCATGATACCTTGAGGTTTTCCGGATTGATACCGGGTCGAAGCAGGCACTCTCCAAAAAGATATTCCGTGTTGCTCCGGTAACACCTGAACTCAATCCTCCAAAGACACCTGCAATGCACATTGGAGCTGTTGCACTGCAGATCATCAGATCGTCGGGAGTAAGGGTTCGATCAACTTCATCAAGCGTTGTGAAGCTTGTATCACGCTTATATTTTTTAACAATAATGTTGTCTCCCTCAATTTTGTCAGCATCAAATGCATGCAAAGGTTGACCAAACTCCATCAGAACAAAATTCGTGATGTCCACAATATTATTGATGGGCCTCAAACCTATTGAAATCATTCTGTTTTTCAACCAGTCTGGCGACTCCCCCACTGTTACATTGGTTATTGTCAATCCCGAGTAACGAGGGCTTCCCTTCTCATCTTCCACTACCACGTCAACGCGGCGTTTATCGTGGTCAGGTTTGAAATCAGAGAGATCCGGCAACACCAGGAGAGCTCTTCCTTGTTTGGGAGCATGTTCTTTCCCGAAATTATTATAGACAGCGGCAATATCGCGGGCAACCCCAATGTGGGAAGCTGCATCACTTCGGTTCGGAGTGAGACCAATTTGATAGATCACATCTTCCGAGACCTGGAAATATTCTGTCGCCAAGGTTCCGGGGATGGCAGAAGGATCGAGCACCATAATACCATCATGGGAAGATCCTAAGCCCAATTCATCTTCGGCACAAATCATCCCTTCCGATACCTCTCCGCGTAGTTTTGCTTTCTGGATGACCCGTTCTGTATCCCCCGTGTAGAGTTTTGCTCCAACTGTGGCAACAGCCACTTTCTGGCCGGTTGCAACATTTGAGGCGCCGCATACAATAGGAAGTAAATCTGGTCCGCCAACAGAGACTTTAGTCAAGCTGAGGTGGTCGGAATTGGGGTGAGGTTTACACTCGACCACTTCTCCTATAAATACCCCCCTGAGTCCCCCCTTGACGCTCTGCCACTTTTCCATGTTCTCCACTTCAAGCCCGCATCCGGTCAGCATCTCCGCAACTTCTTCGGGAGAGAGATCAACAGTCAGGTACTGTTTCAGCCATTGATATGAGATTTTCATTGATCGGTTCTGTTAAAAGGGGCAAAATTAGGGATAAAAACCATACTATCAGCTGATGAGTCCCCAGTTGTGCTCGTATTTGCATATCATCCGGAGATGATTATTCAATCGCTGGTTTTCGGGTCGCTCAAGTCCCGGGTCCTCTTCAATAATCCGGATAGCCAGGCTCCGGCTATATTTCAATATCTTTTCGTCTTTGACGATATCGGCGATCTTCAGATCCAGGATTCCGCTCTGCTGGGTTCCTTCCAGGTCGCCAGGTCCGCGCAGCTGGAGATCGGTCTCTGCAATCACAAACCCATCCGTAGTATGTACCATTATTTGGATCCGTTTACGAGCGTCATTTGTAAGTTTATCAGATGTCATCAGGATGCAGAATGACTGATCGGCTCCTCTTCCCACCCTTCCACGTAGCTGGTGCAACTGGGAGAGACCAAACCGTTCGGCATTCTCAATCACCATTACTGAAGCGTTGGGAATATCAACACCTACTTCTATGACCGTAGTAGCCACCATGATTTGTGTTTGTCCTTTGACAAAACGCTGCATCTCAAAATCTTTATCAGCAGGTTTCATCTGTCCATGGACGATGCTGATGGCAAAGTCGGGCAGGGGGAACTCCCTGACTACCGCATCGTACCCCTCCATCAGGTTTTTGAGATCCATCGATTCAGACTCTTTGATAAGCGGGTAGACAATATAGACCTGACGCCCCTCGCTGATTTTCTTCTTAAGGAACCCGAACAGTCCAAGCCGTTTCGACTCATAGGCATGGCGTGTTACAACAGGTTTCCGCCCAGGGGGCATCTCATCAATGACAGAAGCATCCAGGTCGCCATAGAGCGTCATAGCCAGTGTGCGGGGAATCGGGGTGGCTGTCATGACCAGGACATGAGGTGTGATCAGGTTCTTATCCCATAGTTTCGCCCGCTGGGCAACTCCAAAACGGTGTTGTTCATCGATCACAACCAGCCCAAGGTTCTTGAACTGAACATATTCTTCAAGCAGGGCATGCGTACCGATCATGAAATGGATATCGCCATTGATAAGCCCTTGTTGCATCTCCTTCCTGTCAGCATTTTTGGTAGATCCTGTAAGAAGTCGTACCTCCACTCCCATTCCCTGAATCATCCCGCTGATAGTTTGAAAATGCTGGTTGGCGAGAATCTCAGTCGGGGCCATGATACATGACTGGTATCCATTGTCCAGTGCGATCAACATCGTCATCAGGGCTACCAGGGTTTTCCCGCTTCCAACGTCACCCTGGAGCAAGCGGTTCATCTGTTTGCCCGAGCCCAGATCGGCACGAATCTCTTTGATCACGCGTTTCTGAGCCCCTGTGAGTTCGAATGTGAGATGGTTGCTGTAAAACCGATTAACATACTTGCCTACATGAGTAAACGGATGTCCCTGCTGCTTATTCAGGCGAAGAAACTTCTGTTGCAGGAGGCGAAGCTGGATAAAGAAGAGCTCCTCGAATTTCAGCCTGGCTTGAGCCCGTTTCAGATGGTCGGGGCTTGCCGGGAAATGTATGTTAACAAAGGCTTCCTGGCGTGGAATCAGCCGTAGTGTCTGGAGGATCTCCGCAGGAATTGTCTCAGGGACATCAAACTTTTCGAGGAGTAAGAGGTTTTTCATTAGTTTCGAAATCCCTCTACTATCAAGTCCTTTCGATTTCAGCTTTTCAGATGAGTAATAAAGAGGTCTCAATATCTCACTCAGGGGAGGAGGTTGATCTGGCGGTATTTCAAGTTCGGGATGAGCAATATTCCAGCGTCCGCTGAACCGGGTAGGCCGACCGAAGATCACATATTCCTTCCCTGGAATCAATTTATCTGCTACCCATTTATGCCCCTTGAACCAAACCAGGTCAAGCGTGCCAGTGGTATCATCAACAGTGGCAACCAATCTTTTGGATCGAGGAGCGCCAAGCGTTTGAACCGACCTGATTACCGCTTTTACCTGGATGAAGGCAAGCTCTTCGCGAATCTCTGCTATTGTATAGAACCTGCTCCTGTCGATATACCTATAAGGAAAGTATGAAAGCAGCTCCCCAAACATATTGATCTGAAGCTCTTTACGAAGCATCTCCCCCCTTACAGGACCTACTCCCTTAAGGTATTCGATCGGTGTTGATAAAAATGGCTGAACCACGATCACGAAGGTAAAAAAAAAGAGGGGTAATTTATTGTAAAAAAAAGGGCAATTCATGGAATTGCCCCCTACATTTCAACTGAATCGTTTAATATTCCCAGAGGCCTTCTTCGAATTCAAAGATCTGGTTCTTGGCACGTTCCGATTCCAATAGCGCATCAACACCCACAGCATATTGGTTGATCTGACGGTCGTAGACGTTTTCAAACTTGGTGATGTAGCTTGCAAAGATGCGTTTAGTGAAGGCATCGTCGTAGCTTAACCGGCCGGCAGAGCCATTCTTCATATTGAAGATCTCTGAGTGAGCAAAGATATTCCGGCATTCGGGAAAATAAACCCAGAAGAGCTTGATATCTCCGCGGTATTCTCCGGTGAGGTCATCATAGCTGGCCATTAAGGGACAGATACCAAGAATCCTCACTTCAAATACGGAGCGCTGCTTGTCGAAAAACCAATCTTCCTTGACCATAAATTTCTTCACATCTGAAGCGTAGAAAGGTTTTGTAATTGTCGTATCAAAATCGCTGCCATCAGGTCTTTTTATGTTGACCTTCTCTGGCTGCTCCAGCTTATCCATCATCTCCCTGAAAGTGATTGGGTATAGGAACTCATCATTTGTTGTGGAATAGGCTGTGATTGTTCCCTCCCGCAGTCCGTCCAGCATTACCTGTACCAGGCTTTTCCAACCTGCCTGAGGTTGTTCAGGATAGTAATATGGAAGATTCATCTTTTCCCGCATATCCACAGTTCTCCAAATCCGTTTGGTCCATACAATATCGCCTTCCCGCAGGTAGATGTATGGAATCGGTTGCAACTCCACGATGGCCGATTTATCGAAGATACCATCCCTTGGAGGGGCTTCAAGAACTTGTCCGAAGGAAGTCAGTTTTAATCCCGTAAAGCACGTGGTGATTAAAACGATCATGAGCAATTTTTTCATAGGGCCTCCCTAATCTTAGGAAATTAATTGATCTTCAAACCAATGGATGAGATATTCCGGTCGCCATCGGGATCTCTGACGACGATATCTTCAAACCAGATTCGTTTATTTTTCTTTGCATCCTGGACAAGTCTTGTAATTTCCGGGGTAAGACGATTCCCCTGAACCGGAATTTCAGTGATATATCCAGCGTTATCCGAAATGAAGGTATATGAGATAACAGTATACCTCAGGTCGAAATCAAACCAGGCCGGCATTTCAGCAACGAGATATGGGCCTGCTAGAATGATGCTTTTTGAAACAATGCCTTCACTTTTCCCGCCAATGGTTGCAATAGGGTCAGGTACAGATTTCAGTCTAAACGAGCTCGATCCCATGTTCTTCGATTTTCCCGTAAATATGGCATTCACGGAGATAATAGCCTCATTTGTACCTTTAGGTAAATCATAAACCATCCAGGCATCACCATCGGCGCGGATCTTGCCTACAGAGATAGCGGGAATAATCCGTTCGGGGCTTCCTGGAACGCTGATCAAGACGGGATTCTCGACTCCGATATAGAAGACATTCATCTTCGTCGGAGAGATGGTAAGTGCCGGTTTGGCAACAATGTATTCATTCTTGAAATGGAATGACATGGTATCACCAAGGGGGCTGATAATTTTAATGATTCCTGCAAACCGTTTTAATCCTTCGGAGGTAGCTGGCAATTTGATAGTTACAAAACCGCCGGTACCATTCAGTGGAGTCGCTTTATTGAAGTTAGCCGGTGTCAGGGTATCAACACCGAACATATAAAAGACATTCGGGTTCTGCTTTGTATCATACGCTGCGACAAGGATTTCAGCCTGGTACTCTTCTCCTATGAAGACATAATTTGAACGAGGGATCACTTTTGCCTGAATCTCGTCAAATTTCCAATCCTCGGCGGTAACCGATGCCATGAGGTTGTTTACAACATCAAATTCAGCATTAAACACTTCGGCTTTCAGCTCATTTAGAATTGTTACTGTGGCAGCCAGAATCGTGCGGTAAAAATTATGCATCTGCCAGTTTTGTTCTCTTCCCTGAGCATCATAGTATGGCCCCTCTGTATTCAACCCTAATTTAATAACTTCCCGGTATTTTGGATCCAGAAGGTTTAACATATTCTCACGGTATGTTCCAAGCCGTTGGCGAAGTTCTGCAGCCCGACAATCTGTTCCATCTTGTGACTGACCAATGAAAAATTGTGTCGGTGTGTCGTAGTTGTCCTTTCGCTCAATCTCCGCAAGTCTCTTATTTCCTGCTTCCTGAATGGTTGACAATTTCTCCGTTTCGGCCACCACCTCGTTCTTCAGTGAATCAATATAATTTATTAGGTCATCTGAAAGCTTTTGAGCCTCCTGAGCTTTCACCCAATAAGGGCCAACCTTATCAGGCGCCATCAAAAACTGTCCTTTAAATTTACTATATGTTGCATCCAGTTTCTGGGAGAAGTTTTGATTCGTGGTCTCCATTGTTTCATTAACGACCACAAATGCCTCTAAGATCTCTTTCGAAACATTCAATGCCAGTAGTGCTGTAAGTACCAAATACAGCATTGCGATCATTTTTTGCCTCGGTGTCTCCTTATATCCAGCCATTAATCTATTCGTTTTTCTAGGTGAATCTATCGGACTTTGTTACCCTTCTCTATTTATTCGGATTGACACTCATGGCTGAAAGCATGTTGCCATAAACTTTATTAAGGGCAGCAACATTTTGAGCCAGGGTATTGACCTCCTCCTTAAACCTGCCAGTGCGTTCCACTGATTCGTTCAGGTTGGTCAGGAACTGGGAGATGGAATCGTGCATTTGTCCGGTAACATCCACCTGTTTGGTAGTAACCTCGAGTTGATCTACAACAGCCGTGTTCAAAGAGGCCAGGTTATCTTTATATTGCCCAGAGTTTACAGCAGATTCATCAAGGTTCTGAACCAGCTGACGCAGTACCAGATTAAACCTGTTGGTATTCTCCATCTGCTCGTTGGAATTCTGTAGATTGAGCTCATACATGGCGTTCAGGGCCGAGAGGTTACTTGAGACTTTTTGCAACTGCTCGTTGTAGTTCTCTCCATGAGTAGCGGTATGACTCAGCGCTGCAGTTGTTTTAGAGAGGATCTCTGCCGATTCATTGTATTTTTCAACAAACTTGTTTGAACTGGCAGCTAAATTTGTAAGGCTGGTATTCAGATCCTGGTTCAGGTTTACCTCCTCATTCAGGGTTTCGGCAACCCGGGCATAGACACCCGATAGGGTGGCGGCATTTTTTGATGCGGACTGCATATTTTGCAGTTGATCTTCAGAAACAGAAGTGGCTTCATTCAGGGTTCGAGCTGTTTTGCTGTAGGATGTGGATAATTCAGAGACTGACTCTGTGGCTTGTTTAAGCGTGTTCACATACTTGTCGTTCGCAATTGATGCATTGCTAACATTAGAAAGCTGGGATGTTGTTTCCGACAAACTTCGTAATCCATTCCCCAGGCTTTCGACAAGCTCCGGCCCGATTTTAGCCTTCTCAAGCATGTCGTCCAGCTCCTGCGTGACAGTAACTTTAGGTTTGCCATCTTCATCAACACCTCCGTGATAAATACCTCCTAACTGAGGATAGACCAAACTCCAATCGGGCTCAACATGAGGTGGTTCAAAGGCAGAGAAGAAGAAGATGAGTGATTCTGTTCCCAGACCGATAATCAGCATAATGTCTGCTCCTGTATAATGGTTGATCTTGAATAAGGCACCGACAATGACAACGGATGCTCCCCATCCGTAAAGTTTCGCCATGAAGTTCCGGTAACCTCTTGTTCTTACTAATTGCGCTAAACCCATCGTGTTTCTGAATTTATTTAGGTTGATTGAACTATTGTTTTACAGTAGATTATTACAAGGAATATGTTGAAAGGTTGCTTCCACTTATTATTACTTATAAACTTTTGAAGCGCGGGCAGGATTATCGTCCTTCTGACGTCCCAGGAAATTTTGCACACAACGGAATCCGACATAACATTTCGAGGTATCCTGGTATTCATAAGCACGTGATGAAACTCTTAAATAATAGGCTACATCCTTCCATGAGCCGCCACGGACTACTTTCCTCTTAAGGGCAGGAGGATCAGCATCTTTGGCATTGTATTGATAATCGGGATTCAGATCCCAGGCAAAGTTATAGGATGATGGGTGAAACGCAGAGTTGGTCCATTCAGCCACATTACCAGACATGTCGTACAAACCAAAATCATTGGCGGGATAGTGAGCAACAATTACGGTGATAGCTCCACCATCGTCAATATAGTTACCCCTTAAAGGTTTGAAGTTCGCCAGGAAACATCCTTTATCATTACGTGTATAAGGACCTCCCCAGGGATATGGGTTCCCGTCATAACCACCTCTGGCTGCCCACTCCCATTCAGCTTCGGAAGGGAGACGGAAGTCGCTGATAGCTGTTTCGCCTTTCTTGCCATAGAGAAAACTGTTTTTCAGCTGTGTTCTCCATACACAGAAAGCCTTTGCTTGTTTCCAGTTGACACCAACCACAGGATAGTTGTCATAGGCTGGATGCCAGAAATACTTCTCCGTACTCGGATCATTGAATGAGTAAACATAATCGTGGATCCAGCAGAGTGTATCGGGATAAACGTTGATGACCTCTTTGCGTACATAAACCGAACGGTCTTTTAACCCTTGCGGACGGTTGGCCAGGCCAGCATCCTTGATATCTCCACCCTGTGAATAATCTTTTGCTGCCGCAGCTTTCAGGTCAACAAAGTAATACTCATAATAGAGTTTTCTTGTGTCAATCTCTTTTCTTCTGAAGAATCTCTCCTCTTCAGGAAGATACATGTCAGCCAACGCATCTCTTACATCCTGTTCTTCGGAGTTCCAATCAAGTTTTGTTTCCCAGTTAAGGAATGGGGGATCGTAAACTTCACCGGTCTTTTTATTTTCCGACATCAAGTAGAGATCTGGTTGAACCTCTCCAAGAATATGACGAGCAATCGAATCCTTTACCCAGTATACGAATTGCCGATATTCATTATTGGTGATCTCTGTCTGATCCATGTAAAAGGACTGGACCGTTACAGTCTTTGCGTTGTTGATCTGAGTGTAAAGGACATCTTCGTCGCCAATACCCATGGTATAGCTACCCATGGGGATGTAGACCATGCCAAACGGATCGGGCTGATAGTAACGTTTTCGGTTTTTCACCCCTGTGAGTTCTCCGCTACCTGAGTTTCCGCAACTTCCCAGGAAAAGGAGTAAGGCGAAATAGATGAGCAGTCTTTTCATTTTTTGGCTGATTAAATGATGAAAAATAACGCTGCGTATTGGGTTTTAGTATTAATTTTCTTTTAAAAGTCCAAACAAAACGGCAAAGGTATACAAAATTAATTATAAGAAACGCGTGTTTTTATACCTCTTCCTGTATTTTTCTACCTCTATTTTAAAGCAGTATCCCAACATCACTTCGATGCTTCCACTGTTATAACGGCTCAATGCAGACGTGTTAACATCATAGGATATTCCTACACGGAAACTCTTTATATTAGCACCTACCAGTACTGCAATCGCATCCTGGAAACGATATTCCAAACCTCCCCAGAATTTCTTTTTATATGCCACAAGAGATGCTATATTAAATGTAAAGGCAGCCCCATCGTAAACAAAAATAGCTGAAGGTTTGATCTCAAAGTTCGGATGATTTGGTAGCATCCAGTTATACCCTCCTGTCAGGAAATAGGTTCTCCGTTGCTTATAGTAGGAGTTTCGTGCTTTTGACTGAAAAAGTTGTCCGGCCGAAAACCCGATATAATACTTATCGGGGACCTCATAGTAAATTCCCAGATCGGCATCAATTGTAAGGTCAGTTTTTTCGTTGTATTCCGTAAATACGGGATCGCCTGAATCTATGATGTGCCCATCAAATTTTGTAAAGTCAATCCGGTAATTCATCAAATTTGCCTGGATGCCTGCAGCAAATTCGCCTGCTCCCACATCCATCCGGAAAGCATAACCGATTTTAACTCCGATGTTGGTAAAGAAACCGATCCTGTCTGACATAATACTTCCCCCCAGAGCTCCGTGCAGAAATTTTATTGGGGCGTCTACTGTTAAAAAGATCGACTCAGGTGCAATCCGGTTACCTTCATTATCCTTGAATCCAAGCCATTGTTCCCGAATCAGCCCATTGACACAGATCCCGCCGTTACTTCCCGCATAACCCGGATTATACGCCATTTGATTGAACATATACTGCGTTAGAACAGGCAGTTGCTGGGACCTAACAGAAGAGAGGGATAAAATAAGTACAAAAATTAAGGAGATAGCAACTCGCATAACGGAGAGGCGCAATATTAGATTGCTTTTATGTATTCTGTGTTCGAGACGCAATAGTAGCAGTTGTTAGGGCAAGGAAAAAGCATGTAAAAGTATTAAAAAAAATACAACCGTAATGATATCCTCAAATTTACAACAAAAAAATAACTTTGCAGCCCCAATCGAAATTCGTTCATCCAAAATCACCTTACCATGCCATTCTTTTTAATGAAAGAGAAACCATTTTCAAAAAAATGGTTTATTAGCTATAGTCTGATCATCATCGGCTCCTTAATCCTGGCAACCGGGTTTGTTCTTTTTATCACCCCGTATAAGATCGTTCCAGGAGGGGTTTACGGTATTTCCATCGTTCTTCACTACCTCTTCGGGACGCCTGTCGGCCTTATGGCATTATGCTTTGACATCCCATTAACGTTGATTGGGTTGAAAATATTGGGTCCCCGCTTCGGTTTTAAAACCGTTGTAGGGTTTTCCCTTACAGCTATATTCACTGATACCCTAACCTACTTCTGGGGGTATGAGCCTCTGGTTCAAGGAGATGCCCTTTTATCTTCCATTTTTGGAGGAGTTCTGATCGGTCTGGGACTGGGACTAATATTTAAATCTAAAGCTACTTCCGGCGGATCGGATATCATCGCGATGATCATCAACAAGCGCACCAGGATGCCCTTGGGCCAGCTTATGATCCTGGTCGATTCTATCATTGTTCTATTCGGTTTGGCTGTCTTTCAAGACTGGAAAATACCTCTCTACTCCTGGATTGTGATCTTCATTTCTGGCAAAATGATCGACGTCGTGATGGAGGGTCTTAGCTATGATAAAAGCCTCTTCATCATCTCTGACAAACATGAAGAGATCCGCGACAAGATCATCAATAACCTGAACCGTGGTGGAACCTATATCGACGGGCACGGAATGTATAACATGGCTGAGCGAAAAATCATCTTCACTGTTGTCAGCCGTCGGGAGCTAGCTCTGCTACAGGAATATATCCACAAGATTGATCCCCTGGCATTCATGACAGTCATCGATGCCACAGAGATCCTTGGTGAGGGATTCCGTTCCCTCAAAGAGAAGCTCTCCGATTAGTTTATCTGAATAATTTGATGATGTCGTTGGCATTTGCCCAGATCAGAAGCCCAAAAAGCAGGGCCATTCCAACCACCTGAGCATACTCCAGGAATTTGTCGCTTGGCTTCCGCCGGAAGATAATTTCGTAGAAGAGGAAAAGCACATGTCCTCCATCCAATGCAGGGATAGGAAGTACATTCAATACCGCCAGCATAATCGAGAGGAATGCAGTCATCGACCAGAACGCCTGCCAATCCCAGGTAGCCGGGAAAAAATTACCGATGGCAATGAAACCGCCAACCGACTCATACGCTTTCTCCTGAGAAAAAAGTAACTTAATCGATTTCAGGTAGTTACCTGTCCCCTCATAGGCCTTGACAATCCCTGCCGGGATTGCAGTGATGATATTGTAGTTTTTCTCATGAAAGGTCAGAAAATCAACCGGAGGTTTCGGGTAGATCCCCAGAAGTCCGGCAGCAGGAACTTCCACAGGAATAACCAGTGTATCACTATTCCGAAGAAGAGTAACACGAATCATTTCGTTTTTATATCGTTGTACCTTGTCCCTGAATTGATCAAAAAAGGTCAACAGGCTATCATTCAACCCGATAATCTGGTCTTCTGCCAGGATACCAGCTTGTTTTCCTTTCGAATCAATCGTAAAAGCTCCAACAATGAAAGGAATCCGAACCGAGATAAAGTCGGGGCTTTTGTGTTTGATAAGTTTGGATATGGAACCTTCTGGGATGAAGATCTCGAAAGGTTCGTCATCGCGGATAACCTGAATAGTTTTAGCTTCTTCAAGGATGATGGTTTTAGGAATATCCGTAAAATCCTCAACCACAATGTTATCGATCGAAATGATTTTATCTCCGTTTCTCAGTCCCATCTCATAACCAAGAGAGTCGACAGTAATTCCATACTTGACTTCATTCGTAGGGAGGTAATCGTAGCCCCAAACAGATAGCATTCCGATGTAGATCACTACTGCCAGAATCAGGTTTACAACAACTCCGGCAAGCATAATGATGAGACGTTGCCATGCTGGTTTGGACCGGAACTCCCAGGGCTGTGACGGTTGCTTCATCTGTTCCTTATCCATCGACTCATCGATCATGCCGGAAATTTTAACATAGCCTCCCAAAGGAAGCCAACCCATCCCGTATTCAGTTTCACCCCGTTTGAATTTAAAGAGGGAGAACCAGGGATTAAAAAAGAGGTAGAACTTCTCTACCCGCGTTTTAAAGATCCGGGCTGCCATAAAATGGCCCAGTTCGTGGAAAATTACCAGGATGGATATAGCAAGCAGAAATTGTAATGTCTTGATCAGGATTTCCATAATTGTTCGGATATAATTTGATTTGCTTTTTCGGTAGTTTGATGATGAGTAGATATATAGTCTTTCAGACCTGGTTTCAGCATATGGGGTATCAATTCTAAGCACTTTTCAACAACTGCTGCGATCCCAAGAAACGGTAGCCGTTTATTCAGGAATGCATGTACTGCCACCTCATTGGCAGCATTGAGGACACAGGGGGCATTCCCTGCAGCTTTCAGCGCCTGATAAGCCAGCGGTAGGTTTGGGAACAACTCATAGTCGGGTTGCTCAAAGGTCAGGTTAGGGTATATAGAAAAGTCAAGACGCGGTATATCTGCCGGAATCCTATCAGGAAAGCCGAAAGCATATAGAATAGGTAACCGCATGTCGGGAACACCCAGTTGCGCTTTTATCGAACCATCAGTAAATTGAACCATAGAATGGATCACCGATTGCGGATGAACGATCACATCTATCTGTTCTGGCGCCAAGCCAAATAACCAGTGTGCTTCAATCACCTCCAGCCCTTTGTTCATCATGGTTGCAGAGTCGATTGTAATCTTATCTCCCATGCTCCAGTTGGGATGGTTCAAGGCATCCTGGATCCCGCTTTGCTCAAGCATGCTCCTGCTTTTTCCCCGAAAGGGGCCGCCAGAGGCTGTCAGGTAAATCTTCTCTACACTTTTTGAGTCTTCTCCTACGAGGCATTGAAAAACAGCAGAATGTTCAGAGTCAACCGGAATGATCCCTGCCTGGGTTTTCAATGCCTCGGCGATGATCAACTCACCGGCAATCACTAATGACTCCTTATTGGCCAACGCCACTATTTTTCCTGCAGAAACAGCCGTATAGGTAGGGATCATTCCTGCGTACCCCACGAGGGCATTCAAGATGATGTCGACTCCCTCCATATCCACGATCTGTGAAATGGCATCCTCTCCTGCAAACACTTTAATGGGGTGCTTACTGAGACCGTCGCGAAGCCTGGGATAACAATCAGGGTTGCCAATTACAACTGCATTTGGCTGAAATTCAATAGCTTGTTCAATTAGTTTATCACAGCTGTTCTGGGCAGTCAGCACTTCCACTCCGAATCGCTCCGGATGATTCCGTACCACTTCCAGCGCCTGCTTTCCGATAGAGCCTGTTGATCCGAGTATGGTAAGTTGTTTCCTCAATCCTCTCTTTGATCCGTTTAAAATGAAATATAATCCTGTGGGTCCACGGGTGTCCCCTGACTCCATAATTCGAAATGCAAATGCGGCCCGGTGGAAAGTTCTCCTGTCTCTCCAATGATTGCAATAACTTCACCTGCTTTAACCATATCTCCAACCCGTTTCAGCAAGGCAGAGTTGTGCTTATAAATTGAAACAATCCCTTGTGGATGTTGAATACCAATCACATAGCCAGTTTCAACAGTCCAGGTACTAAAAATCACTGTACCATTGAGGACTGATTTGATCGCTTCATCCTTCTTCGAAACGATATCGATTCCGAAATGTTGCTTACCAGCATCAAACTCGTTGGTGATCACCCCTTTGATCGGGGTAAAGAAGAGCATGTTCCCCAGTGTGAGGCTCCTTTGCGTTACCTTTTCTGCCGATTCGATCTGGTAGAGGCTGTATTTGCTCTGGTTCTCAATCTCGGCTCGTAACAACGAGTCTTCCTGCGATCTTGTCAACCGGATATCTGTGTACCTTGTGGTGGTGTCCCTTGGAAGTGCTCTGTCATCAAGAATCTCCTCCCCGCTGACAATTCGTTTCAGATTTTCGATAAAAAGATCCTTCCTGACGATGTCCTTCTCGATGGAATCGGTTTTGAGTTGGAGTTCATAGAGGTCCTTTTTCAAACTCACGTTGGTATATCCTGGAATATACTCCCTAAGTGGTGTAAACGCGATCAGGACAGTGGTAAGAAAAATCAGGATGATGATGATGGTTCCCAGGGCGATAAAAACATTCAGACGGGTTATGCGGAAAGTTAACCTCTCTTCCAGTGTTTCGTCGTGCATAAAGACCAGGCGGTACTTCCATTTCAGCTTGGTATACCATTTGACCTTTTTTATATTGTCCTTTGTTTTTGCCATTCTACCCCCCTTCACCATGTTTTGGGCTGCAAATATCGCAAAATATAATATTTTTGTGAAATTTTAGTTATACCCATACACGTTATTGCATAGTGAATCTGAAGAAATTATACCTTTCGGGATGCCTCCTTTTTCTTCTGGCCGGCTTGATTGTGATCAGCGGGTGTTCAACCAAGAAGAACACCTTTACCCGTAGGGCTTATCACAACCTGACCTCCCATTACAATGTTTATTGGAATGGAATGGATCAACTCCGTCAGGGGGTCAAGGAGTACCAGGGTACCATTGTTGATAACTATGCATTGATTCTCCTGGTCTATAATTATGGGGACAAAGCAAGCAGCGGAAAGATCGCCCAATATGCCGATATCGGGATTACAAAAGCATCAAAAGCCGTTCAGAAGCACTCGATGGTCTTCAACCAGAAGGAGTATGTAAAATGGATCGATGACGCATACCTTTTAATCGGGAAGTCTTACTATTATAAGCAGGACTACGGGATGGCACGCCGCACGTTTCAATTCATCATCAAAACTTACAATAAGAACGACATCAAGTATGAAGGTATGCTCTGGCTGGCTATGTCGAATGTCCAGATGAAAGATTTCAAGCGTGCGGAACCAATGCTTGACATGCTTCAAAATAAGATCACCCAGGGAGAGGCCCCGGAAAAATTTGAGATGCCGGTGAACCTGGCATACGCTCAGTTTAATATCATGCAGCAAAAATACGATGCAGCGGTCCCATACCTCCAGCGGGCCATTGAACTGAACCCAGGTCAAGAGATGAAGACACGTTGCCTGTTTATCCTTGGTCAGATCTATCAGAAAAACAGGGATTATGTTGCCGCCACCCAGAAATATAAATCAGTGATCAAGCGGAATCCTTCATTCGCAATGGAGTTCAACTCCAAGATCAATATGGCACAGTGTTACGACACACAGAGTGGTGACAAGGAGTTCATTCTCAAAAAGCTTACCAGGATGTTGAAGGACGAAAAGAACAAAGAGGTCCTGGATCAGATTTATTATGCGCTTGCCCAGGTTTCATTGAAAGATTTTGATACCATTACCGGCATCGGTTACCTGGCTAAGTCGGTGACCTCCAGTAGGGGTAATAATTATCAAAAAGCTATTTCGTCCCTGGCGCTTGCTGACATCTATTTTGCCGTGCCTAATTATCCTCTGGCGCAAGCATACTATGACAGTACCATGCAATTTCTTCCAATTACCTTCCCGAACTTCAAGGAGATCAAGCGAAAAACCTCAACCCTGACCGACCTGGTAACTAATCTTCAGGTAATCCAGATGGAAGATAGTCTGCAAATGATGGCAATGTTACCTGAAGCTGACCGCAACCAGAAAATCGATGAGATGATCACCAGACTTATACTTGAGGAACAACGGAAGAAACTGGAGGAGATGGAGCAAAGAGAAAATCCGAACCTCTTTGGCACTACAGATAGAGAGATGCCTTCAGTAGCAGGATCCCGTGAAGGGAAATGGTATTTTTACAATACGGCCGCTCTCTCCAATGGATTTTCAACCTTTACAAGGAAGTGGGGAAGAAGGAAGCTGGAAGACCTTTGGTTTCTCAGCAATAAAAATGTCATCTCTTTTGATGATGATATGGCTGGGGCTGATACTTCCATGATTGAAGGAGACACAACGGGCGGCAAAGGTGTCATCGCCACTACTAATCCCAAAAAACGAGATTACTACCTCAAAAACATCCCACTTACCACCGAACAGATGGATGTTTCCAACCAGCGAATCGTTGATGCTTATTACAACGCCGGATTCATCTATATCGACGGCCTGAAAGATTATAAGAATTCCATTCAATCGTTTGAAACCCTAATTTCCCGATTCCCGAAAAACGATCATGAAACTCCTTCCTGTTATGAATTGTATATTTTATACAGGGATCTTGACAACCAACCGAAGAGTGATTATTACAGAAATCTGATCCTGAACCAGTTTCCTGAGACTGATTATGCAAAATTGCTGATCAATCCCGACTACTACAAAGAGATCCAGAAGCAAAAATCGCAGGCAGCCAATCTCTATGAAGAGACTTGGCTTGCATTTAATAACCAGCAATATTATATGGTCCTGCATAATGCTGACCAGGCCTTCACGGAGTTTCCTGCCGACACTGTTCTGATCCCAAGGTTTAAATACCTGAGAGCGCTGGCGCTGGGAAAAGTAGAAGTGGTTGATTCGTTGGTTTTCGCGCTTCAGGATATTGTCAACAAATACCCAACGCACGAAGTCAGACCGCTGGCTATCAACATCCTGGAATACTTGAGCAAACAGAGAAATGCCAAAGGGGAACCAGTAGCTCCAGATCCAACCCAGCCTGAAGACCCGAGTGTAAAACTATACACTTATTCGCCCAGTTCAATCCATTTTTTCATCCTGATCGTGAATGGGAGCAGAGTAGATATTAATGCATTGAAAGTTAAACTTTCCGATTTTAATAATAAATACTTCCGCTTAGATGAGTTGCAAGTCAACAGCCTCCTTCTTGATAATACCAGAGAAATGATCACCGTCAACAATTTCTATGATGCAAAAAAAGCAGTTGATTACTATATCTCGATAAAGGGAAGTCCCTATGTTTACAATAAGCTGGAGAATGTTGGTGATTTCTCTGATTTTGTGATCTCCGTTGAGAATTACCCTGTTTTCTATAAAAATAAAGATACCAATCTGTATAAGCGTTTCTTTGAAAAGAATTACAACACCACTGGTGTGGAATAAGTACAGGACTCTATTTTTTTGTACCTTTGTTCCATCTATATACAATAATATATTTGCAAGATGGCTAAAGTGAAAGAACAGGAAACACCCTCTATCAATTTATTAGGAAGTGGGACTACAGTGAAAGGAGATATTAAACTAGCCGGGGATTTTAGAATCGACGGTACATTGGTTGGTACCATCGATTGCAAAGGAAAGGTTGTCGTTGGTTCATCAGGTGTTATTGAAGGAGAGATCATTTGTCAGAATGCTGATTTTTCAGGGCAGATCAAAGCTCAGGTTAAGGTTGCCGAACTACTGACACTGAAGGAGTCGGCCAAGTTCTCCGGAGATATTGTGACAAATAAATTGGCCATCGAACCGGGAGCTAAATTTTCAGGCAGTTGCCAGATGGAGCGCAATGAACATATCCAATCCGAAGCGAAGTCTAAATAACTATGCCCGCTATTCCAGCATTGCCATTCAGATGGTGGTGATCATTATCCTTGGCGTTTTTGGCGGATACAAGTTGGATATGTTGTTAAATACCACCCCAATTCTCACAGTTATCCTTTCATTACTTTCCGTTTTTGTGGCTATCTATCTTGTAACCAAAGACCTGCTAAAAAAAAATAACAAATGAAATATCCATACAAACGCCGTTCATACCAACCGAACATGATAATAATGGATATTCCATGTGACCATTGAAATCAAAATTATTAACACATGAAATCTCCCTATATCTCCTTTCTGAAAAATCTGTTGATCTTCTCACTGGTTATTGTGACCATATATATTGTATTAAGTTACTTACTTCCGGCAAGTTATTTCAGCGTAGCTTTGCCTTATCTTTTCCCCTTTTATATTGGTACATCCCTCATCTCCTATCACTTTTTGCTGAAGTCACTTCACAGGAGGTTCAGCAAATTTGTCAACAATTTCATGGCGGTAACAGGAATCAAGATTCTTTGGTATATGATCATCATGGTTTCTTATATCCTGATTTTCAGGACAGACGCCACCTCTTTTGCGATCAACTTCTTTATCCTCTACATCTTTTATACCATCTTTGAAACGACCTCCCTGGTCAGATATTCAAAGGCATATGTCAATCCGAATCCTCCCAACAAGTCATAGATGCGTAATCTCCGAAGAGACTTCCTAACATTCGGATTTCTGATTTTCTGCGGGATCCGGATTGCTTCCGGATCTCCTCAATCAGAGGGTGAATATTTTCCTTCAGATACAGATACGACATATATTAAAAATTTTAAGCACTTGCTAACTGCCCGTTATTATCTCCTGGCTCAGAATACCAGCCTGGTCATTTTTCCTGACCTGGAAGCTACCATGACCTATCAACCAAATGAAACAGGTCGATTTGGGGTAGCTGCCTTTTACAGCTGGTTTGGACTTGGCCTCTCTTTCGGGACAAAACTCTTTCGAAAAAAATCCGATGTCTATGGAACGACAAAATCATACGATTTCAGGGTAAATGCATATGGAAAATTCATGGCCGTGGAAGGATATCTTCAATACTACCAAGGATTTTACATGGACTACAAATCCAATGCGTTTAAAGAAAAATTCATCATACCCGGCATGGACCTGATCTCTTTTGGAGTTGATGGGACCTATATCTACAATTATGGCAAATTTTCGATCCGTGCCTCTTACACACAAAACGAGCGTCAGAAGAAAAGCGCTGGCAGCCTGATCGTAAAACCTACTTTCCGTTACTATTACGTGAACAGCGATACGGGAATTGTCCCCGAAAAGATCCTGAATATCTACTCCCTTAAACAAGAAAATATCCTTTCAGGCAACTTCTTTACACTTGGGCTGGGGCCCGGATATATCTATACATATGTCTTCGGGAAAAACTTCTACATCACGGCCGCAGGGCAGTTGGATATGAACTGGAGTTCATATAACTACAATACCACTGAACAGTCTTACACGAAAACAGGATTTTCATTTCCGTTATCAGTACGAATGGCCCTGGGGTATAACTCAGATAAATGGTTCATAGGGGGTAGCTTCCTCTCAACGGTATACTATATTCAACCCGGTCAACGAGTCCAGGATGACTTCCATTATCACCTGACACAGATACGTTTTTGGGTAGGCACCCGCTTTAATGCTTTCAAACGGTGGAACAAAAAAAAGTAGTAATTTTGTCCTCAACCCAGAAGTTATGGTCTACATTACCCGCCGGGAACACTTTAACGCCGCCCATCGGTTGTTTCGATCCGATTTTTCCGATGCAGAAAATCTCCGTGTATTTGGTAAATGTTCGAATCCTAACTGGCATGGTCACAACTACATCCTCTATGTCACCGTAAAAGGTGATGTTAATCCGGATACTGGATTTATAATAAACCTGAAAGAACTAAGCCAGCTTATCCGCCTGAGGATCATCGACAAATTGGATCATAAAAACATCAACCTTGAGGTGGATTTCATGGAAGGGCGACTGGCCTCCACAGAAAATCTGGCAATAGCGATCTGGGAGGAGCTTGAATCTGCGGTTAACGATTTAGGAGGGATTCTTCATTCGGTAAAAGTCGAAGAAACAGAAAATAATTCCGTTGAGTATTACGGGGTTTAACTGACAAAAGCGAACAATGATGGAAGATAAGCTGAGTTACGAAAAGACAGAAGACTACGATCCCGAACGGATAGAGAAGTTAAGTTACCATTACAAAGAGATCCTACAGCTATTAGGAGAGAACCCTGAACGGGAAGGACTTTTGAAGACCCCTTTAAGGGTAGCTAAATCAATGTTATTCCTAAACCAGGGCTATTCTTTGGATCCTGAGGAGGTCCTCTCTTCTGCCAAATTCAGAGAAGATTACCGGGAGATGGTGATTGTAAAAGATATCGAGATATATTCCCTGTGTGAGCATCACCTGATCCCATTCATTGGCAAAGCACATGTAGCTTATATCCCGGATAAATTCATAACCGGCCTCAGCAAAATAGCCAGGGTGGTAGAGATCTATTCCCGGCGGTTGCAGGTTCAGGAGCGGCTTACCACTCAGATCAAGGATGCAATCAACAAGACATTACATCCGCTTGGTGTGGCTGTCGTCATCGAGGCACAACATTTGTGTATGTCAATGCGCGGCATCCAGAAGCAAAACTCAGTAACGACTACATCCGATTTTGTGGGAGCGTTTGAACGGGATAAAACCAGACAGGAGTTTTTACATCTTATCAGCACAAAGCTACATTAGAAGACAATAATCAAAAAACAAGCATCAAACAACAAATAAGTTCCAAGGTTCAATAATACAATGATATAAACATTTATGTTTATTAAGATTTCGGTAATTGGAGCTTATTTGTGATTTGATGCTTGATCATTGGAATTTAAACTAAATAGGAGATAAAACAATGTTTGGACAAAATAATCAAGGGTATTTCGCAACCGGGCAAAAGGCCCAGGTTGAGACAGGGGCGATAGCCAAAACGTTCATGGCCAGCGTTTTCCTCTGGATGACGTTGGCAATGGTGATCACCGCCGTAACAGCCTACTGGTTTGCTTCGGATCAGGCACTTATCGGTTCCCTGTTCAATTTCGAAACCGGAAAGATGTCGCCACTGGGATGGTTTGTCATGCTGGCGCCACTCGGATTTGTCTTATTGATGTCATTTGGGTATCAAAAACTCTCACCTGCTATAATGACACTCCTGTTCATCGCCTTTGCGGTGCTTATCGGGATGAGTCTCAGTTTTATCCTGATTGTCTATACAGCCGCTTCAGTCTATCAAACATTCGCCATTACAGCCGGGATGTTTGGTATCATGGCAATAACCGGTTATACCACTAAAACCGATCTGACCAAGTTCGGATCCATTATGTTTATGGGGCTGATTGGGATTATCATTGCCATGGTGGTCAACTTCTTCCTGAAATCAAGTGCACTGGAGTATCTCATCAGTGTAATTGGCGTGTTAGTATTCACCGGACTGACTGCCTACGACGTACAGAAGCTAAAGCGGATTGGAAGCCAGACAATGGATGCTGGAAATACACGAAAGATGGCAATCATGGGAGCACTCACACTGTACCTGGATTTCATCAACCTTTTCCTCTTCTTACTGAGGTTGCTGGGAGACAGAAGGTAAGACGTGAGACGTGAGACGTGAGACGTAAGACGTAAGACGTGAGACGTAAGACGTGAGGGGT
>CAYUZX010000043.1:0-29314 GCA_964449285.1 uncultured Prolixibacteraceae bacterium
CTGAAGAGAGTGTTGCCAGATTTGTTCGACTCTCTATTCCCAAAGGATAAGCATTATAAAGTGATTTGAACGAGACCGAATCATTCGTGTTATTTATGTCGTAAAAGACATACCTGATTACACTCTGTCCGGCATAGGAGAGAGGCTGATACTCCCCTACAAAGACTGTGCTTGTTTCTCCCGGAGTAATATCTATCGGACCCGAAACATAAACGTTTGGAGGGTAACAATTATCCCAGCAAAAGGTATTTTCTGAACCCGCAACAAGGGATATTTCAACTTTTTTACATGAGACACTTATGGTAGTTGAGCCATTATTGGTCACCCCGATATGGGATTCGATCACTGGAGTTGAAGGCTCTCCCGTAAAAACCACACTTCCATCGTTAGGCACTGGACTACCATCATGGTCCAGGGAAAGGCTTTGAGAATAGCCAAAAAAGACAACTAAGCTCAGCAGATAAGTTAAGAGTACAAGTTTTTTCATAATTCTTACGGTTTATTTGGTTACTTTATTTATTTATCAGTTTGACTGCAAAGATAATACATAAATAGTTATTCCCGGAAATGTTTCCATTTTTTAGATGTTATCAGGCAACTTCTTATGAAAAGTGGTATCTTTACATGCTGAAAGTTACATCTTTAATTCTTTATCCTATGAAAAAATTATTCTTTTTTCTGATCTTATTTTTTATTCAGATCTCCTTCAGTTTCGGGCAGTCCCAGCGGCTTGTATTGCTGGAAGAACTTACTTCCTCCACGTGTGGGCCCTGTGTTAATGCAAATTCCAACATTCATGGATGGCTTGTATCCAATCCAACCAAGTTTACAGCGATCTTTTACCACATGAGCTGGCCCTCGCCCGGAAACGATCCCATGTACCTGGCCAATACCATTGACAACAATGCAAGGCGTTCATTTTATAATGTCAACTCAGTACCCTGGTCCGTTGTAGATGGCAATGTGTTTTCTAATAATTGGAACACGGGCGTTTGGTCTGTTATCTCAAACCGAAGTACAGTTACTTCCCCTTTTGAAATTTCTTTACAGCACACCCTCTCACCTGCGAATGACGAGATTTTTTTGACCATGGTTGCCAAAGCTACGGAGGACATCAGCGGCAACCTGGTTGCCCACAATGTGGTGATTGAGAAGTACGTACAGTTCCCAACTCCTCCTGGCACCAATGGTGAGAAAAATTTTGACCATGTGATGAAAAAGATGCTCCCTACCAAAGATGGGACCTCTCTTGGTTCTTTTGAAGCCGGGGATTATGTTATCATTGAGACCAGCTGGCCTTTTGAATCCAGCTAGGTTTACAATATTGATGAACTAGCTGCAGTGAGCTTTATACAGAACACCACCACCAAAGAGGTTCATCAGGCTGCAAACAGCTCCACGGATGCGCTTATTCTTCCTTATGACAGGGATCTCCAGGTCGTGGAAATAGAGAATGTTTCATCCACCAACTGTACCGGTGTTGTAACGCCTATTGTTACTGTGAGGAATAATGGGAACAACACCATTACTTCGTTTGACCTGAACTTCAAGGTCAATGGTGGGCCCATGGCCACTGAAAGCTGGACCGGCAGTATTGGCCCGCTGGAGAAAACGATCATCAACCTCCCTGATTATGAATTTGTACTTCAGGCCAATAATACACTGAATGTATTCACAGATAACCCCAATAATAACTCCGATGAGTATCCGAAGAACGACACCCTCGATATATCAATTGTCGAGGCCCCTGCTACCACCTTTACTCTTTTGCTTTTCCTGAGAACCGACAATGCCCCGGAAGAGACTACGTGGGATGTGAAAGATGAGCTGGGCGCTATTGTAGAAAGTGGTGGCCCCTATTCTGTTCCCAATAGCATGAACAGAGATACCATTGAACTTTCAACAGAAGGATGTTACACTTTTACCATATACGATGCAAACGGAACCGGGATATGCTGTACAAATGGCAACGGACTCTATCTCCTACAGGATGATCAGGAGACAGAAGTTGTGATGGGTGGCTCTTTTGGGTATTATGAGAAGACAGAGTTTAATGCTAACATTGTTTCCGCCCATGAACGTTTTGATCAAACAAAAGCGCTTCAGGTATATCCCAATCCTGCTTCACGTGTTGCAACAGCATTGTTTTACCTGGTTAAGCCCGACAATGTATCTTTGAATCTATATAACACGTTCGGTCAGAAAGTTTGGAACAATCAGCCAGGTTACATTGGAGCCGGAGAGCATCAGGTTGAGATTGAAGCCGAAAGTCTGGCTCCCGGGGTTTATATTCTTCAACTGACTACAGGAAATAAAATATATACAAGAAAGATCACTGTGAGCCGGTAACTACCGGTTGTGCGGAATACGAACTTCAATGGCGCCAACGCCATACAATGCCATGGGGGCATCGAACCATTCGATGCCCTCTGCTTTTTTTAGTTGGTCGGTAAGAACGCCACGCAAGATGCCGTCGCCCACCCCATGAATGAAGACCACATTCAGAAAATTGTTGGCTATTGCTTCATCAAGGCAACGAATAAAGTAGTTTCTTTGAAAATTGAGGATCTCCGCTTTCTGAAGATTTGAAGGATCCTCGATCAATTCATGAATATGGAGGTCGACCACAGCCTTTCTCAGATCAGTCTGGTGAGAGAAGATGATTGGAAGGTTCTTATTTTGCGTTGCACCGGGAGGCTCAGAAATGGATGCCCGGCGTTTCGATAGTTTTGAGTGGGTCTCTTCAATGTAACTGGTCAGTGACAACACCTTGGTAATGATAGCTTTTTCATTTACCAGAGAAGAATCCCGATAGGCACCCTCCTGATGAAATTTCGTTCCGTTAATCTGAAAATCGGCGTTAAAAGGCGGTATGACCTCTTCCAACTGCTCCTTATGAAAAAGGAACTGCACGGATCCATCCGTCCACTGTGAGAGACTTTCACGGCTCACTGTAGCAATGAGATAACGCGTGTTGGCAAAGAGGGATCCATAATCCGTCCCATTGTAATGGCCCAAAGCATTCCTGTGGAAAAGATTATAGATAATATCAAACGATGTGTTGTTAATGATGAAGATATCGACCATTCCGGTTATCAGCCATCTCTGGTCGTGAGGGATAAATGCCAGGAAGATATCTTCAGACGTCCGGTTCCTGATTACTCCTGGATCCAGAGAACCACCTTCATTTTCCACATTATTATTTCTGACAGCCTCCTCTTTAACCTTATCGTTAAGTTCCATTTCCCTCAGGGTTACAGCCGGGATGTTGAACTCCTCTTTAAAAAAACGGCCCCCTGCGTCAGTTGGGTCAATCTTTATTAGTTCAGCGATAAGTGTAGGCATCTCAAATCCATCCTGATCGGCTACCAGCACCATCCTGGTATCAAGTATTTTCGTGACTACACCACCACCGGTAGTATTGAGGAATTTCACCTGATCTCCAGGTTGCAATTTCATGCGTTCTATGATTGGGCGGCAAAGATACAACAAAAGAAGTGATGAGGTGGTGTGGTATTGAAGTGGAGATTTTTTCGATGATTTCATATTTTTAAATATAATTATGTAATATTGCATCTAATTATTAACCAAAAACAGAACACTATGCGGAGATTTACAGCTTTGCTGCTGGGCATCTGTCTTGCGGCAACCACGGCATTCGGCGGTGGATATCAGGTGAGTTTGCATAGCATGCGTAACATTGGGATGGGCCTGATTGGGACCTCCCTTACTTACGATGCCAGCAGCCTCTTTTACAATCCGGGCGCTGCAGCTTTTGTGCAGGACAGGTTCAGTATCTCGGGAGGGGTCAGCCTGCTGATGGCCCGTACAACATTTCAGCCCAAGGATGTGATGGGCCAGTATAACATTGAGAGCATCATGAATACTCCATTATATTTTTATTTTGCTTTCAAGCCTTTCGATGATCTCAGCATCGGAATTGCCGTAAATACACCCTATGGAAACAAACTCTCGTGGGGTGAAGAGTGGCAAGGCCGATACCTGATACAGGACCTGGCATTCAAGGCTATCACCGTTCAACCATCTTTTTCATATAAAATAAAAGATGTTGTCAGTTTCGGAATGGGTCTTGTACTCGCTTTTGGCAATGTGGAACTGAATAAAGCGCTTCCGCTTGAGGGTCAGAATGGTGTGGACGGAAAAGTCAACATCAAGGGCAACACCTACAACGTTGGATTCAACGGTGGTATCCTGGTTCGTCCGGTAAAAGGCTTAAATATTGGTGTGGATTACCGCTCAAAGATTAACATGAAGGTAGATGAAGCCGATGCCACATTCACGGTACCTGAATCGATGAAAACAAACTTTCCTGATCAGAAGGTTGCAACCTCACTGCCATTGCCAGCAAACCTCGACTTTGGTATTTCTTACGAGTTCAAAGAGAAGTTTCTAATTGGCATTAACCTCTGCTATGTTTTCTGGGGTGCATACGACACGCTGATTTTTAATTTCAAAACCAAGACACCAGCTCTCGACAAATCCTATGCTCCGGCTATGTATGAGAATAAGCTGATCCCCAGGATTGGTGCTCAGTATAAAATCAATGACATCGTGACGGTAAGGCTGGGAGGATATTACGATCCTTCTCCGGTACCCGACGGATTCCTCAACCCACAAACCCCAAGCATGAACCAGATTGGACTGACAGCCGGTTTGTCTGTGTTTCCCATCAAGGGACTCAGCATCGACGCTGCATTTTTATATGTCATGGGATTGGAACGGGAAGGCACCTATTCACCGGAGAACTTCTCAGGGACATACAAGACCAACGTCTATGTTCCTGGAATTGGTCTATCCTACAATTTCTAACCATTTAATAAAAGAACGATATGAAAAAACTAGTATATATCCTGTTTTCTCTCGTCATCCTTGCCGGTTGCGAACCCAAGATCGACGAGTTGTCGCCCAACAAGGGCAGCGCAGACTTCTCGCGCTTCGTATCGGTAGGGAACTCTTTGGTTGCCGGATATGCCGACGGAGCATTGTATTTTTCAGCCCAGAAGAACTCTTTCCCTAACCTCCTTGCCCAACAATTCCAATTTGCTGGTGGTGGAACCTTCGTTCAACCTGTTGTGAACAGTGAATTTGGCGTTGAATTTCCAGGTTCAATGCCCAGGCTAAAACTTGGCTACTCAACAAGCTGTGCCGGAACATCAATGGGTCCTGTGCCGGATATTGGTCCCAGAGACCCGGTTGCTCCGGTGGGATATCTGGTAAACAATCTGGGGATCCCGGGTGCCAAATCTTTCCACCTGCTGGCTCCGGGATATGCCATGCTGAATCCCTATTACGCACGGTTTGCTACATCAGCCACCAATATGGTAATTCAGGAGATTCCGGCTTTAAATCCTACATTCTTTTCTCTATGGCTGGGTAATAACGATGTGCTTGGATATGCCACATCCGGAGGCGTTGGAGACACCATCACCGGTCTTCCGACTTTCGGTTATGCAATGGGTGCTGTGGTGCAAAGCCTGGTTGGGACCGGGACAAAAGGTGTGATCGCTAATCTTCCTGATATCACTTCGGCTCCCTTCTTCACCACAATTCCATATAACGGACTTGTACTACCCCGTCAGAGTCTGGTTGATTCAGTTAACTGGGCAATGCAGACAATTTATAAACTTCCGTTTGTTTATCAGCTAGGCCCAAATCCATTCCTTGTTGGAGATCCCACTGCCCCTTATTTCTTTAAGGTGCGCCAAATGCAGCCCGGAGAGCTTATATTGTTAACGGTTCCTCAGGATTCGATGAAGTGTTACGGAATGGGCTTGATCCATGCCATCACCCATGTTCCATGGCCGATCCCAAATCAGTTTGTGCTGACTCAGGACGAGATCAACAACATCGAGGTTGCCGTTGCCGGTTACAATCAAATTATTGCCGGACTTGCTCAAACCCATGGATTGGCCCTGGCTGACATGAATGCCAAAATGAAGAACCTGCAGGGTGGCATTATTTGGGATGGTATTAAGATGAATACACAATTTGTCACCGGTGGCGTATTCTCATTGGATGGCGTACATCCCAATTCGAGAGGTTATGCCTTGATAACCAACTATTTCATCGAAGCAATCAATGCTGAATATGGCAGTACGGTCCCCTTCGTGGATATCACAAAATATTCGGGTGTGTTGTTCCCATAATATCCATATAATTTTGAATCATCCGGTAGGGACGCGGCATGCCGCGTCCCTACTTTTTTTGCAAAAACCGGAACATTTTTGAGACTGCAATACCCCGGTGACTGATGCCGTTTTTCAGGTGAGCTGGCATCTCGGCGAAAGTCATGGAATAACCGGCGGGCTGGAACACGGGGTCATATCCAAACCCCTCACCCCCATGCCGCTCCCTCGTGATCACGCCCGAAATCCTCCCCTCGAATATACGCTCCTCTCCACCCAGAATCAGACTAACCACACACCGGAAAGATGCTTTCCGGTTATCAATGCTCTCTAGCTCCTCCAGGATCTTCCGAACATTGTCATCAAACGAACATCCTTCACCGGCATAGCGGGCTGAATAGACACCCGGACGGCCATCCAGGGCGTCGATCTCCAATCCGGTATCATCGGCGAAGCAGTCGATGCCCGTCTGGTCATAGACGAAGCGCGCTTTCTGGGTCGCATTTCCCTCTATTGTATCCTGCGTTTCCGGAATCTCTGTTTCGAGGTTTCCATCTTTCAGGCTTAAGACCTGGTAATCTTTCCCGGCGATCTCGCGGACCTCCCGAAGTTTGTGGAAATTATTTGTAGCGAATAATAGTTTCATAAACATTCCTCTATCAACCTCGTCACCATCTCCTGATAACTCCAACCATGGGCGGCAATCATCTTCGGAACAATGCTGGCTTCAGTGAGGCCCGGGACTGTGTTGACTTCGAGAAAATAGAATTTATCGTTTGCGTGGATGTAGTCAAAACGAGCGATCCCTTTGCAATTCAACAGATCGTAGAGGGTGGTTGAGATCCGACGGCATTCATCCGATACATCATGTGATACAGGGGCTGGGACAATCTCATCAGCCATCCCTTTTGTATATTTAGCTTCATAGTCGAAGAACTCCTTTTTAGAAACGATCTCGCAGAGAGGAAGAGCCATCACTTTTCCCTCAGTCCGAAGCACGCCACACGTCAACTCTCTCCCCTGGATATACTCCTCCACCAGCACCTCTTCATCTTCCTTTAAAGCCAGTTCCAATGCAGCTGACAGTTGTTCTGCCGAGGTCACTTTTGACATCCCAACGCTGGATCCGCCATTATTTGGCTTGACAAAACAAGGAAGTATGATGTTATCGGTAAGTGTGGATATCCTCTCTTGCTGGTGTTTGAAAAGGTGAACGGAGTGGGGTGTAAGGATGCCATATCGGGCCACAACGCTTTTGCAATATGCCTTGTTGAAAGTGAGGGCCGAAGTCATCACATCACTCGATGTGTAAGGAATTCCAAGCATATCTAAATATCCCTGAAGCTTACCGTCCTCACCCGGGGTGCCATGAATCGCGTTAAACACAATATTGAACCGTACATGGTTTGCTGGAAGATGCAGTGAAAAATCATTCTTATCCACGAGATGAACTGAGCCCTCATATTGATAGGTCCATTCACCTCCTTTGATCTCGATCAAGAAAGGTTGAAACCGGCTTCGGTCGATCTGCTCTTCCACCTGTTTTCCACTCAGCATCGAGATGGCGTACTCTCCGGAATCACCTCCGGCAACGATCGCTACGTTTATCATAGGACGAGAATCACATTCCCGACAAAATTAACATAAAAAAAGCACCCTTGAAGCAATCGCAATTTTTCGTATGTTTGTCGGTAAGTTACGAATACAATAAATTCTACCTTTTCAGGTTATTTTAGGAAAGAACAGAATGGATTTTATCAGGTTTCTTTTTAGCTGGAAATTTGCAAAACAGGTGCTTTTATCAATCGTGTTTTCTGTAGCTATTGTTTGGGGAACGCTGATATTTCTTTCATCCTATACCGGTCATAATAAGTATATTTCGGTCCCTGATATCAGAGGGAAGCTGATCGAAGAGGTGGTGCAGAGTACCTTTTATACTGATTTTCGATTCATCGTTCTGGACTCTGTGTTTGATCCGGAATTACCCCCCGGAACCATTTTATACCAGGATCCCTGGGTAGATACACGCGTAAAACAAAACCGACAGGTCTACGTTACCATCTCTTCATCCACACCGGATAAGGTCTCAATGCCTGACCTGAAATTTCTGACTCTCCGGCAAGCCGAATCAATGCTTGGAAGTTATGGGCTGAAAGTGGGGAACCTCTTCTATACTCCGGCTTTTGATGCTGATGCTGTACAGCAGCAGTTGTATAATGATCAGCCGATCGAACCCGGGGAACGGATATACAAAGGGAGTGTGATCGACCTGGTGGTTGGCACTGGAGGTGGCAGTTATCAGATCCTCATCGAAGAGACCCCGGTGGATACCTTACCGGTTGAGGGGTATGAGGTGGAGGATTATATAGGAGAGTAGTGAGATAGTGAAATGATTTCTATTAGTATGCGAAATTATCTTATCATATTAATCCTGTTTTTACAGCTTTCGGGTTTTGCCCAGGAGGTCCTTGTCGGTTTGGAGATCAATCCCGTGGTACAGGCGAAGGTTGCTGAGAAAAGCCTGCTCAGAGATCTATCGACCGGATTGGATACAATTCCAATGACAGTCCCTTTTTTCGATGACTTCAGGGAGCCAACAGTGTTTCCTAGTGAAGAGCGCTGGATCGACCGGTATGCATTTGTGAACACTGATATTCCAGTCTATGCGATCAACCGTGGCGCTGTTACACTGGATGCCATCAGCGACTCAGGGCAAATGTATTCTATCGCGGTGCCCGGGCCCACAACCTTCCTTGCAGATCATCTCACCTCAAGGTATATTCGTCTCGATAGTATCTTCATGCCGGTTGCCCGAGCACTCTCCCCAGCTGATTCGGTATACCTAAGCTTCTGGTACCAACCTCAAGGCAGGGGGAAACCACCCCATACCGCCGACTCGCTGATGCTCCGGTTCCTGATTCGTCCGGAACGAGATAGCATCACCCCTACCGACACCACGCACTTTGACGCAGTGTGGCAGGAGATATGGAGGACCAAAGGGATGTCGCTGGACACATTCTATATTGACAACAATCAGTATTTTGTTCAGGTGATGATCCCGGTCACAGACACGCAGTTCTTCAAAAATACATTTCGGTTTCAGTTCTACAACTACGTCAGTCTGGCCAGTTCGACTGAACCCAGCTGGCAAAGCAACTGTTCACAATGGAACCTGGATAACATCTACCTCAACATCAACAGATCAGCTTCTGATACATTGAGGCCTGAGATCACTTTCATTGAACGGCCCCCTTCCATGTTGAGGAATTACACGTCGATGCCATTTCCACAATATACTGATAATCCGACCAACGAGATGGCCGACACGCTTGATATTCTGATCAGCAACCGGGATCTTGTGGATCATAACTCCTCCTATAGTTACTCGATGAAGGATGTGAATGGGACATGGCAGCAGGATTACTCAGGTGGCGAATATGTGATCAAACCCTTCTATTCGTATGGTTATGTCACCTATATCCCCTTTGCTCACCCACCTGTTCAACAGCTCTTCCCTATCAGCTCTGCCGATAGCGCCCTATTCCTCATCACACATCAGGTGCAGGCAGTCGATGGATCGTTGTTTGGAGATACCATTAAGGCATATCAGCGATTTTATAATTATTTTGCCTATGATGATGGAACCCCGGATGCCGGCTATGGCCTCACCCCTGCCGGATCCATGCTTGCTTACCGGTTCAAGCTGAATAAGACACCTGATACTCTTCGTGCGGTTCAGTTCTTTTTCAACAAGACGCTTAGCGAAGACAATGTACAGTTCTTTTATCTGAAAATATGGAACGATGCCAATGGGAAGCCCGACCAGGTGTTATACGAAGAGCTCGTTCTTCCCAGATTTGCCGACAGCCTCAACAAGTTTGTCACCTACCACCTCGATCCTCCTCTCCGGATTTCAACCTCTTTTTACGTCGGATGGGAACAAACTACGGATGACAACCTGAACCTTGGATACGACCGCTACAACAACAGTCGCGAACAGATTCTTTTCAACGTTTCAGGGGAATGGCTTACCAGCGCCTTCAACGGCTCTCTGATGATCCGGCCTATTGTTGGAAAACCCATCCCTCTCGGTGTAGCGGAGAAAAGAGAGGAAGCAGTGAAGCTGAAGGTTTACCCCAACCCGGCTTCAGGGGAGGTGGTTCAGATCGATTTCCCGACATCTTTCGACAGGACAGAATTCTACACACTTCGCCTCTACAACCTATTTGGCCAGGAGGTTATCCGGGTACCTTACTCTGAAAAGTTCAATATTTCCGGATTTACAGCGGGGATATATATGGTTACACTCTCCGGATCATCTGGCCAGGTTATTGCTTCTGCCAAACTGGTTATAAGTCGGTAACAATCTTAACACAGTCCTCTCTTTTCATGAGTGATCTCAATGAACATACAGACGAATCGGGCGAACTTTATGAACATTACAGGTTTACGGTTGACAAAGGCCAGGCTCCGCTCCGAATCGATAAATATCTATTTGCCAAGCTGGCAGATGCCTCACGCAACCGGATCCAGAATGCAGCAAAAGCCGGAAATATTCTGGCAAACGACCAGCCTGTAAAACCGAACTACAAAGTCAGACCCCTCGATATCATCACGATCGTTCTGGCCTACCCCCCAAGGGATACTGATATCTATCCGGAAGATATCCCTTTAAACGTAGTTTATGAAGACCAGGATATCCTGGTGATTAACAAGGAGGCAGGAATGGTGGTGCATCCCGGCCATGGTAATTTTTCGGGGACTTTACTGAATGCGCTGGTTTACTATTTTCAGAACACACTGGAGAACATAGCCATTGACGCCAAACCATACCTCGCTCACCGGATTGATAAAGATACAACGGGGATCCTCCTGATTGCAAAAAATGAGCTTGCCCAGTCGAAACTTGCGAAGCAGTTCTTCGATCACACGATCGACCGGACTTACCACGCCCTTGTTTGGGGCGATGTGCGTGATAATGAAGGAGCGATCACTGGAAATATCGCACGAAGCGGACGAGACCGAACCGTGATGGCCATCTACGACGATGAGGAGGTAGGGCGACATGCAGTTACACATTACCGTGTACTTGAACGGTTTGGGTATGTCACAATGGTGGAGTGCCGGCTGGAGACAGGGCGAACACATCAGATTCGTGCACATTTCAAACATATTGGGCACCCCCTCTTCAACGATGCAAAATATGGCGGAGATGAGATCCTGAGAGGGACAACCTTCACGAAATACAAGCAATTTATTCAGAACTGTTTCAACCTGATTCCACGACAGGCGTTACATGCGAAATCCCTCGGCTTCATTCATCCTTCATCGAGAAACCCGATGATCTTTGATTCGGAGTTGCCGGATGATTTTCAGGCGGTACTTGAGAAGTGGAGGCGATATTCAAATGAGGGACGAGGGTGAGGAATGAGGAAAAATTGAGTTTTCTTTGTTGACAAGTATATGAAAAAGGCCTGGGTATATATCGTTTCCTTTTATTTCTGGATTGAGCTTTTCGGAAGTTCTATCATCCTGTTTCCGGCAGCAATCGTGATCTGGCTGATAACCATGCCTTTTGACAGCCGGAGGTACTATTTACACCAGTTTTCCTGCACATGGTCGAACCTTGCTTTTTGGCTGAACCCCCTCTGGCGCCTGAAAGTTGCCGGGAGAGAGAAGATCAACAAAAAAGGGACTTATGTGATTGTTTCCAATCATCAGTCGGGAGCAGATATCCTGGTACTCTTTACCCTTCGGCTTCATTTCAAGTGGGTGGCCAAACGCTCTCTCTTTTTCGTGCCTTTCCTGGGCTGGAATATGGCGATGAACCGCTATATCGCATTGCGGCGAGGGAAGAAATCAAGTATGCATAAGATGATGGAGAGGTCGAAGCGAGATCTGCTGAAGGGAAACTCCATGATGATCTTCCCGGAGGGAACCCGGTCAAAAGACGGGCGTCTTCAGTCATTCAAAAGCGGAGCATTCCACCTGGCCATCGACGCACATCTTCCCGTCCTTCCAATCGTAATTACTGGCACTTCACAGGCTATCCGCAAAGGGGGTTTCCTGATCTCCAAACAGCATAATCTCCGGGTGAAAATTCTTGATCCGATCCCATATGAAGCGTTCAACGAGATGGAGCCGAAAGAGTTGGCGGAGGTTGTACGTGAGCGGATTGTGAGAGAGATTAAACGACCTAACCACGAAGGACTCAAAGGATAACACAAAGGCACACAAAGGCAGGTAGTTTCATAGGGTATTATAGAGTGAATCGCGCTCGACGGGTTTCCGGTTTGCTTCCATGATAAACTCCTGCATCTCTGAAACGGTAAATACCGGGCTCTGCTCCTCGGCGCCGGCCAGGGAGTAGATTTTCGTTGAGTCGTTGATGGTGCCGTCCATATCGTCGACGCCAAACGCGAGAGAAAGCCGGGCATTCTGCTTGCCGATTGCCGGCCAATATGCCTTCAGGTGAGGGATGTTATCCAGGTAGATCCTGGATACAGCATAGTTCCTCATATCTTCGGTGATGGCCACTTCCTGAAGCTGTTCCATCTCATTATTCCAATTTTTAAACTTTAGCGGAATAAACGCGTTAAAGCCTTTTGTCTGATCCTGAAGCTTACGCAATCTCCCCATATGGTCGATCCGGTGAGCATAGGTCTCTAGATGACCGTAAAGCATTGTAGCGTTTGAGGATATATCAAGTTGATGAGCTGTTTCGTGGATCTCCAGCCAGGTTTTTGAAGAGGACTTCATCCCGGCGATATCCCGACGCACCGTTTCATCAAATATCTCAGCTCCACCTCCAGGGATCGAGTCCAGTCCGCACTCCTTCAAGTAGATGAGCCCTTCCTGAAATGACACGCCAGACCTGGTGATCATGTAGTCAAGCTCAACGGCTGAATATGCCTTGATATGCAATTCTGACCGAAGCTTCCGGATCGCTTTCAGGATGTTGCCATAATAGTAAAGATCCCGTCCGGGATGAACGGCCCCGGTGATGTGAAGTTCCGTTACCCCGGCTGGTTGGCTACTCACTTTTTCGAGAATCTGATCCAACGAGAGTTCCCATTGTTCTTTGCTGAAGTGATGAGAGAATGAGCAGAAACGGCATTTATTCACACAGACATTGGTAGGCTCTATGTGAAAATTCCGGATATAGAAAACGTTATTCCCATTATTTCGCTGCCTGACAATCTCTGCCAGCATTCCCAGCCATCCCAACTCTCCATGTTCGAAGAGCCAGAGTCCCTCTTCCGATGTCAATCTTATTTTTGATTTCACCTTATCGGCAATCAGAAGGGCTTCTTTTGAGTGATCCGATGCCAGAAGGGATGAATGCATGGTGGTTTCTTTCAGAGTTTAATGATTCTTCCGGTAAGAAACTGCTCTTCCGGGAAAATTCTGATCAGGTAAAAACCATTGGGAAGCGATGATAAATCCAACGTAAGATGACCTGAATTATCAACGGTTTTCATGTAAGTGACAATACTCCTGCCCCACGAATCCAACAGGTTAATTCGGATTGTTGCCTGGTTCTGAAAGAGAGTCGATCTTAGATGAAGGATGCCGGATGCCGGATTGGGATAGATCATTAGGTCAGCTGGCTTCACTTCAGGTTCCGGGATAATAAGGGGAATTCCGTCGAGAACCATCGCACCGGTATTGTCGGGATCAAGCCAGTGGTCGAGTCGTTCTGTTATCTCTGTGCCATTCATATCCCAGGAATAGCTGAACTTGCCATAGTAATCAGGTTTGTCCAGGTTAGCAGAATCGCACGTTGCTTCTCCGCCAGTCAGGATTCCAACCACTTTTCCTGTGGAGTCAAAGATCGGGGATCCGGAAGAGCCTCCCTCGGTTACCCCATGTCCGTTGATGGTTTCGGCCCAGGTTACCTGCCAGTGCGTCATTTCGCCATTTTCATCCCAGTTTGCAGAGATCAAAGGAGCAGTAAAGGTTGAAATCTTCTTGATGTCTCCCATTGGATGATGAATCCCCACTCCGTAAGGGCTGGAGATATCTTCCCGGTTCCAGCCATTGAACCACACATCGAATGTGTCGGGAACCGTTTGGTTCAATAATAACAATAAAAAATCTGATCCCCCTATAAACACATCGCCTGCCTTAGACTTCACCTCTGCGCCCGTCAATGCCCTGAATCCTGGTTCGATGGGAGGATCTTCACAGGTTGGGGAGTTGTAGTTGAAGTAGAAGATCCATTGGTTGTAATCTGATGGCTTAGCGCCTTTCCCGCAATGATCGGCTGTAAGGAGGTACGGCGTTTTATCCTGGCGTGTATTATTCATCAACGAGCCTGAACACCAATAAGTGGATCCACCTTTTTTCACTCCGATTCGGGCAACTCCTTTCTGCTGGTCCTGCCAAAGGTCGCCTTCCTCACAGTGAATGTTCACTTCGCAAAGGCCGGAAGAACCAAATCCCGTTCGGTCGGTCAACTCTGGAACACCACGATAGGCGTAAGCGATTTCAGAAATATGCAACATTGGGAAGCCGGAAGTTTGTGCTGGCATGTTGTACTCCAGCGTAATCTGATCACCAGGGATCAATGCTGTGGAAAACACCTCTGCGTCGTTGTTATTTAGATCAGTAAATGCTCCAAGCAAGTTGGACCTTTCTCTGTTGTAGAGGTAAAGACGGCCTCCAGGGGGTATGTTAAACCTGTCGAAATAAACCGTGAGGGCTTTGGCTCCGGGAGACTGAATGGTGAAAAGCCAGATGCTGTCATTTGCCATCTGCCCACTGCCAACTGCCAACTGTGGACTTATTCCAGCATTTACCGGCAAATTGATTGCGAACCGGAAAGGTACCGGGTAAAGGAGATCTTCCGCTGCAACAGCATCCAGGTCAGGCGCAGCTAAGACCAGGTCAACAGGCAGGGGTTGCGGTGTGTCAAGGTTAAAACTCCACGGAGTCCCTCCACTATTAAGCTGGCCCTGAGCAGCTACAGTAACAATGAAAAACAATCCGGTCAGAAACTTGTTTGACATATTCAACACTAATCTTTGGGTGCCGATTGTGCATTGGATGGAAGTTGCAGTCCGTATCCTGAAGTTTTATCATCCCATTTCAGCAGGAGAGCAAAGATAAATCCCAATATTCCAAACCCGACGAACATCAGGATTGTTGGCGTATACACCAGGTTTGCTCCCGCTTCGATTGCTTCGGGAGTGATGCCTGGATTTGTAACATCGAGGAGATATCCTGCCAGGATTGGGACGGCGAAGAGACCCAGGTTTTGCAACGAAAACATCGTTCCATAAGCGGTTCCAATTCGGTATTCCGGTACGATCTTGGCAACAGAAGGCCACATAGCTGCCGGCACCAGGGAGAAGGCAATGCCCAGCAATACCATCAAGACATAAGGATTAAATGTGGTAAAGGCAAAGAGCAGGTGAATGATAACAAGCATCAGGGAACCGTAGATCATCAGCGAGGCGCTTTTTCCTTTTTTATCAACAAACCAGCCGAAAAGCGGTGTAAATATTACTGTTCCATAGGGCAGCAGTGAGGCTATATCACCACTTGATTCGCGCGAGATGCCGAATTTATGATAGAAGAAGTCGGGGGCATATTTCAGGAATGGGAAGACTGCAGCGTAGAAGGTGACACAGAGAAAAGTGATGAAGAGAAACGACCTGTTTGTGAAAAGTTTATAAAGATCGGAGAGTTTGAATTTCTCCTCTTCATCCAGAAGTGACGACCGGCTCTGTTGTTGCCTGTCGAGTTTCACATCAAACATGGTATAGATAAGGAAAGAGAGAAACCCGATGAGGAGAAGCATCACCGCAAACCAAATCGGAAAAGTCCAGAAATCGGGCATGACCAGACGGGGGGAGAAATTGAACGCCAGGGCTGTTCCAACCCGGGCAATCCCGAGGTTGATCGCAAAGGCCAGGGCGATCTCGTATCCTTTGAACCACTTCACCAGGATCTTGCTGATCACTACGATGCTCGTCTCGGCACCCAAACCAAAGATCAGCATACCCAGGGCCATCATCTTGAGGCCTGGGGAGTAGCCTGTCCAGAAAGAGTTGAGAAATGCATATCCGAAACCGCCGCCGTTAAAATAGTCGGTAGCGCCGTATGCAGTGAGAAAAGCACCGATCAGCATAAAGACTGCGAAGAGCAATCCGGTGGGCCGGATCCCCATCTTATCAAGGATGATCCCGCCAAGGATTGCCATCAGGAGGAATGTATTCGGGAAGGCATAGAAACCAGCTACAATGCCATAATCCTGCGAGCTGAAGTGAAGGTGTTCCTGAAGAATAGATTTTAATGGTGAGAGGGCGTCATAAAAGTAATAGTTTGCCGCCATTAGCAAACTGACAAGCAGCATTATCGACCAGCGCATCCTTGCTGAATCCCTGAGGGTGGTCTTTAATTTCTCCATATGTTTGGGTCGTTGGATTTGTGTTAAAAGGTTCAAATGTACAATAAATTTTGTACGTATCTTTGTTTCCATGAAGATCCTGATTGTCTCGGCCACCCTCTTTGAAGTGAAAAAGCTTTTTAAAAGAAGTGAACCGGTTGTGGTAATTCCTAACCATCTGTATCACTTCAATATGGGCCGGCTGCAGGTAGATCTGCTGGCACCCGGTATCGGCTTGCTTCATACTGCCTTTTACATGGGAAAAAGGATTCGGGAAGGGTCTTATCATGTTGCTATCAATGCCGGTATCTGTGGAGCGTATAATTCTGAAGTTACGATAGGAAGCGTCCTTCATGTAACTCAAGAGCAACTTCCAGAGCAGGGAGTTGATAAGGATGACGCCTTCAGGAGTTTATTTGAGTTAGGGCTGTTGCCCCCTGATGAGTATCCGTTCGAAGATGGAAAACTAATAAACATATTGGTTCCGAAGCTGAAATCTATTGATCGGTTAAAAATTGTTACAGGAAATACTGTCAACATGATGCAGACAGATCCTGCTCGGATAAAAAAGTTGCTGAAACGTTCTCCTGCCGATGTGGAGAGCATGGAGGGAGCTGCATTCCTGTTTAGCTGTCTGGTTGAGAAGATCCCATGTGCCCAGATCCGTGCCGTGTCGAACTATGTAGGCGAGCGGGACAAAGAGAAGTGGGAGATCCGGCTGGCCATGAAGAACTTGGATGGAGTGCTGGTGGAGATTTTAGAGGAGATGAAGGAATGAGAACTGTGGTGGGAACCTCCTGACCTAATGACTAAAATAATTCGTAATTCGTAATTCGTAATTCGTAATTGAATATGATTTCCCTTGCCTTTTCCCCCTGTCCGAACGACACGTTCATTTTCGCTGCCCTGGTTCATGGCTGGATCGATCTCGAGGGGCTCTCGTTCGACTATCAGCTGGCTGATATAGAGAAGCTAAATATGTGGGCAATGGAGGGGGGAATCGATATGATCAAGGTCAGTTTCCATGCCTGGTTGTCTCTGAGAGACAGGTACGAGCTGCTTGAGAGTGGCAGTGCTCTTGGATTCGGGAGCGGACCTTTGCTGATTGCCAGACGCCGGATACCATTACTTCGCTTCGCTCGCAATGACACGAATGCCGGAGGCAAAATAGCCGATATACGTGTTGCATTACCGGGGGAACATACAACGGCACATTTTCTCTTCAGTTTAGCTTATCCTATGATAACCCGGAAGGAGTTTATGCTTTTCTCTGAGATTGAAGATGCAGTCTTATCGGGCGCAGTTGATGCCGGTGTCATCATCCATGAAAACAGGTTCACATATGAACAAAAGGGGTTGGTAAAACTGTTGGATCTCGGTGAGTTTTGGGAGGAGAAGAGCAATAGTCCAATCCCGTTAGGCGGTATCATCGCCAAGCGGAACCTGGGTGAAGAGAACCTTGAAAAACTCAACCGAATCATGCGGGAAAGTGTAAATTTTGCCATGGAATATCCTGAACAAGTGATGGATTTTGTCAAGGCTCATGCACAGGAGATGGACGAAGCTGTGATGCGTAAGCATATCAATCTCTATGTGAACAGGTTTACGCTAGACCTTGGCGAAGATGGGAGCAGGGCAATCCAAACGTTGATCGATATTTATGATTGAAAACATCCCCCGGCATACTATTTCGACACTCTTCAGGCAAGCCCTCCAAGAGGGTCTGATCCGTGAAGAAGATTCTGCTGTACTTTTCCATAACCTTGATTATCTCGCATCCCGTATCACCTATCTCCAATCCTGTTTTCCATCAAATACACTTCACGGGCTGGCAATCAAATCAAATCCCCTTCTCCGGATTCTGGAATTTACCCGGGAACTGGGAACCGGGTTGGAAGCTGCAACCATAGGAGAAATCACAATTGCTTTGAGAGCAGGTTACAGGCCTGATCAGATTGTTTTTGACTCCCCTGCAAAGAGCGTTCCCGATCTGCGGTTTGCGCTGGAGAAGGGAATCCATATAAATTGTGATAATCTTACGGAACTAGATCGAGTAAATATTCTACTCGAAAACATTTCTTCCTCCTCTTCCATTGGTGTCCGCATCAATCCGCAGGTAGGGGTGGGAACCATTCTCGAATCGAGTGTTGCCGGAGAGTATTCAAAATTTGGCGTCCCGATCAAATCCAGCCGGAATGAGCTTGAGGAGGCCTTTGCCAATTATCCCTGGCTAACCGGTGTTCATCTTCACGTAGGTTCCCAGGGTTGCTCAATGGAAATGCTTGTAGAGGGCGTGGTTGTACTCTATGATTTTATACTTGAGGTAAACGAAAAGCGAAAAGCGAAAAGCGAAAAGCGAGTTGATATTTTCGACATCGGTGGGGGATTTCCAGTATCATACAGTTATGATCCGATGCCTCTTAAGATGGAAGATTACGTGGCGGCGTTGAAGGAGCGTACACCGCAATTATTTGAAAGGACCGAGGAACGGAGGGACAGAGGCCCCACTTCGCACCAGGAAAATGGTGAAATGGTGAACCAGAGCGAAGCGGAGCTCGGCGGAGCCAAATGGCGAAATAGTGAAATAAAGAAAGATTCCTGGAGGATTATTACCGAATTCGGGAGATGGGTGTATGTGAATAGTGGTTGGACAGTTAGCCGGGTAGAGTATATCAAACGGGATCCTGCCATCAACACTGCAATGATCCATGTGGGGGCTGATCTGTTTGTGAGGGAGTGCCTGAATCCTGCCGATTGGAAACATGAGTACAGTGTACTCGATGCACGAGGTAATTTAAAAGAGGGTCAGGATGGCAATCCATATAACCTGGCCGGGCCGCTCTGTTTTGCCGGCGACATCATGGCAAAAAACGTGATTCTCCCCGTTGTGGAAGAGGGTGACTACATTGTGATCCACGATACGGGAGGATATACATTTTCGATGTGGTCGCGTTATAATAGCCGGCAAACACCAAGGATACTGGGTTGGCGAGATGGGAGTTTGCAAATTCTGAAGGAACGTGAAGGATTAGAGGAGTTGGTCAGATTCTGGGAGTAGGGACAGAGCAAAGAGGGATAACCTCATTTAATGATCAAAATGTTATACTAGTATCTGCATTTTTTTATCGATCTAACGCAACTTTAGTCCCTTTGTCCCTTTATCCCTTTTCATTACCTTTACCACAAAATCACACACATATGATCATCGTCACCGGAGCTGCCGGTTTTATCGGAAGTTGTCTTGTTGGAAAACTAAATAACAGAGGGATCAAAGAGATTGGGATTGTTGATGACTTTTCTCATCCGGAGAAAGCTCGTAACACGCAGAACAAAGCTTTTGAACAGGCTATCGACCGTAGGGCGTTTGCGGATTGGTTCCGGAAAAATCATGAGCTGGTGGAATTTGTCTTTCATATCGGAGCCCGTACTGATACCACTGAGTTTGACATGGCTGTCTTTGACGAGCTCAACCTGAATTATTCAAAGGAGGTTTGGAATCTCTGTGCTGAGTATCAAATTCCACTTGTATACGCTTCCTCAGCCGCCACATACGGAGATGGTTCCCTGGGATATACTGACGATCAAAAATTGATCCCAAAACTCCAACCCCTCAACCCTTATGGCGTCTCCAAAAATGAGTTTGACAAGTGGGTATTAAATCAGGAGATGAGTCCCCCATTCTGGTACGGGCTGAAATTTTTCAATGTGTTCGGCCCGAATGAATACCACAAGGGGAGAATGGCTTCGGTAGTGTTTCACGCATATAATCAGATTAGGGATACGGGATCCGTGAGACTTTTCCGGTCACATAATCCAGCATACAGGGATGGCGAACAGTTAAGAGACTTTATCTATGTGAAAGATGTAGTGGAGGTTCTCCTGTTCGTGATAAATCATGGAAAGGGCTCCGGAATTTATAACCTGGGGACAGGACAGGCCCGAACCTTCCTCGACTTGGTCAATGCCGTTTTCACAGCGATGGTGAAGGAGCCGGAGATTAAATTTATTGACACGCCTATTGATATCCGGGATAAGTATCAATACTATACAGAGGCTGACATGCATAAACTCCGCTCTATCGGATTTCAATACCAGTTTACTTCACTTGAAGAAGGTATCCGGGAATATGTGCAGGAGTACCTTATGGAGGGGAACGTTATGTGACAATTACGAATTACGAATTACGAATTACGAATTAAAAATTCTGTATTTTCGTTCTGAATTTCAAAGTTTTATCTTACCGAAATCACTGATATGAAAATTCTTATTGTAGAAGATGAGCCCAAAGTGGTCGCCTTTCTGAAACAGGGCCTCGAAGAGATTGGCTTTGAAACAGCGATAGCCGGGGATGGTAAAGCAGCCCAGGAGATTATCGATCAAGAACCGTTTGACCTATATCTGCTTGATATTCTATTACCCTTTGTTGATGGAAACCAGTTATGTAAACTGGTTAAGGAGAGATACCCTAAGGCTCCGGTAATCATGATTACGGCATTGGGCTCGCTGCAAAACAAACTCGAAGGTTTTGATGCTGGCGCCGATGATTACATTGTCAAACCATTTGAGTTCAAAGAGCTGGTGGCCCGTATTAAGGTTCTGACTAAGCGGGGCGCTCAACCTGAAACAAAGTCGAAAAATATTATTATAACAGGCGACCTTGAGCTCGACCTGGATAAAAAGATGGCATTCCGCAATCATCGGGAGATCTTTCTCTCTGCCAAGGAGTTCGCTCTTCTTGAATACCTGATGCGGAACAGCGGACGGGTTGTCTCGCGCCCTGAGATTGCCGAGAAGATCTGGGATATCACATTTGACACCGGAACCAATGTTGTGGATGTGTATATCAATCTTCTCCGGAAAAAGCTCAATAAAGAGTCTGAAATAAAGTTGATCCACACCCGGATTGGCCATGGTTACATTTTGGAGCAGGATTAAATGGAGATCCGTAAGCGACTAACCCTGCAGTTTACAGTGATCGTAGCTGTTATCCTCATCCTTGCGGAACTATCCATCTATATCTTTTCAGAGCTCAAATGGAAGGAGGATTTTAATACGCGTCTCGAGAATAAAGCCTCGACGCTGGCAAAATTGCTCCTTGATGTTGAAGGCGTTGATGCTGACATCCTTCGACTGATTGAGAAAAACAACCTCTCCACAATGCCTTTTGAAGAGATCCACATTTTCGATGATTCAGACAACCAGGTATTCTCCAGCCGCGACAGTTCGAAGTTACAGATCACTCCTTTATTTGTAGATTACATCCGTGATAAAAAATTGATCGACATACAACAGGGCAGGTATACGGTAGTGGGATTCCAGTACCTTGGGACCAATGGCAGTTTCGTTGTAATTGCCGGAGCCATCGATATCTATGGAATGCGAAAGCTCTCCAACCTCCGGAACATCCTGATGATCGTATTTCTGGCCTCCCTGCTCATTCTTTACCTGACCGGAAGGTTATTCTCAAACAGAGCCTTACGGCCAATCCTGAAGGTGATGGATGAAGTTCCTTCAATCACCGAAAGCACGTTACACTTGCGGGTTAATGAAGGAAACGGACGGGATGAGATCGCCAGGCTGGCTCGAACGTTCAACCAGATGCTGGAGCGGCTGGAAGTTGCATTCAAGGTTCAACAAAGCTTCATTGCAAATGCATCCCATGAGATCCGTACCCCTCTTGCCCACATCAGCGGGCAGTTGGAGGTTGCCCTGTTAAGAGAACGTACCCGGGAAGAGTATGTCAGGTTAATCCAGTCGGTGCTTGAAGATATCATTAACCTGGGGAATACGGCAAACCGGTTGCTGTTGCTCACCATGACAAATTCAGAATCCTATCAAATTCCAATGGAGGCAATCCGCGTGGATGAGTTGCTCTGGGAAGCCCAGTCGGAGTTGAACAAGGCTCATCCTGCCTATCGGGTCATGATTCATTTTAAGGACGATTTTGAAGGGGATTCAAAAACAGAGCAACTCCTGACGACAAAAGGGAATGACCAGTTGCTGAGGATCGTGTTTCTGAATCTCATGGAGAATGGATGTAAATATTCCGGCGATCAACAAGTTCATGTAACCCTGCAACATCCGGGTTCAGAGATTCAGATCAGCTTCAGGGATAGTGGTGTCGGAGTCCCAATAGAGGAGCAGGAACTTATTTTTGAACCATTCTACCGTGCGAAGAATGTTGCTGCAATTCAGGGCAGCGGATTGGGTCTTTCTCTTGTCAGGCGTATCACAGAACTTCATGGAGGGACCATTACCATGAATCCAGAACCAGGAACCGGATCGGAATTCATCCTCCGTTTCCCTATTCTCATGGACTGAGCACTCCCCTATGCCCTCCCTTTTTAATCACATTTTAACCACCAGTTAACAGCTTTTTAATTTGCCTTTCATTTGCTTTTAACCGTACGGGAATACCTTTGTTGTCAAATATTTCCGATCTCCTCCTGATTGAAATCCACGAACTTAAATATCACTTCGCTGATAGGATATATCCTTGCTCTCCTGTTTATCGGGTTCTCCATTTTTCTCTATTCACGGAATCTTTTTATAAAAGCCAGACTTGATGAGAACCGTCTTGAATATGAGAGTTTGCTTTCCGAAAAACTTCAACTGGAGAGATCCTATTACCGGTTAAAAGAGGAGCGGATTGTGGAAACCGCCTCCGGATCAAAGCTAACGAGCAACAGTCAATTTAACGATTCATTGAAAGCATTGAAACTGCAGCAGGAAGAGGAGGTTGCAAAATTGTACAATAAGATTGAGGAGTTGCATCAGCAACTTATCATTTATCAGAAACATAAATAAAACCAGAATAAATCAACAATGTTAATTTACAAATCAGACATCATGAAAAAATCATTACTTCTTTTGCTGGCCTTGATAATCACAGGATTATCATACGGTCAGCTGACCGGGTCTAAAGCTATTCCCGGAACTCCTCCTACAGGCTATGCAACTATTGCAGCAGCCATCACCGACCTGAATGCCCTGGGTGTGGGAACAGGAGGGGTTACATTTAATGTAGCTGCCGGATACACAGAGACCTTATCTTCGGTGACAGCCGGTTTGATTACCGCAACCGGAACAACAGCCAATCCGATTGTGTTCCAGAAGAGCGGCGCCGGAGCCAACCCAATGGTCACCGCCGGAACACCCGGAACCGGGACCATGGATTATATCTTTTGCCTCCTGGGAACCGACTACATTACCTTCGACGGAATCAGCATCCAGGAGAATGCAGCCAATACCACCGCTACCACGCGGATGGAATGGGGATATGCTGTATTAAAAGCCTCCGCTACCGACGGCTCCCAGAATGTCACAATAAAAAACTGCGCAATTTCACTGAATAAGGCTTATACCGCTACCTATGGCATTTATTCAAACAACCATACCAATGCCTCCGTCACTCAGCTCGTTGTGACTGCCCCAAGTGGCACCAATTCAAGCAACAAATTCTACAGCAACACCTTCTCCGATGTCTATGGCGGGATTTACCTCTATGGGCGGGTTGATGCATCGCCTTATACGTATTACGACCAGGGCAATGAGGTCGGGAAAGACGGAGCCAACACATTTACAAATTTTGCAGGCGGATCTGTTACCGCCTATGTGATCTACGTGGCCTACCAGAATGACCTCACTGTATCCAACAACAGCATCAACGGAGGCACCGGACAAACAGGAGCTATTTATGGCATATATGGCGGTACGGCCACAAATGCCAATGCCACATTTTCAGGGAATACCATTACCCTGGTCAGCGCCGGGACCACCGGATACATGTACGGCATGTATAACTCGGGGATCGGAACATCAGGGACCACCAACACCTTGGATATCTTTAACAATACTCTCCAGAACTGTACCTACCCAACGGCAACAACTCCCTATTTCTATGGGATATACAATGCAGCCACCGCCTTCAATATTAATATGTACGGCAACACAGTGAACAATAACGTCCTTGCCGGGAGCTCGTACAATTATCTTCTTTACACTACTTCAGGGGCAACCACAACAGCCAATGTATACAATAATACCATCTCGAATAACGGCCGCACCGGGAATGGATCTACCTGCTATCTCTACTGCATGAATCTGGCGGGAAGCGGGACCTATTCCATCCATGACAACAACGTCTTCGGCAATTATGCTTCGGGACTGACATCTGTTTCCGGCTATAATTACGGTATCTATTGTTCAAACTCAGCCGTCTCCCAGATGGTTTACAACAACACCGTCCATGACCAGACTGTTTCTACTTCCTATACTTCCGGATCCGCAGCATATGGCATCTATTCATATCCGGCCAGTACGGGAGTCGCCACGAATTCGATTTACGACAACACCGTCTACAACCTGACTATCACCAATTCCTCCTCTGGATACGGATATATTTACGGACTGTATGGGTATTACATGGGATTAAACTATTCAAATACCATATATAATCTGACCGTCAACAGCGCCACGGGATACGGTTACTGTTACGGGATTTACGTGGCCGGTGCGGGCGCTTTCAGTGTTTATAAAAATAAACTATATGGAGTCAGCATGGCTGGTGCATCCGGATACTTCTACGGCATGTATTTCACCGGCATCACCACTGCGAATATCTACAACAACTATATTTATGATCTGAATGCTCCGGCATCCACCAGTGCGACTGCCAATCACGGGATCTGGGTCGCCGGAGGGACCACGATCGGCCTCTTCTACAATACTGTTTACCTGAATGCAACAAGTACTTCAGCCACTACGTTTGGTACCAGCGCCTTATATATATCAAGTACGGCTCCTGCCGTAACCTCTCGTAACAACATCTTCGTGAATACATCTACGCCGGGACCTACAGGTGGCAATGCTGCCGCATTCAGGTATGTTTCAGCTCCCTCAACCACGGCCTATACCACTGCGTCAAACAACAATCTATTTTATGCCGGCACCCCTTCCGCAACCAATTTAATTTACGTGGAAGGAACGACCACTCCGGCAAATCCCCAGCAAACCCTGGCTGCTTATAAAACGTATATCGGTAGCGGACGGGATGCCGCCTCTGTGACTGAGAATCCACCGTTTGTCAATGTAGCAACAACCCCGTATGATCTACATCTCTCCACTACGATAGCAACCCAATGCGAAAGCGGCGGGGCAACCATTTCAACACCTGTTGCGATCACAACAGATTATGACGATCATGCCCGCTATCCGAATCCCGGATATCCAAATAATGCGCTTTCTCCTGCAACAGCGCCGGATATCGGAGCGGATGAGTTTGCCGGATTATTCTTAGACATGAATCCTCCGACAATTGCTTATACCCCATTCCTGAATACTTCCTCCACAACTCCGCGGACCCTGACGACCACCATCACGGATCCCTCGGGCGTTCCAACCACCGGCACAGGTCTTCCCAGGCTCTACTATAAAATCAACACGGGCGCATGGCAGAATGTCGCTGCCAATCTACCGGTAGTCGGGAACCAGTATCAGTTCACCTTCGGCGGCGGTGTAGTGCTTGGCGATGTGGTTTCTTATTACGTCGTTGCCCAGGATAATTACACCCCTCCAAATATCGGGTCCAATCCATCTGCCGGAGCCAGTGGTTTTACAGCAAATCCACCCGCCTGTTCCACCCCTCCGACAACGCCTTATACCTATACGATCGTTGGAACCATTTGCGGAACTTTTAACGTGGGAACAGGACAGACCTATACGACCCTGACGGCTGCCATCGCCGACTTCAATAACAAAGAGATGACCTGTGCGGTCACCTTCCGGCTTACGGATGCAACCTATTCGGCTTCCGAAACCTTCCCGATCGTGATCAATGCGAATCCGGGCTCCAGTGCGGTAAATACCCTGACAATCAAACCCGCGACAGGAAACACTGTAGCGATTACCGGTTCGGCCAATGCCAGCGCCCTGATCAGGGTACTCAACCCAAATACCATAATTGACGGATCCAATGCCGTAGGTGGAACGACGAAAAACCTCACTATCAACAATACAAGTGCAACAACGCCCCAGGTTGTTTTTGCCGGGTCTACAGGATCCACCCCGTTGACAAAATTCACCATCAAGAACACTATCCTGATCAACGGGATCAATTCCTCATCGGCGCTTGTACTGACATCATCGGACGGAACTGCCGGTTACTTCAACGACATCACCCTCCAGAACAACAGCGTTCAGTTAGCCTATATCGGTATCTATTTCAACGCGGTTGTTGCTTCGGGTAACGGAAGCGGGCTGTTGATTACCGGGAACGATCTTTCCGACGCCACCAACCAGATCCGCCTTTGTGCGATCTATGTACAGGGGGCTGATGGAGCGGTTGTTTCGAATAACACCATCGGAAATATGGCCAACACTATTGATGCTGGCAACCTGACCGGGATCTGGTTTGCTACCGGTACGACCAACAGTGCCATCACGGGCAATGTGATTAATACTATGAGCGGCACTTCAACAGGACCAAGAGGGATTGCGGTCTCATCCGCACTCACGAATTCAAATGTCACCATAGACGGAAACACCATCACCGACCTGTCCACTTCGAGTTCAGGTATTCCTTACGGTATCTATGTATTCAGCACCACTACCGGAGTTACGGTGAAGAACAACAAGGTGGGGACCCTGCTGAACAGCAATACGGGTGGCTATGGAGCCAGGGGCATCTATGTTGTCACAGGCCTCCCCGCGAGCAATATCAGCCTGATCAACAACGTGGTCTACGATATCATGTGTACCAGTGACGCCTCTCTTACCTACTGGTGCATTGGTATTGGTATTGAAGGAGCGACGGGGGGTGTCAACGTGTATCACAACTCGGTGAACCTCTCCGGCACCTATGCAGGATATTCTTCCGGCACTATCGCTGCTGCTCTTTATATCGGAACCTCGGCCACAGCCATCGATGCAAGGGATAACATCCTGGTAAACACTTACGACAACACCGGAAGTTCCACTGATAAAGCGTATGCCCTTTACTGCGGCACAACCAATGCGGCCTTTACGGATATCGACTACAACAATTATTTTGTATCGGGGACACCCGGTGTACTGGGTTATCTTGGCAGCGATATCACCACACTTGCCGCTTGGCAAGCAGCTACTTTGAAAGATGCCGGATCAAAGAATATCGATCCAACCTTTGTCTCTGCAACTGATCTGCATCCGACAAATTTAGCGCTGAATAATCTGGGTACTTATCTTACTGCCGTTCCAGCCGATATCACAGGTGTATTACGCACGAACCCTCCGGATATGGGAGCCTATGAGTTCGGAACAAACCCCGCTGTTGTCACATCAGCCGCCACAGCTATCACCTCTGCAACCGCCACGCTGAACGGGACGATCAACGCCAACACTCTGATCGTGAACAGCTTCTTTGATTACGGACTGACCACAAGCTATGGCAGCTCGGTGGCAGGGGTTCCCTCCTCTGTGACAGGAACGACTACTACACCGATCAGTGGAGCGATCTCCGGTTTATCCTCTTTGACCACCTATAACTACAGGGCTCGTGGGGTGACTTCCGGAGGAGTAATTGTATACGGAGCTAATATGACCTTCACCACGCCACCTCCACCTCCAACCGTGGTTACCACTGCAGCCACTGCGATCACCGCCACAGGAGCAACACTGAATGGAACGGTCAACGCAAATGGGGTTTCAACGACAGTTACATTTGATTATGGGCCCACTATCGCCTACGGTTCCACCGCCACAGCAACCCAATCTCCTGTTACAGGAAGTACAGTTACTCCTGTAAGCGCTCCCATTACAGGCCTCGCCCCCAACACACTCTACCATTTCAGAGTTAAAGGAGTCAGTGCCGGAGGGACCTCTAATGGTTTAGACATGACCTTTACAACATCTGCAGCTCCACCTATTGTTGTTACAAATGCTGCAAGCAGCATCGGATCCACCACTGCTACATTGAATGGGACAGTTACCGCCCAGAACTCATCTACTACTGTGACATTCGATTGGGGACCTTCCCCAACGTTCGGGAATGTAGCGCCGGGAATTCCGAGCCCGGTGACAGGGAACACAGCAACCCCTTTCTCTGCCAACATCACCGGGTTGACTCCCAACACCACGTATTATTTCCGCGCCGTTGGGGTAAACGCTGCCGGTACAACCTACGGAGCCACTCTTTCATTCCTTGTAGGTTGTCCGCCGATACCACAGGCCGGTCCGATAACAGGTCCAGCCAGCGTTTGTGCTAACAGTGCCGGAAATGTATATAGCATCACCGCTCTTGCGAACGCTACAGGTTATACCTGGAGTGTGCCTGCCGGAGCTACCATCACTGCCGGAGCAAACACCACCAGCATCACCGTAACCTTTGGAACAACTTCCGGGAATGTGACTGTTTTCGGAACGAGCAGTTGTGCTACAGGAGCGCCTAACAGCCTGGCCGTAACCGTCAACCCGTTGCCGGTGCCAACGATCACCGGACCGGCTACTGCTTGCCAGGGTTCAACGGCAAATACTTACTCTACCCAAACCGGGATGACCGCTTATATATGGACTGTATCAGCCGGAGGTACAATCACGGCTGGAGGCACCTCTACCAGCAGTACCGTCACCGTGACATGGAATACTTCCGGTGCACAGAATGTCACCGTTACCTACACCAATGCCAACGGTTGCACTGCTGCAGCCCCGGTATCGTATGCCGTTACCGTGAATGCTGCTCCTACGCCTACCATTACCGGCCAAAGCAGCATGTGCGTTAACTCCGGAGATTACACTTATA
>CAYUZX010000044.1:0-28259 GCA_964449285.1 uncultured Prolixibacteraceae bacterium
ACGTCTTACGTCTTACGTCTTACCTCTTACTTCTTACCTTATTCCCCCTGAACCTTTTCGCCCAGTTCGATGCAGGCCCAAACGATACGATTAACCCGGGTGTACCAGTCACCCTCACTACCACATATGGCTTGATTGGTGAGGGTGTGACGATAGATGATAATGGAGTGGAAGGACCTTTCCCGATAGGATTCAGTTTCAGCTTCTTTGGCAATGTGTACACCCAGTTTTATATAGGTGCAAATGGATGGATCAGCTTCTCTCCAAATCCAAATGCCAAAGGGATCAGGAATGCTTTTGCTGTTCCAAACACGGCCGATTATAACCCCAAAAACTGCATTCTGGGGCCTTTTCAGGACCTCAACCCCCTGCAAGCTGGCGGTCCCTTTATCTACTATCGGACCATCGGACCGGATTTAAACCAGAGTCTTGTCGTTATGTGGTGTCAGACTCCCCTTTATGGCAATTCTTGCAGAGATTCACTTGTCACTCTTCAGATCGTGTTGAATGAAGGAGGTAACACCATTGAAAATCACCTGATGAACAAACCCTCCTGTCCCGAATGGAATGATAACCTGGCTACGATGGGTGTCCAGAATGAGACAGGATTCATAGGATATGCAGTGCCGGGCCGGAATGCCACTTCATGGAGCGCCCGGATGGAAGGATGGATGTATACGCCCACATCCATTGATAGTTTTCAGATTGCTCAGATCCAGTATGATCTTCAACCTATCCTCCCCGGAGAAAAAGTCGTATATCGGTGGTATCAGGGCGCCGAACAGATTTCCTCACAGCAGAGTGTCGTTGTCACCCCCAAGGAAACGACCACTTACTATGCGTTCATCACGTTATGCGACGGGCAGGAGTTTATGGATAGTGTAACTGTTTTTGTCATACCCTATATCCCAACTGCCTTTACTCCCAATGGGGATGGATTGAATGATGAATTCAGGATTATTGGTTTGCCCCCTGAAAACATCACAGAGTTTCACTTGCAGGTATTCAATAGATGGGGTGAAGTGGTCTTTTCAACCTTGAACATTGAAGATGGGTGGGACGGCACTTTACAAGGTGAGGACTGTCCCGGCGGGCTCTATGTTTGGGCGATCTTTTACAAAGAGAATGACAAGCACAGTGTAACAAACAAAGGGACGATCATGCTGATAAGGTAGATTTACGATTCAATCGTAAATCTAAAATCACCTAATCATAAATCATTTAAATCCCTCAGCCAGCACTTCAAGAAGCTGTTGTCGGGTAAATGGTTTTTCCAGGTAATTTGTGGCTCCCTTGGAAAGGATTAAGTCCTTTTCGTCTCGAAAGGTATAACCGGTGACAGCGATAATCGGAACAGGCATGTATGAAGGTATTTTTCGAATCTCCGATATGGCGTCAATACCATCCATTCCGGGGCCCAGGTTGATATCCATCAGAATGCAATCATACTGCTTCTGCTTAACCAGATCGAGTGACGACTCCCCATCCTTGGCAACATCCAGTTGATAACTTCCACCGATAAAGAGCTTGACCAGTTCAATGTTGGCAACGTTATCCTCCACCAGCAGGATGTTTGGTTTTGCCTTGTGCGTTTTCACCGGCGCCTGGGGAACGGGAGGAGCAACTATGTCGGTTTTTGCACCGGTCTCCGGACCTTTCCAGTCTGTTGGACAAAATACCGTAAAGGTAGATCCTCGACCAACATCGCTATCCACCAAGAGGTTCCCTCCCAACAGATGGATACTTTTCAAGGCGTTTGACAACCCCAACCCGCTTCCTTCATATGGCCTATCAAACCCCTCCTCAGCCTGTCGGAACTCCTCCAGAATAAGTGCATGCTTCTCCCGTGGAATCCCGATCCCTGTATCCGAAACCTCTATCTGGATAACGCTATGGGTTTCATCCGAAAACCGTGCAGATACCGAAACCTCTCCTGTATCCGTGAATTTTATTGCGTTATCCATGATCTCCTGCAAAATCCGTTGAAGCAGAGACGCATCTGAAATAAGAGAGAGATTCTCCTCTACCTGCAGGGTAAAGGTGAGCCCTTTCGACTCAGCTTGTTTCTTTATGTTTACCCCCAGTTTCCGGATTATTTCAACCAGGTCAATTAGTATCGGTTTTAACGGGATCCCCGATACGAGCTGGGCATAGAACATCATCGATTCCAGCGTTTGCTGAAGCCGTTTCCCGGAAGTGAGAATGAATCCCGCCTTTGTACGGGTTTCTTCATCCTGTAACTCCTCGAAGAGAAACTCCGAGAAACCCAGAATGCCATTCATCGGTGTTCTGAGCTCGTGGCTCATATTTTGTAATAATGCTGACTTCAAACGACTCGATTCCTCTGCTGTTTTTTTTGCCAGGATCAGATCTACTTCCGCTTGTTTTTTCTCCGTCACATCCATAACTACGCCACCCATCAACGGTTCTTTTTCTCCATCCGTAAAGACAAGGCATCTACGATCATACACCCAGCGTACTGACAAATCAGGCCTGACTATCCTATACTCTCCTGCACACAACCCAGTGGTTTTGAGCTCCTTCGTCATAGACCCCATTAAGGCTTTATCATCATCATAAATGGCATCATGCCAAATTAGCGGATTTTGCTCCAGCTCCGTCAACGGCCTGCCATAAATGGCTTCAAAAGCCGGATTTACAATATATATCTTCTTCCCATCCATCGAGGATAGGAATACAACATCCCGTAAATCCTCTATCAATCGCTGAAACCTCTTTTCAGTCTGATCCAGGACCGACTCGATCCGTTTTTTCTCCCGCTTTACCTGGGTCTCTTCCAGTTCGCGTTTAACTGCCGGACCCAGCCGGTTTAAATGCGTTTTCATCAGGTAGTCGTTAGCTCCTCCCTTCATGATGGTAACCGCAATATCTTCACCAACTGTTCCTGAAACCAAGATGAAAGGGATATCCAACTTTTTGGACTTAAACAGCTCAAGGGCATCTTTTCCTCCAAATCCTGGAAGGGAGTAATCCGAGATAACAAGATCCCAGCACCCTTCTGAGAATGCTCTCTCCATTTCGTCCCGGGTTTTAACCTGATGATGATCTACCTCAAACCCCTCCTTCTTCAATTGCCTGACTACAAGCAATGCATCGGTATCATTGTCTTCTACCAGCAGTAGCTTAATATTTGTCATAGGATGTTGATTTAAAGGGTGAAGAAAAATGTGCTTCCTTTCCCGGGTTCTGCCTGTGCCCAGATCTTTCCACCATGCTTCAAAATGATCCGTTTTACAGTCGCAAGGCCAATACCTGTCCCCGTAAATTGGTCATCACTATGAAGTCGAAGAAAAGGGGTGAAAAGTTTCTCATAATGACTCATGTCAAAGCCGACACCATTATCCTGAATGAAAAAAACCTTCTGCCCACCTTGTTCCTGGGAACCGAAGATGATCTCAGGCTGATCCGTTTTTCCCGTATATTTCCAGGCGTTGTTTAAGAGGTTCTGGAGGGCGATTCTGACCAGTCGAGAGTCGCCGTTGGCAATAATATTGGGGCATATCTTCACGGAAACTTTTCGCTTTGGATCAACATCGGATAGTTCTGCTATGATCTCTTCTATCAGGTTGCTGAGGTTTAGCTCAGTTTTGTCGATCTCCTGACGCGCAATCCGGGCCAGCTTGAGAAACTCTTCGATGAGCTGCCCCATTTCGATGGAGGAGTCAGCCACTTTACTCAGGAAGTCTTTCCCTGTTTCGTCCAACTGTGATCCGTGATCCTCTACGAGCGCTTCAACGAGTCCTTCAATACGCCTGACTGGTGCCCTGAGGTCATGAGAAACAGAGTAAGTAAAGGCCTCTAGTTCCTGGTTTGCTGCTGCTAATTCAGCTGTTCTGTCCAGCACTCGCCGATCTAACTCCCTGTTGAGTTCCCTTAGTTCTCTGGTCCGGGCATCCACCAGAACCTCCAGCTCTTTCTCCCTGATCTGACGGATACGATACCTGGTAATGCCGTAAATTATTAAAAGTCCGAAAAGAATACAGAGCACGAGAAACCAGATCGTTTGATAAAAGAATGGTTTGATCGTTATCGGGATCTTCACGATTTCACCGCTCCATTGTCCCAGACGGTTTGTTACTTCAACCTGGAACTCATAATTGCCATACGGGATTTTCGTAAAGTAAGAACTTCGACCTTTGGGGTATACCCAGTCATTGTCATAGCCAACAAGTTTGTACCTGAACCTGATCAGGTCGGGAGAAATGAATGTTGGTGCTGTAAATTTGATCTCCATATGGATTACGGCAGGTGGGAAGGTATAACTTGAAGATAACGGTTGCAGGTTGTGATTGATATAAACTTCCTGGATAACCACCCGGGGGAAATCAACTTTCCCATGCATCCTGTCAGGATGAATAACAGCAATGCCATGATTGGTCGGAAACCAGAGGGTTCCATCTGGCAATTTGCACCCTGAAGGAAAGATACCTGCATTCAAAAACAAATCCTGATCTTTATTGGATGAGTTGAATCCTTCCGGATTAAACTTTGAAATAGTACCGTCCATATGTTCATGGAACTGTTTCTTTTCGACTGATAAAATCCCCCTACTTGTTCCCAACCAGAGGTATCCATAATCATCCTCGAAAATCTGGCTAATGGAATTATCCAATCCGCTCTTTCCTCCAAAGGAAGTAATCTGACCTGACAATCGGTCGATCCGGTTTAACCCACCTGAAGCTGTACCTACCCACATGATCCCTTCCTTATCTTCAACCATGCAAAGGATCATGTCATCAGCCAATCCTTCTTTTTGGGTTAGTTGTTCAATGACTCCGTTGCTGTATATATTAATCCCTCCTTCTTGTGTGCCGATCCAGATATTGCCTTTCTGATCTTCAGTAAAACAAAAAATCCGGACATCCGATAAGTTGTCTTTTTTGGTTAACGTATTGATCTCCCCTTGCCGAAAAATATAAATTCCGATGTCGGTTCCTACCCATACAGATCCATCCCGGGCTTTGAAAACAGCACGGAAGGAAGGGTTTTCGAGCTCCATCCTTTGATATATTTTAAGGACTTTTTCCCCATTATACAAGACTAGCTTACCAATGCTGCCAACCCACAAAAGATGATCTGAACCCTCGGCAATGGTAAATACTGGATTATTCTCCAACCCTGCAGAGGCCCCATGGTTGGTAAAACTTCCATGAGAATAATAATCGAGACCCCCTGTTGCAGTTCCAACCCAGACCGTTCCTTCCGATGAAACGCAGAGAGGAAGAATGTTATTCCCTGAAAGACCATCGGCATTAGTATATGTTTGTATTACAGGTTGTTGCAGTTGACTTAATCCAAAATTCCCATCGAATCCAAGCCAGATATTGGATTGCTTATCCGTAAAAAGGCAACGGATTAGGTTCGAGGGGAGTCCTTCCATATCAGTCAACTGCTCAAGTTCTGACAGGTGGGGTGAAAATCGACAAACTCCTTCGCCAAAGACTGCAATCCAGATATTTCCGTCTGAGTCTTCTGTGATGGCCTGAATATCGGCTTCGGATGATATGAGATCTTTCTCAATCAGATGAATGGTGTCGTTTTCAAGAATGCCTAACCCCCCATGTGTGCCGATCCATAGCCTGCTTTGCGAGTCAAACCAAAGCGATAGAATATAATTATGCGGCAACCCCTCTTTTTTGGTGAGAGAGGAGATCTTCTCCTTCTCTATCCGGCAAATGCCATCTTGCGTTCCTGCCCAGATAACATTTTCTTCCCCGTTTACTAAACAAGTAATATTACTTGATGGAAGTCCGTTGGAAGATATATAAGTTGTAAAGGTTCCACCAGAAAATAGGAACAATCCGGCTCCATCCGTACCGATCCAGACATCTCCTTGCGGATCTTCACAGATTGCGGAAATAGTAGATCCGCCAAAGAGATTACTGGATCCCAACTGGGTACCTCGGCCATTATGATACCTGATAAGTTTCCCATTTTTAAATCCACATAAAACCGAACCGTCCTGCAAGACACAAATAGAATGACATTCATTTCCCAGGCGCAGGGAATCAGCATCTAAGGGGACAAATGTAATCCCATCAAATGTATATGCCCCCTGGTCGGACCCCAACCATAAAAATCCATCCGGGGTTTGGGAAATCGAATAGATGATGGGCGGGATTCCGGCATCCAGGTTCCAGGTTTGAATCTGATACTGCCTGGAAAGGGATAAATTTACAGGAATTTGTGTAAATCCTGTAGAATCCGACAATCCAGTGAATAGAAAGATAAAGAGAATTTTGAAAAACACCTTTCTTAACATGAGTAGAATGGTTATGGTATGACTAAACCAAAATTAGAATATTTTACAAGTTTGGCCAAATTTGATATATTTTGCAACGAAGTATTGCATAACCCTGATATTTTATATAATTTAACGTCATGAAATTAACCTAAAATTTGAAATTATGGTACGATTGGAATTTTACGTGGTTCCTTTTGGGAAAAAATTTGTCAGAGATGTTGACCCGGGGACCGATACAGTTGATGGACTGCTTAAGACGCTTCAACATGAAGGCCTGATCCCACCCCCACTTCCTGATGGCTCCGGAGGTATGACGATATGGAAAATGGGCCGGGCAGGGAAAAAAGACAGTTCGTTAATAACGTGTACTCCCGGTGACGGAATTAATGGTACTGAGAGAATCTATATCTTTGCGGCCCCCTGAATAAAAACGAGATAAATTAATTAATTCCTACTTTTACCGGCTCATATGTAAATCATTTCTTTATGAGACGGATGGTCCTGTTATTTACTGTTGTTCTCTGTATTTTTCAATTGTCTGTTGTTGCACAGCCTGAGAGTAAATTGCAACGAGATTCACGCATGGAGTGGTGGCGTGATGCCCGGTTCGGCATGTTCATTCATTGGGGTCTGTATGCAATCCCTGCCGGTGAGTGGAATGGAAAAACAGATTATGGAGAGTGGATCCGGCATTCTGCCTGCATCCCGTCTGAGACCTATGACCAATTCCAGAATCAATTCAACCCGGTAAACTTTGATGCCGATAAGTGGGTTAAAACCGCTTGCGATGCCGGCATGAAATACATTGTGATCACTTCCAAGCACCACGATGGGTTCTGTATGTTCAATACAAAGCAGACCGGGTTCAATATCATGGAGACCCCCTTCGCCAGAGATGTAATGAAAGAGTTGGCCGATGCCTGCCGCAAATTCGATATGAAACTTTGTTTCTACTACTCCATCATGGACTGGCATCACCCCGATTATTTACCGCACCGCGACTGGGAGAAAAAGAGAAGTGCCGACAGCGCTGATTTCGACCGGTATGTGTCATATATGAAACAGGAGCTAAAAGAACTTCTGACTCAGTATGGAAATATTGGTGTGTTGTGGTTTGATGGGGATTGGGAAACCACCTGGAACGACAAATACGGAAAGGAGATTTACGCATTTGTAAGGAATTTGCAACCCAATATTATCATCAACAACAGGGTAGGGGCAGGAAGAATGGATATGGAGGGTACAACGGAAGAAGGTGCTTTTGGTGGCGACTTCGGAACTCCAGAGCAACAGATTCCTCCTACGGGTTTGCCCGGCACCGACTGGGAGACATGCATGACGATGAATGACCATTGGGGATATAACAAAGCGAATATAGAATATAAGTCTGCCCAGGAAATAATCCGGATGTTGACAGATATCGCCTCTAAAGGGGGAAATTATCTGCTTAATGTCGGACCTACCGATAAAGGAACATTTCCTAAACAAGCTCTTTTCCGCCTTCAGGAGATAGGGAAGTGGATAATGGTGAATGGAGAGTCCATCTACGGCACTGTAGCCAGCCCATTTGCATCTACACCATGGGGCCGCTGTACCATGAAAGAGAATAGTGATACAGTAACCCTCTACCTTCATATCTTCGACTGGCCTGCTGATGGCCGATTGTTGGTGGAGGGATGTTTGAATGACCCACGGCATGCAATTCTGCTGGCACAGCCAGAGAAAGATCTCAGTGTAAGCAGGAAGGATGATAAAATACTTGTACTTCTTCCCAAAAATGCTCCCGATAAACTAAACCCGGTGATTAAACTTACCCTGAGTGGCCCCCTCGACATTACCAACCCACCGGGTATTGTTGGTTACAATGACTTCTTTGTCGACCAGATGAAAATAGAATTGGTTTCTGATCGCCAAAATATAGAAATCCGGTTTACTGGAGATGGTACTGACCCGGTTGATACCTCATGGTTATATACTGAGCCTCTTGAGATCAAAGGTGATGTAACTGTTAAAGCGCGCTGCTTCCGGGATGGGAAGCCAGTTAGCGGAACGGCTACCCGTTCTTTTACCATGTTGTTGCCGTTAGCACCTAAAAATGTAAAGAATCCGGTATCCGGCATCCGGTATCAGTATTTTGAAGGTGAATGGGATTCCCTCCCTGATTTTTCCACACTAACGGCTATAAAGAACGGCGACTTACCCTATTTAAGCTTTGACCCCAGGAATGACCAGGAACATTTTGGCTTTGTATTTACAGGTTATATCCTGATCCCTAAACGCAATGTATATACATTCTTTACCGAATCTGACGACGGAAGTCGCTTCTATATCGGGAAGAAGTTGGTCGTAGATAATGACGGATTGCATGGGCTACGGCAGAAAGAGGGAACCATTGGACTAACTGCCGGCTTCCACCCGTTTAAAGTTACATTTTTTGAAAAGACAGGAAGTGATGAACTAAAGGTTTATATCAAGAGCCCTGACCTTCTGAAACAACTTGTTCCAAAAGAGTGGCTGGTCCACGAACAATAGAACAATGGGTAAAAACCTGCTTACCGTACGAAACAAAATTCATTAAACTTGTTTTTAACCGTGAAGTCCCCGGAACCAAATAATTTCACTTTTTCACCATTTCACTATCATATTATCCTCCTGGCTCTACTGCTCGTTTTTCAGCGTTGCGGCGTAGTCAACCAGGCCGCACAGGTAGCCAACCTGTTGAAGTGTGATTTTCGGATACAGTCCGTTACGAATATCATGCTGGTCGGAGTCGATGTGGATCATATTAACAATGTCAAGGATCTAACCTGGTCAGATGCCCAGAAACTGATGATAGCATTGACCAAGCCAACCTTTCCGTTGACCTTCATGCTCAATATTGACGCCAGGAACCCAAATGTAACCACGGCTGGGTTAAACAATCTCGATTATATCGTCTACGTCGATGATATCGAGATGACATCTGGTACTTTCAACCAGCCCATTTCCATTCCTCCGAACAACGGAACAGCAAAAATACCTATGCAAATGACAGTTGACCTGAAGAAGGTATTACAGGGAAAATCAGCTGACGCCATTTTGAACTTCGCTACCAACCTATCAGGATCTGGTGGAAAACCCACACGGTTTAAAGTAAAGTTGAAACCTTATATCATGGTCAATGGTCAGCCTCTGAGTTATCCTGGATATATCACTGTCAAAACCGAATTCTCCGGCAGTTTTTAGTTCTTTTTTTTACCTTTAGTTTTTGTCTTCTTGATGCTGTCAGTCTGAGCCTGGTTAGCACCCGGATTTTTGACCGCTCCCTGATGTTTGGCAGTGGTCCCTTGCTCAGTAGATTCAACCCGTGTCGACTGTGCAGCAACAGAATCTCCTTTTTTAGCGACAGATTGAATGGTGTCCACGGTTTTAGCAGGTGTCGTATCAATAACTGAGAGTTTCACAGTATCATCAGAGGCGGTTTCAGTGTTTGCCTGATTGCTGTAAGAACATGAGACGATCAGAAGGACAGATAGAACCAGTAAATTAGTGAACAATAAATTTTTCATAACGGATGGTATTGTTTGAAGATGAAACTTTGAGAAAATAGATACCGCTTGATAGAGCCCCTTTGTTGAACGAAAAGGAGTTTCGGCCACCCGGTGCGGTGTCCTGAAGCAAGGTTTTAACAATTTTTCCCTGCTGATCAATCACTGAAATTTCAATGGCGGACCGCTCGTCAAGCGTAAATTCGATGTTCATGATATCATAAACTGGATTGGGATAGATCCTGACAGGATGAACATTGGCTTTTTCCTCGATACCAATGGCGACGCCATTGATCTGTGCAATCCATGTGTCGAAAGCATGCTTATTCAAACGGAGTGTACCAAACCCTCCACTCAGCCATACATTTGGTGGTGAAGCGTTGTTTTTCCTGGAAATCCCGGTATAATCTCCCCAGCGGGAAACACCACTGCTGGCATATACATCTACATAGGTTTCGCCTTCTTTCACCAGGGTTGAATTAGACCAGGTACCTGCATTGTCCACAAAGACTACCCGAACCTGGGGATAAATCGTTTCACTAACCCGAAGGAAGCACATCATCACCGATTTATCAGTCTCTGAAGTGCCAAAAGAAGCTACTGAAGGATATGAATAATCATATTCGTCCAGACCAAATTTTGAATTCCAGTTAGTAAGGCCATCGACAGTTAACCTGTTGTAATTAAGGCCATTATAGTTGTTTATATATTCCGAATGAAAAACGAAATGAACAATTCCATTCAGATAAAAGGCACTGATAATCCTGTTATCTCCATTGTCTAGCACAATATTAGACCCCAGTTGGGGAGCATCTCCAGCCAGGTCAAAGTTAGCATCGATGCTGTAGGCTTTCAATTGAGGATTTCCGGTGATATCGTTGGTTAGGTCGAAAAGTCTTATTTTATCTGAAGTCCCGGTTGTTCCATGCGAGCTTACCAGGTAGATTCCCGGGCCATACCCACCTTGCTGGCCAAAGGATGCCGGTACAATTGTAAATGGGGATTCAGAGATGTTATACCAGTATTGCCAGTTAATGTTGTCACCTGCGTAACCACCTGATTTTGTGATCTGGTAGAGTATTGCTTGTGAGAACTGATCATTGTTGGTGAAGAGATTACCTGTTACATATACCTCATTTGTCGAGAACCCGATTTTCGGGTAGTCAAACCAGTTGTTGACTCCCAGCGGATCGCCGGGAAGTTTGTAAAACCACCACCCATCCTGTGGATTATTGCTTTTTGAGAAACAGACGACCACTTTGGAAACAGAAGAATTTGATCCATGGAGTACCACCATGAAAAACCGGTCGGCTTGCGAATCATAAAGCACTGCAGGGTCATATAACAAAGCAGTAAAGGAGGGATCTCCGAAAAAGTCATCAAAGGATGATGTAAATAGCCGGGTTCCGCTCATGTCAAAATATTCGATATGCGAGTTCGTAACACTTACGATATACCCCTCGTTGGATATTGCCATCGAGTTGTCGGGAGGGGTGGTATTGTCAAACCAGTTCCCTTCGAAATTGGTGCCAATTGTTGGCTGGTCTGTCACACCTTTGAGTTGACTCTCATCCTGAAAAGCTCCATTGGTTCGCGACAATTTCTCCTGTGTTTTACGGAGTTTCTCTGCCATGACTTCAGGTGCTAATGTATGTTTCTTGTCGAACGAGATCAGCTGTTTATGCCATGCAGTTGCCGGCTGCCCCGAGAGCACTTCCCCGGAAAGATGTTGCGATTGCAATTCAGATTTCAATGGGTTGATCGTTATATCCAGTTTATCTGCTCCAGCAGGCCCGATTAAAGATTTGGAGTGTTGAGCAAATGAGAAGGAGACAAGGAATCCAAAAAGGAGCGAAAGGAAAATTTTCGTTTTCATAATGTCTGAATTAAATTTTAGTAGTTGAAAACCTAAATATATAAAAATATATCGTTGGAATAATAAAAAAAATGGATTCGTACCGGTTTTTTATTTTTTGCTGGTGTTGTTTCCGGTACCGTTCGGGGAAGGCTATTGAGGAATCAATCTGAACACGAAACAGGGAGTCACTGTCGTAGGAATGGGATGTGAGAAGCTGGAATAGCCGATCTGCTCCAGCCGGGGACAAGTTACGGGTTGCCTCTACTACAAATATCCCTTTAATCATGGGCGCAACTATCGCGAAATAATTATTACCGATAATTTCGTAAATTTGCACTCCTAAACGGAGTTCACTATGTTACTGGATCGAAATAAATTTCAGGGAGAAGGTCTGACTTATGACGACGTTCTTCTAGTGCCAGCTTACTCGTCAGTCCTGCCACGGGATGTCGATGTAACTACCCTGCTCTCTCGTCGCATCGCCATCAACATTCCGATCGTATCGGCTGCCATGGATACCGTTACGGAAGCTCCTATGGCCATTGCTATGGCACAGGAGGGTGGTATCGGGGTATTGCATAAGAATATGTCGATTGCTGCACAGGCCTTACATGTACGAAAAGTGAAACGCGCCGAAAATGGTATGATCCTCGATCCCGTTACCCTTTCCGAGAACGCGCTGGTTGGAGATGCACTCGCCATGATGAAAGAGTATAGCATCGGCGGCATCCCGGTAATTAATGAGAATAAGGTTCTGGTTGGAATTGTGACAAATCGTGACCTGCGCTTTGAACGGGATCCTTCAAGACCTGTTACAGAGGTTATGACCCACGAAGTGATTACCATTTCAGAATTTACCGATTTTGAAAAAGCAGAGGCCATCTTGCAGCAGCATAAAATTGAGAAGCTGCCTGTAGTGGATAAAAACAACAAACTGGTTGGACTGATTACCTACAAAGATATTATCAAAGTGAAAGCGCGCCCAAATGCCAGCAAAGACAGCCTGGGACGGCTACGGGCGGCAGCTGCGGTGGGTATTGCTGGTGATACATTGGATCGTGTTGAAGCCTTAGTTAGGGAAGGCGTTGATGCCATTGTTATTGATACAGCTCACGGACACTCAAAAGGGGTGATGGAGATGGCTAAACGGGTTCGGAAAGCTTTCCCTGATATCGATTTGATCGTTGGCAACATCGGTACTGCTGAAGCTGCCAGGGATCTGGCAAAACTTGAAGTTGATGGGCTGAAAGTAGGCATCGGACCTGGATCAATCTGTACAACACGGATCATTGCCGGAATTGGCATCCCACAGCTATCAGCAATTAACATGGTTGCCAAAGCACTCGAAGGTTCAGGGATCCCCGTGATCGCTGATGGAGGGATCCGCTACACAGGCGACATCGTGAAAGCCATTGCTGCCGGCGCTCACTCTATCATGGCGGGATCACTCTTTGCCGGGGTGGAAGAGTCACCCGGAGGGACTACGATCTTTGAAGGCAGGAAATTCAAGACATATCGTGGAATGGGATCCATTGAAGCGATGCAGCAGGGCTCCAAAGACCGCTATTTCCAGGATGTTGAAGACGATATTAAGAAACTTGTCCCCGAAGGGATTGTTGGTCGAGTGCCTTTTAAAGGCTCACTCTCGGAAGTTATATACCAGATGGTAGGTGGATTGCGCTCTGGTATGGGGTATACAGGCTCCGGTACAATCGAAGAGTTGCAAAAAGCAACGTTCATAAAAATTACTTCGGCAGGAGTCATCGAAAGTCATCCACACGATGTTAAAATTATCAGTGAAGCACCTAACTATAGCAGGTAAAATTTTTCCAGATAAGTATCGTTAATTAAATTCAAAACTAAAATTCATAGAAGTTATGAGACGTATTACATTCCGTTTACTGTTATTAATGACTTTTACAGGTCTGTTTCTTGGAGGCTGGGCTCAGGTCAATTCCAATGAAGTGTTGATGACCATCTCAGGAAAAGATGTCACGGTTGGGGAGTTTATGACAATCTACCAGAAGAACAACATGGCAAACCATGCGATCGACCAGGGAGCACTCAACGAGTACCTTGATCTTTTTATCAACTTCAAATTAAAGGTTCGTGAAGCTGAAGATTTGGGACTGGATACTGTTACTTCCTTTAAAACCGAACTTGCTGGTTACAGGGAGCAACTCGCGAAACCCTATTTCATTGATGAAACTACAATTGATAATCTTATCAAGGAGGCTTTCGATCGATCGAAACAGGACATCAGGGCAAGCCATATTTTTGTTCGGGTAACCCCTGATGCACTCCCGGAAGACACGCTTGCTGCATGGAAAAAAGTTATGGGAATCCGACAACGAATTGTAAACGGAGAAAGTTTCGAAAGCCTTGCATTTGAACTATCCGACGATCCATCGGCACGAGACCGCGAAGCGAATGCACAGCATCCATTTACCAAGGGTAACAATGGTGACCTGGGGTATTTTACTGTGTTTGACATGGTTTACCCTTTTGAGACTGCTGCCTACGAAACCATGGAAACCCAGGTGTCTCAACCAGTCCGTTCGGAATATGGTTACCACCTGATCAAGGTAACAAAAAAACAACCCGCAATGGGCAAAGTTACAGTCGCCCATCTCTACAAAACAATTCCCAAAGATGCCACAGCTGAAGATTCACTACGTGTGCATCAAAAAATCGACAGCATTTATACACTGCTGAAAAATGGAGCCAAATGGGATTCGCTGGTCAAAGCATTCTCCGATGATAAAGGGTCGGCAGCCCGTGGTGGTAAGCTTGCTAAGTTTGGTGTAAACAGAATGGTCCCTGAGTTCATCGAGGCAATCTATCAGCTTGAAACACCAGGTGACTATTCCAAACCTATTCTTACCTCTTACGGATGGCATATTATCAGGCTTGAAGACCGTGATAGAGTAATGCCCTTCAATGAAGTTAAGGGAGAACTGAAGCAGAAAGTGATTAAAGATAGCAGGTCACAACTTGGGAGAGAGATAGTTACACAGAAGATCATTGATGAGTACGGCCTCGAAGAGTACCAAACCGCCAGGGAGGAGTTTTATCCCGTAGTTACTGACAGCATCTTCTTCGGTAAATGGAATGTCGACCTGGCTTCAGCACTCAACAAACCACTCTTTAAAATTGGGGTCCAGGTGACAACTCAGCAAGAATTTGCTACTTACCTGGCTGCCAAGCAGAAGCGGGGAGATAAAAAAAGTGTTAAAGCATATGTCAATACCCAGTATCATGATTTCCTCCAGGAGAAACTGCTGATGGTTGAAAACCAGAATCTTGAACAGAAATATCCAGAATTTAAAGCGTTGATGAGTGAATACCGTGATGGGATACTTCTTTTCGACTTAACCGATAATAATGTTTGGTCAAAAGCAGTAAAAGATACCACTGGACTGAAGAACTTCTTCGATAACAACAAATCAAACTATATGTGGGGTCCGAGGATTGATGCTACTATCTATACCGTCATGAATCCGGATGCTGCTGTTACAGTGAGAAACTTTCTGTCAACCGGTTTGCCCGATGATGATATTTTGAAGGAGATCAACCACGACACACTTAAAATATTGACGATCCAGAGTGGTAAATTTTCGAAGAATGACAATCCTGCTTTAGATAAAATCGCCTGGGAAAAAGGGATCTCGGAAAATGTGAAGACTGATAATGGCGTTGTGTTTATTAATATCAGGGAGGTGATTCAACCTCAGCAAAAAGAGCTTAATGAAGCGCGAGGACTGATCACGGCTGACTATCAGAATTTCCTGGAAACCCAATGGATCAAAGACCTCAAGAAAAAATATCCGGTAGTAGTCCACAAGGAGGTCTATGCAAAAATAAAGTAGCCATTGAAAAATAGTCTCTTCATCTTTCTTTTATTTCTTGCATCCTGCTCCTACTTACATGAAGAGGGAGACAGGCCGTTGGCCAGAGTTGATGATGATTACCTGTTCGAATCGGAGATTGCTGGAATGATTGCCCCCGGGACCTCCGCTACCGATAGCCTGAACCTGACCAGGAATTACATTGATAGCTGGATTAAAAAGAAAATCCTGATTCACCAGGCGGGAAAAAACCTGACAGAAGATCAACTCAACTTTTCAAAGGAGATGGAGGACTACAGGAACTCCCTGGTCATATTTGCCTATGAAAATATGCTGATTGACCAGCGTCTCGATACTGTCGTGTCGGATGCAGAGATGGAGTCTTATTATCTGGAAAACCAAAATAATTTTCTGCTGACAAACAACATCGTCAGGTTATCCTATGTAAAAATCCCTCTGGATTCGAAACATTCAAAGCAGATTCGCCGGTATTTTTACTCGGATGATCCGGGTGATAAAGAGAAACTGGCTGACCTGTGTGATAAATACGCTACACAATACTTTGTTGATGATCAAACATGGCTCATCTTCGATGATGTGATAAAGGAGATCCCTATCCAGACATACAACCAGGAGGAGTTTCTTAGGTACAGAAGGACCTTTGAGATGCAGGACTCCTTATACCTATACCTTACAAAATTTTTTGATTTTAGAATCAAAGAGAGTACATCGCCTTTGCAGTTTGAGAGGCAACGAATTAAAAGCATCATCCTCAACAAACGAAAGATGACCCTGCTTAACACGATGAGGCAGGATGTCTATAACGAAGCACTTCAGAAAAATACGATAGAAACTTATTAAGCGTTATCCTAAAACGAATCCTCATGAAACGATCCCGCTCAATTTTACTTTTCCTGATCATGGCACTGTTTCAATTCCATGCCACAGCACAGGACACGATTATTGATGGTATTGTTGCGATCGTTGGAGGGCATATGATTCTGAAGTCCGACCTTGAGACACAATATCTGCAATTCAGGGCACAAGGGAATATTACTGGCAGTCCGCAACGAGTCAAGTGTCAGATTTTTGAAAACATGCTCTTCATGAAACTACTCTTTCACCAATCGGAAGTAGATAGTATCACGGTTACTGAAACCCAGGTAGAGACCGAGATGGACAGGCGGATGCGTTACTTCATTGCACAGGCAGGATCTCCTGAACGTCTGGAAGAATATTATCACAAAAGTTTGCTTGAGATCAAAGCAGAGATGCATGATGTGATAGAGGAACAGATGTTGGTGGAGCAGGAGCAGAACAAAATAACAGAAAAAGTCGTGGTGACTCCTGCTGAAGTGAAAGCCTATTTCCGGAAAATCCCAAAGGATAGTGTGCCTGAAATCAATGCAGAAGTTGAGATTGGCATAATTACCAGAGAACCAGCTATTACAGAAGTCGAACGCACGATTGCAAAAGATCAACTGGCTGGATTTAAGGAACGTGTCAATAAAGGGGATGATTTCGCTACCCTGGCTATCCTCTATTCTGAGGATCCCGTATCAGCAAAGCAGGGAGGGGAACTCGGCATGTTTCAGCGAGGTGACATGCGGCCACAGTTTGAAGCAGCAGCATTTAAATTAAAACCAGGGGAGGTTTCAGAAATCGTGGAGACAGAAGATGGATATCACCTGATCCAACTGATTGAACGAAGAGGAGATTTTATCAATGTGCGGCATATTTTGGTCCAACCAAAGGTGTCGCCGATAGAGTTGAACAATGCAAAACTTTTTCTCGACAGTATTGCAACTATCATCCAGGCGAATGAGATTACCTTTGATAAAGCCGTAATATTATATTCTGATGACCCAAATAAGAACAATGGGGGAATGTTGATAAATCCTGCCAGCGGCAATACGAAGTTCGAGATCGGGGAGGTGGATCCTAAAATCTTTTTCGTAATCGATAAACTTAAGGAAGGAGAAATATCCACTCCAGTAAAATGGGAAGAACGGGGAACCCGCCACTTCCGCATATATTACCTTAAGTCTCGCTCAACGCCCCACTATGCAAACCTGGAGGAAGACTATGCCCGAATACAACAATGGACCCTGGATAAGAAGAAGCTTGCAGTCATTGAGAAATGGATTGATAATAAGGCGGAAGAGACATACATTGAGGTCATGTCGCCCTATAAAGAATGTACATTCGAAAGGCAATGGGTTAAATAACTAACCTGAATTATTGAAGAAACACGCATTATGAACTACTCATCGGATGTGGAAGCAGTTGATGCGCTGGTTGGGAAATATTCCCTGCTGAAGCAAGAAATTGCTAAAGTAATCGTTGGACAGGATGAGGTTGTTAAGAACCTACTGATCTCTATATTCTGTAAAGGACACTGTTTACTCGTAGGTGTACCTGGCCTGGCCAAAACATTGATGGTCAATACACTATCCAAGGCATTAGGCCTCTCCTATAGCCGGATTCAGTTTACCCCAGATTTGATGCCCTCTGATATAATCGGAACAGAGATCCTGGATGAGTCTCGTCATTTTAGGTTCATTAAAGGACCGGTCTTCGCCAACATCATTCTCGCTGATGAGATCAACCGAACCCCTCCCAAAACGCAATCGGCACTGCTGGAAGCAATGCAGGAGAAAGCTGTGACCGTAGCAGGAGAATCCTATAAACTGGAAGAGCCGTTCTTCGTATTGGCTACCCAGAATCCAATTGAACAGGAGGGAACCTATCCCTTACCCGAAGCCCAACTCGACCGTTTCATGTTTAACATCTGGCTGGATTATCCATCATTTGCTGAAGAAATCAGGATTGTTCAAAGTACGACCACAGAGAAAACTGTCATTCCTGAAATCGTTCTTACGTCGGAGGAGATCCTCTTTTTTCAAAATCTGGTCAGGAAGATCCCCGTGCCTGATAATGTCTATAATTATGCCGTATCGCTGGTCACAAAAACACGTCCCCGAACCTCCCATGCCATGGACTGGACAAATGAATACCTTACATGGGGCGCTGGCCCGCGTGCCTCCCAATACCTGATTATCGGTGCGAAATGCCACGCTATACTGGGCGGAAAATATTCCCCTGATATCGAAGATGTTAAAGCTGTAGCCACGGCAGTTCTGCGTCACCGCATCGTCCGCAACTACAAAGCCGAAGCAGAAGGAATCACGGTGGAGGGGATCATCAGGCGGTTGCTTGATGCCTGATGTTAGTTGGCAGTTGGCAATTGGCAGTCCTCAGTCCTCAGTCCTCGGTCTTCTTCCCTCGTCCTATGTCTTACGTCTTACGTCCCTGAAAAGTATCCCTTCGCTCTAACTCTTTCTCGATTCGTTTGAGGACTTCATCATATCTGATAAGATCCCAACTCAGGTGATGGAGTAACTGTGGAGGAACTTCGCCGGCAAATCGTTCCACAACAATCTCAGGGGAAAGTTTCTCCAGGAAGCGGATGATGAAGTCGATATATTCCTCAAGGCTGAATTGGTGAAATGCAGAAGGGTTAGCCATGTACTCCTGTTCTATCCGGGTTCCCTTGACTACCTGAAGCTGGTGGAACTTGACCGTATCGATTGGCAGTCGCGAAATGATATCAGCCTCTTGCATCATCTCGTCCCGGCTCTCTCCAGGCAGACCGAATATAAAATGAGTACCTGAACGGATTCCCAGATCATGGGTTCTCTGAATTACCGATCGGCTGACCTCAAAATCATGTCCCCGGTTAATTCGCACGAGGGTCTTATTATAACACGACTCAATGCCATACTCTATCTGGACAAAGTGTTTCTCCGACAATTCGGCCAGGTACTGAAGTTTCTCCTCATCTACACAATCCGGCCGGGTACCAATCACGATTCCAACTACCCCCGGATAAATCAACGCCTCCTTATATAGTTCTTTCAGTAGCGATAATGGCGCATAGGTATTGCTATAGGGCTGAAAATAGACCAGAAACCTTGAGGCCCTACGATAACGGACAGAGTGGAAGTCGATTCCTTTGGCGATCTGGGAATGGATTGGCTCAATCGGGTTGCAATACGAGGGATTGAAGGCGTCGTTATTGCAGTAAGTACACCCCCCGGTGCCTTTGGTGCCATCGCGGTTGGGACACGTAAACCCCGCATCTACCACCACCTTCTGTACCCGCCCGCCGAAGATGTTCCGGATATACTCAGTGTAACTGTTAAAACGCCGGTTATGTCCCCAGATATACAATTACGAATTACGAATTACGAATTACGAATTTCACTTTCACCACGGCACTACGGCACTACGGCATCACATTTACTTGGAACAAAGGTATGAAAACGCTCCTTTAAAAGTTGATTGTGGCGGCAATACGTCCACTCCAATCGGGAAGGGATCCGGTCAAGGTACTTCCGGAACTGGAATTTTTAGAGATGGTCCCGTCGAAGGAAAGCCAGGATAATGGCTTAAATCCAAGGGTGCAATTCAGGGCGCTTACCTCACCCTGCAAATCTGTGTTGGTGTGGTTGAATCCCAGCATCACGGAGAACCATTTCCATGGCGAACTCTGTGCATCAATTCCTCCAGTGTAAAGGTTAGACTGGGAAATAGAACCGTCCCGGCCTGTCCAGTTGAAATAGATGCGGGAAGAGAGATATCGTGAAATAGTCACCGACTGGTTTATGCCCAGTGATAACGTTGTTGACTGGTCGTTCATTTCACCCCGGTTTATCCGGTTTTTCATATAGGTGATGGTGACGGAAGTCAGACAGGCGACTGTGTTTACTCTCCAGGGATACCCGGTTGTTAGTCCCGTAACGAAACTATGATAATCAGATGGAATGGAATCGCATTTGCTGAATTGCCAGGAGGGTAACATTGTGAAGATAAAATAGGGCCCTTTTTTCAGCCTGACAGAGGCATTTAAACCACACAGAACGGATCGGAATCTCCTGGCATCAAATCCATCCGGATCCCGGAGCAGGTATTTTCCAAATACACTGAATCCAATCACTTTTTTCAACAGTTTTCCGCTAATCCGGCCTTCGATGGTTTGCATATTCTGTCTGAGATAAGGGGAGCCCATGGTTTGATAACCCGGCCCGGTTCGTGTATAACTTCCTTTCAGCTTGATTTTATCAAGATTGATGGAGAGGGTAGCTCTGCAGGCCCAGTCGGCATGAGATCCTAACCGGGGATTCAGAAACGAAAAGAACTTAACGGCATCATTATCCGCTTCCGGGAGGGGGGCCTCCCGGTCGGGGGTGAGAAATGATCCGGTCGCTTCCGCTTCCAGACGGATCTTTTTCTTCCAGAAGGTAACCGCAAGTTCGGCGCCGGCTACCCAGTTCTCTGCCGGGGTGACTTTCATCCGGGCTGTATCGCCGGGAATAATGATGGTGTCAATTCCCGTGATAATGGTATCGGCAGGATGGGGAAAGATAAAGGAGGTCTCTTTCAGGGAATCGGGACGATCCCAGGCATGCAGTACCGAAAGGAAAAAATGGCTTCGTTCCGCCTTCCCGAATCCCACCTTTGCCATCCACAGGTACCGTTTATAGGGTTCATCATACGGTCCGAAATTGGAAAGTTCACGATTTGACAAACCATAGACAAAGGCTGCATACACGGGACCCGGATTGATCGCAATGTTCACCCCCTTCACATTGATCCCTGAGAGGATCAGCGGAGAATAATTTGGATGGCAATCACCGGCTTCCAGGGTGACAATCCATCTGAGCGCGCGTTGGATCTTGCGAAATCGGGAAAGGGAATCATGCAGCAGGGCAGTTGCCAGCCGGCTGTAATCAAATCTCAGGGTGATCGCGTTCATTCCTTGCAAATTCTGTTGGTTGCCGGTGGAATAAAAGGCTGAAAATCCCAGCGGCAAACCCGCAATCTTCACGTCCAGATTCAAAGCCTGGCGGAAATAATTGGCAGGCAGTTGGGATCCGGGAAACTGACTACTGGCAAAATCGAAGCTGGTCACACTGCTTCCGTGAACCTCCACCCACTTTTCCTGCTGCTGGCCGGCGGCAGTGCCGGCCAATAGCAGGAAAAGAAGGAGGTGCATCAATCTGTCGATGGGTTTCATTCACACCCTAATTTAAGAATCAGCTCTTGTTGTAAAACATTCGGTATACATGCACCGTCGGTCACAAAGAAATCAAGATCCAGAATGCCTGGAAGGGTAATCCCTGGGAACAAAATGTAGAGACTGCTTACTTGGATAGAAACCTGAATACCACCGGTAATCGTGGTTGTTGTATAATCACTGCCTGCCGTAAGGACGAAACTACTACTTTCCGGAAGAAAGGTTGCGCAATCAGTGGAACTGGTCGGAGTAGCCGTATAGGTTGCATTGATCATCAGATCCGCAATGCCGGAGACGTCCGTGATATTGATCAGGATATGGTCTGTTGAGGTCGCCGATGGATCCGGGATACAGAATGCATGACGGGGTTCCAGTACATACCCGGAGCCGGTGAAAAGACACTGATAATAGGTAGATGTTCCCGTAGGATGGACTAGAGATAATTCCGGCTCATCCGATTCGTACAGACCGGGTTCAGATTCAATGTGCAGAGCAAAGGCAAATGCCCGATACCCGTGTCCCGAGGTGCCAACAGAGTGATCAAAGCGAAGAACATTGGTTCCTCCCAGAATGAAATAGCTGTCAGGAACTGAGAATGAAGATGTTGTGCAACCGGCAGGATGGATCCCGATTACGTGGTCATTCAAATAGATGCCAAATGAAGCAGGAGATATAAACTCGAGGCAGGCATTCCGGAGGCAGCCATCCACCTCAAAACAACGAATGAATTGGGTTGATGATGGATGCGGTCCAGTTCCACTACCACTACTTGGATCCTCAATCCATTGGGCGCCGGCAGGAGTGTAAGGGCATCCGGGCCTGGTTAAAATAGCTACCGGATAATCCCGACGGCTGCAAATCCGATTGTCATCTGCATCCACCAACACATCGGTGTTTGATACGATGGTTTGGGTCCAGTCCGCCAATCCGTCGCAGGAACGGACTGTCTCAAGAGTCCTCGTTTCTCTTGGATTGCCACAGGAGATCAGGTAGTCCTCAATTTCTCCTGAAATGGTCATTCCTTTCGGGGAATCTGCATATAGCTGGATTCCACTTCCGATATCAGGAGATAAGCGAAACCTGACTTGCATATCTCCCATTGTGATGCCTCCCTGGAAGTAAAACCTATAGACGGCACAGGTTTGTCCGTGCCATGTTGATGGATCGATTTCCGCTAAATTGCCCATCAGGACAGGCGCTGTCGACGTTGCATAGAGAGGTGTCGCCCCAAGCCATCGAATATGTTCAGTTACAAGCATTGCCTCATCATCGCAGTTATACCCATCATACCAATCTCCATCTCCATTCCAGTCAACCCAGCAGGAAAAATAAAGTTTCTGACCTTTTTCATATTCTGGGTCGATCATAAATTTGACCTCTATGCTATCGTAGCCACAAGATTTGCAATAATCGGTGCCAGGGTAAAAGAGCACTCCGTCATCGAAATTATCCATCGTTCCACCTGCAATTCTGGAGTCTTCTTCGAAATCAACAGACCTTGATCCGCGGCAAACGTATCCGGTTTCCCCCCATTCACTTTCATCCAAAAGACCCAGCCAGGTTTGTATTGTTTTAGGAATATATAAATAAAAAATTGCACTTGGGGGACCTGGGGGAACCCAAGGAGCTACACCTAGAGTGGTGATGCCTACGGGAGAAGGGAAAAAATCACGAGAAATATCAACCTTTGTCATCCAATAGCATCGTCCACCGGAATTATCCTTTAAGGTAAAATAGGAAGAAGGTGAAGTCCTGCTGTCAGGGGCATCTCCAAAATCGAACTGTTTTGGATTTTTGAAAGTAAAGGAAAAGATACTATCAGGGAAAAGGTAGTGCTCTTTGGTCAGGAGGTAGACAATCCAGATATATCCATTGCGTTCATTAAGCTGGATATCGTTCGGTGTAACAACCAGTTTTGTCTCGTTGATATCCCCTTTAGAGAAAACCAGCTTCTCTTTTGTCAACTCCGGAGGAGGACCGTCCAGGTCGTACGTAAATAGCTGGAATAAATAGGTATAAGGTTCTTTGGGATGACCAATTAACTCCCAGGTAAATGTCAGCGCGTCGTTGATATCAAGCTTATCTTCGGATTGGAGGGGATGCAGTTTGATATAGAATGGCTCAACTATCTCAGGTTCAACGGGTACCTGAAACCAATAAGGCTCCGAAGGAGGAGCGATTTGCTCCCCGGTTTGGGTGTAAGCGGTCACCTGCCAGGCGTACGTTTTCCCCGTCTCAAGGGGTCGCGCATTGGCCGGATACTGAAAAGTGGTTCCGGAAACCTGGTTGTTCTGGTACCATGCCGGGTTGGAAGCCAACGCCTGGTCGACGGTTTGATGAGGTAACAACTCAACGATCCGTATCTTGTAAATAATTTTCATGGTGATTGAGACAGGCGCTGGGGGAGCCCAACTGAACAGAAGTAACATCTCTTCAACTTGTGATTCATCCTCAGGGTAAATCAATTCAGGTGGCATTGGGGCAAGAAGCTCGGTTTGGATACAGTCTTCCCCAAGTTCTTCCTGGGTAGTTGCATCGATTACATAGATACAAATGGTATATTCCCCGGGAGGAACAGTTCCGGTCCGCAGGACATAACTTTCAACCTTTTTGTTGCTGTAATTAGTACTTACAGGTTCCAGCTGCGAAAAGGCCGGCAAGCCATTGAATCCGGCTTTCAGTGTGAATACAGCTGAATGGCCATCGAATAATAAACCTTTGGTCTCTTCGGTTACTATACCTTTCAGGAAGATCTGAAGGTCTTTTCCTGAATTATTAATAACCTGTGCATTATACAGGTCATTGACCGTGAACTGGTCAATGGGAGGCAGATTCAGCCTGATCAATACTTCCTGGGCAAATGAACCTGCATTGAAAAGAATAAACAGGCCAGCGATGATACAAGCTGCCCTGTTTCTGATTCGGAGCAATTGAATTGTTTTCATGACGGTTAAATTTGGTTGTTCTTCCAGTAAAAGTACCGTCAGCGCCTCCGGAATTCAAGGACGATTGAGCGAATGGGATAAATGAATGAGTGGATCAGAGGAGTGACCGAGTGGTTAAAAACAGAAAATGGGATCAGATCCCCAGGGCATGATCTTTTAACCGATCAAGAAGCTCTCTCTTGCGGCTTTCGGAAATCTCCACCTCGGATTGGTCAGTCAAGATCAAGGTTCCTCCTTTGCTTCGGATAAACTTTACTACATGGTTCAGATTGATGATATGCTTGTTGTGAATCCGGCAAAATTGAAGGTCGGTCAATAGGTTCTCATAGAAGTTTAGGGTCTTTGATACCATTACCTTCCGGTCGCCGGTAAGGAAAAACAGGGTATAATTGCTTTCTGCCTGGCAACGGATGATCTCATTCAGTTCGACAAACGTAAATCCGGTCAGGCAGGGAAGTACGATCTTTTCTGGTTTGTTGTTGATGGTTTCATGCAGGATCTGATGCCTTTTCTGAATAGCGGAGATTCCCTGTCGCTCGTGAAACCGTTTTAACGCCTCCTGGAAGTCAAGATGATTCATAGGCTTTAACAGGTAATGAATGGCAGCCATTTCAAACGCCCGGATAGCATAATTGTCATGAGCCGTCACAAAGATGACTTCAAATCCGACATCCTTGCACTGCTCTAATACATAGAATCCATCACAATCAGGAAGCGTGATATCAAGGAAAACCAACTCAGGTTTCAACTTGTGAATCTGTTCTATGGCTTCCATACCTGTGGAAGCCCTGGCAACAACGGAAAACTCCGGTCCATATTTGGATAACAGATTTTCAATGATCTGCAAACTCTTGGATTCATCATCAACCAGGAGGGTCTTTACTTTTTTATCCATTTGAAAAAAGTTTTCGGAAAAGCGTTGGTTGATTCAGAAGAGAACAAGGGAATGAAAAGTTCAATCCTGGTACCTGATAACTCCGGTGAAACTTCAGAAAGGTCTTTTACATCAAGCCGGATACTATGATCCAGTAACCGGTTCAGCATCCTGATCCGCTCTTCAATATTTTTCATGCCTGACGAACGATGCCCCTGCCTGCGTGCGTTGATTTCTGCTGCGGCTTTCAAACCAATCCCGTTGTCTTCAATTTCAACTTTCAGCAATGGATCCTTTCGGCTGATGTGCACGCGGAGCAACCCTTTCTCAGGTTTATTTGCAAGACCATGTCGGATGGCATTTTCCAGGAAGGGTTGTATAAGCATTGGTGGGATTTTAACCTCCGTGACAGATAGATCCTTTTCAATACGGATCTGGTAATCAAATTTGTCCTCAAACCTCACCTTCTCCAAATCCAGATAGAGTGTGATCGTCTCCAATTCTTCATCCAGCGGGATAAGATTATGCATTGAATTCTCCAGGACCTTTCGCATTAATTTGGCAAAGCTGGATAAATAGAGTCCCGCAGCTTCCTCTTCCTTATTCAGGATAAAATGTTGAACTGAGTTCAATGAGTTGAAAATAAAGTGTGGATTCATCTGAAGCCGAAGCGCTTTTTGCTGCATCCAGAGAAAACTTGTTTTGAACCTGGTTCTCCGTTCAATCTGCTTGATAATCAGGAAAGTTAAACCGGTGAAAAGAATGAGTGAGATCAGTGCTATAAGTAAGTAAAAAAACCACGTTTCATAAAAATAGGGAGCAATCGAAAAATGAACCCTTGATATGTTTTTTGAACGGTTACTCTCTCCTTCTTTGGCTCTGACTTCAAACATATAATTCCCTGGTGAAAGATCCTGGAAACGCGCCGACATATTACGGGTTGAAATCCATGTGGAATCATAGTTGAGAAGCCGGTATTCATAAGTTAACCTTTCATGTCCGGTGAAATGAACCCCTTTGAAATAGATACTTAATGTCCGTTTATTCTCTTCAAAGGTCATTATGGTGTTTTCTGGAATCAGGGTATCTTTATCGTTGATCACCAATTGTTCAATATAAATGGTTGGACATATAATTCTTTGATTTACATTTTCAGGCATGAACGATGCCATTCCATTTGAAGTTGCCAGCCATAGAAAATCACCTTGCCTCTCTATTTTATGGACCTCAGGGGAAGGTAACCCATCCCAGATCGTAAAATTCTGGATTTTCCAGGTTGCAGATGATGTGAAAATGGCTTCGGTCAATCCCTGATTGGTCCCGATCCAAAGGACAGAATCATTATCGCAATAGATGTCTTCGATAAGGAGACTTTGCAATCCATTCTCTTTGTTTAATAGGTTGATGGTTTGATCCGGGTTGATAATAGCCACACCTGATGTGGCAGTCCCGATAACCACCCGTTTATTCCATTCCCGAAGGATTTCAATAGGTTTTGTAAAAATAGGATGAACCTCTTGCAAATCGAAGTATTTTCCGTTTTCGTATACAAAAAGGCCTTTCATGGTTCCCAAATAGATTTTCCCCTCTTTTGTTTTAAGAACGGTTTTTGTATGCTGATAAAACAGATCTTTCCGGGAGTCATAAATAAGTCTTTGACCGCGATATTCAATAAATCCTTCCCGCGAAGCAATGTATATATCCTGATCGGGGGCTTGGTTTATGTCATAGTATTTCATTAGTATGATATGCTGTGGAGACGCTTTAGCACCGTTCGCAGTGTATCTTAGATACTTGGACTGAGTGAGCCAGAGTGATCCGTCAGCGGCATAAAGGATGCTCCTGATATATTTCCCGGTTTCCTCTTTCAGGATCTCTATAGGATTTATCAATTGACCATTTTCAATATCAGCCTTAAACAGTCTTCCATCTGCGGTTGAAAAGTAACAGCTGCTTTCTGCCAGACAAAATGTGATGATATTTGTATTTTTAGAAGGTTTTGGAGCATAAAAAATGTTCATTCGAATTGATGGCAAGTAAAAAAGACCATTCCCTTCAGTGGAGATCCAATAATGATATTCCCGGTCCTTCAGAGCCCTTGTTATACGTGAATCTTGAAAGTAGATCCGGGGTTTTTGATTTGGTTTGCTTATTTCAACCCCTCCATTTTTATATCTGTACCATTTAGGCCCATTGGCCTCTTGATATGTGTTATAGAGCTCCTCTGGGACAGTCCGCATGTGAAGATCTTCATGTGAATTGATAAAAAATGGAGTTAATACACGGTTGGGGTATCCTGTGCTGTCAAACTTCCGGATTGTTTGCGTAGCATCAATGGTAATTATTTTCCCGGGCTCCCTGGAGGTAAAAAATATCTGGTCAGTGGAGTCGATGAACAGCGAAGTCAAAAAATATGTACTGCCCAGTTTATGAATGGTGTCATTCAACGGATATGATTGAAGCTTGCCGTGGTCGGTGTAAACGAGGTAGCCGGCAAAAGAAAGAAACCAGTATTTCTCTTTCTTGCCGGTAAACATCTTGATGAACGAATTATCCGGTATCCCCCGAGGAGTGGCCAGGTTTTGAAAGGAATAACCGTCATAAACGATCACACCATTACCGGTGGCCAACCATATCCGGCTAAGTGAATCCTGAGCCAGGTCATAGATATCTGAAGTGGGTAATCCGTTGATGGGTGTATAATGAAAATAAAAAGGTTCCTGTGATCTGACTGGACCAATCACAACAAATAAGAACAATACAAAGAAAAGCACTAAATTTTTCATGTAAGCGATCTCACAAGCAAAGATACATAGGAATTAATAAAAAAAAGAAGCCATCCGTGTGGATGGCCTCTTTTCTA
>CAYUZX010000045.1:0-27255 GCA_964449285.1 uncultured Prolixibacteraceae bacterium
AATGAAGCCGAATCACTCCCCGAACTATCTGAATGGGTAGATCGTGTGATGAAGGAGAATGAATATAGCTACGAGTTGATCTATATCGATGATGGAAGTCGGGATGACTCATGGTCTGTGATTACTAAATTGGCTGCAGACAATCCCAATGTCAAAGGGATTAAATTTCGCCGGAATTATGGCAAAGCCGCTGCTCTTAATTGTGGCTTCGCAGAATCCCATGGTGATGTAGTGATCACGATGGATGCCGACCTTCAGGATTGCCCGGATGAGATTCCCGAACTCCGGAGGATGATTGTGGAAGAGGGGTTTGACCTGGTCTCCGGATGGAAAAAGAAGAGACATGATCCGATCTCCAAAACTGTTCCAACCCGATTTTTTAACTGGACAACCAGGAGGATGTCAAAAATCAGGTTGCATGATTTCAATTGCGGGCTGAAAGCATACAGTAGCGATGTGGTGAAAAGTATCGAAGTATTTGGAGAGATGCATCGGTATATTCCTGTGATTGCCAAATGGGCAGGCTTTACTAAGATCGGGGAGAAGGTGGTGCAACATCAGAAACGGAAATACGGAAAGACAAAATATGGTCCCGACCGCTTTTTCAAAGGCTATCTTGACTTGCTCTCCATCACGTTTACCTCCCGCTTCGGGAAACGCCCCATGCATTTTTTTGGATTACTGGGAACCCTGCTTTTCCTGGCCGGCTTTGGCATTGCAGGGTTTCTGGCTTATGACCGGATCTTCTTCGAGGGCTACAAGATGACCGAGCGGCCACTGTTCTATTTTGGAATGCTCGCTATGATCCTTGGTACCCAGCTTTTTGTAGCCGGCTTCCTGGGAGAGTTGATCTCCCGGAGCGCTCACGACCGAAACGCCTACTTGATCGAGACAAAAAAGAACCTCGATCAAGGCTAAATCAGGAAGAATGAAGATAGTGATCCTGGGTTCCGCGCATCCTCTCCGTGGAGGACTTGCTGCGTATAATGAACGACTGGCCGCTGAATACCAGCAACAGGGAGAGGAGGTCATCATCTATTCTTTCACTCTTCAGTACCCGTCATTTCTTTTTCCCGGGAAGTCACAGTACTCAGATGAACCAGCGCCTGATAATCTGGTAATTCATACCCTGATTAACTCGATCAACCCATTCAGCTGGATCCGGATAGGAAATAAGATCCGAAAGCTTCGACCCGACCTTGTGGTCGTGAAGTTCTGGATGCCATTTATGGCTCCTTGCCTCGGGACAATCTGCCGTATCATCCGCCGAAACAACCATACCAGAGTCATCAGCATCATCGATAATATCATTCCGCATGAGAAGAGACCGGGCGACAGAATGCTTGCCTCCTATTTTGTCGGTTCAGTGGATGGATTTGTTGCCATGTCCCGGTCGGTATTGAAAGAGTTGGAGCAATTTGATCAACACAAGCCGAAACTATTTTCCCCGCATCCGCTTTATGATCATTTTGGCGATCGTATTCCAAAATCGGAAGCCATCAGCAGGTTGGGATTAGATGCTGACTGGCATTATGCCCTCTTCTTTGGTTTTATTCGCGGGTACAAAGGGCTCGACTTATTGCTTCATGCTTTTTCAGATAAAAGGATACGTGATCTTAACGTGAAGCTGATTGTAGCCGGTGAATTTTACAGTGACGCTGAACCATACCAAAAGATCATTGAGGATCATGGACTTGGGAATCTGGTGATCATGAGCAATGATTTTATCCCTGATTCAAACGTACGAGACTACTTTTGTGCAGCTGACCTGGTTGTACAACCTTATAAAAGCGCTACCCAAAGTGGAGTGACGCAAATCGCTTTCCACTTCGACAAACCAATGATTATAACGGATGTAGGCGGACTGGCAGAATTTATCCCCGATGGCAGGGCAGGGTATGTTGTACAGCCTGCTCCTATTGAGATTGCAGGTGCAATCGTTAAATTTTACGTTGAAAACAGGGAACAGGAGTTTTCAGCAGCCGTAGCGATTGAGAAAGAAAAATATAGCTGGAGTCATATGATTAAAGCAATTGAGACGTTAGAGATAAGAGGTAAGAAGTAAGAGATAAGAGGTGGTTTTTTGAATTTCAGATTTCAAATTTCTTTTTAAACAATGACCAATAACCGAATCATACGTAGCAAGGCCCCGCTCCGTCTGGGACTCGCAGGAGGAGGAACTGATGTGGCCCCCTTTTCCGACCTCTACGGAGGAGCGATCCTGAATGCTACTATTAGTATGTATGCGATGGCGACAATCAGGCCCCGGAAGGACGGAAAGATCATTCTTAATACACTTGACAGGCAGGAGGTGCTAGAGTTTGATGCCATAGATAAGCTGCCGCTGGATGGTCGACTCGACCTGATCAAGGGGATTTACAACCGGGTTGTCAGGGATTTTGAGAAAAAGCCCCTTTCGTTTGAGTTATCTACTTATGTAGATGCACCTCCGGGCTCCGGATTAGGGAGCTCTTCTACCTTGGTTGTCGCGATCTTGGGAGCTTTCGCCGAATGGCTCAACATACCCCTTGGAGAATATGACCTGGCTCATCTGGCGTATGAAATCGAACGGGTCGACCTGAATATGTCAGGGGGGAAACAGGATCAGTATGCGGCTACATTTGGAGGAGTGAACTTTATGGAGTTCTTCAAAGATGATAAAGTGATTGTTAATCCCTTACGCATACGAGAGAAATATCTGGATGAACTGGCACATAACCTTATCCTGTATCATACAGAGACAAGCCGGTTATCCAGCGCCATTATCGAAGAGCAACAGAAAAATGTAATCGCAGGAGATGAGAGATCCCTTGAGGCGATGCATAAACTGAAAGAGCAATCAGTCATGATGAAGGAGGCCATGCTTAAGGGCGATCTTGACAGGATAGGGGAGATTCTCGATTTTGGATGGCAGTTTAAAAAGAAGATGGCAGTTGGGATCTCAAATCCAATGCTTGATGATATCTACAGTGCGGCAATAAGAAATGGTGCACTCGGCGGAAAAGTATCCGGAGCAGGGGGCGGCGGATTCATGTTTTTCTATTGCCCCGGAAATACCCGATCAAAGGTGATTGAAGCTCTTCGGGAGTTCGGAGGACAAACGAAAAGGTATGAATTTGCAGGAAAAGGGTTGAAGACATGGAGTATTTAATGAGTAGCGAAACGAATGAAATATAATTTTTTATGAGAGTTTCTGAATCAATCAAAGATAGTATAGAGGTCAAACAGAAGATTCTGTCCGACAGTTCTCTGGTGGACCTCATCAGGGAAGTTGCCCGGCACTGCACCGAGGCCTTTTGTAATGGGAATAAGGTTCTTTTTTGCGGAAACGGGGGAAGTGCTGCCGATGCCCAGCATCTGGCAGCAGAGTTTTCAGGCAGATTCTATTATGACCGGCCACCCTTGCCTTCGGAAGCGTTGCATGTCAATACTTCATATCTCACGGCGGTTGCTAACGATTACTCTTACGATGAGGTCTACTCACGAATTGTTAGGGGAAGTGGTAAAGAGGGAGATATATTAATAGGGATTTCCACCTCCGGAAATTCTAAAAATATTATCAAAGCATTTGAGGTTGCGAATGAGCTGGGGATGATCACGATTGCCATGACAGGGGAGTCGGGAGGTAAAATGAAAAATCAATGCGATTACCTGATCAACGTCCCTTCGTCAGATACCCCCCGGATCCAGGAATCGCATATCATGATCGGACACATCATCTGTGAACTGGTCGAAACTGCACTGTTCCCAAAAGATTAAACGAGAATCCCATGTATATACATCGATCCAAAACTGCCTACTGCCCACTGCCTACTGCCAACTGAAACAATGGAAGCGATCATTCTAGCAGGAGGATTTGGAACACGGCTTCAGGAAGTGGTCAATGACCTGCCGAAGTCGATGGCTCTGGTCAATGGAAGACCATTTCTGGAATATCTCCTGGATTATCTCAAGGTGGCAGGCGTCAACCATGTCGTTCTCTCGGTTGGCTACAAAAGGGATGCGATTATGAATCACTTCGGTTCGGCCTACCGGGACATAAAGATTAACTATGCTGAGGAGGAAGAACCGATGGGAACAGGCGGAGGGATTCGGCTGGCGTTGTGGAAAATTGAAGGTATGCGGGCTTTTGCCTTGAACGGCGATAGTATGTTTCGGGTTGATCTAAACAAGATGATGGACGCTCACACAAAGAAAAAGGCAGATATAACAATTGCGTTGAGGGAGTTGCCGGATACAGGCAGATATGGACGTGTAACAATAAACAAGAACCACCGGATTAAGGGGTTCGAAGAGAAACAGAAGGATGCGGGACGGGGGTATATAAACGGGGGAATCTATGTCATTGAAAAGACGTTCCTGATGGAACCGGAATTCCGGGGAAGGTTTTCCATTGAGAAAGATTGTTTTGAACAACATTTCGCCATTTCCAGGATGTTCGGATTCCCTTCAAAAGCATATTTCCTTGATATTGGTATCCCCGAAACGTTTAAACAGGCACAGGATGATTTTAAGCGATTTATTGATTGACAACAGATGGTCGTTGTTCCTGGATCGTGATGGCGTGCTGAACAGGCGGATTGTGGATGGATACGTGACACAGTGGGATAAGTTTGTTTGGTTGCCCGGGGTGATGGATTCCCTGAAAATCCTGTCTGGAATTTTTGGGCCTGTGGTTGTGGTAAGTAACCAGCAGGGTATTGGCAAAGGGATTATGAAAGTAGATGAGTTGACTAAGGTCCATTCAAATCTCATCAACGATGTCAGGAAGCAAGGGGGGCGCATCGATGCGATCTATTATTCGCCTCACCTTGAAAAGGAGGGGGCGTTCATGCGAAAACCTAATGTTGGCATGGGCCTGAAAGCTAAAAAAGAGTTCCCTGCAATCCGTTTTCGCCAATCGGTAATGGCTGGTGACTCTCTCTCCGACATGTTATTTGGTCGCCGACTCGGGATGAAAACGGTCTTTCTTTCTGAAAACAAGTCCGACCTGCGAAAAGGCTACAAACTCATTGATTTCGCCTTTCCCGATTTGAACGCTTTTACTGAGTCCGTGATCCGTTCGCGCTCCATAGCTGGCAGTATGCAATCAAAGGAAAATCTCTCTCCACCTCCCCATCTTACCACCTAAAAGGCATGACTCCATCCCTGATCCTAACGATATTCCTCGCTTACACAGCATTACTCTTTATTATCACGTTTATCACTGCCCGACGCGCAACCAACCGGTCATTCTTTATCGGAAATAAGGAGTCGCCCTGGGTCGTGGTAGCCTACGGGATGATCGGTGCCTCCCTCTCCGGAGTTACATTCATGTCGGTTCCCGGTTGGGTAGGAGATACGCAGTTCTCTTACATGATGGTTGTATTCGGATACCTCATCGGGTATGTCGTTATTGCAACGGTGTTGTTGCCACTCTACTACAAGCTGAACCTAACCTCAATTTATTCGTACCTGGAGACCCGTTTCGGCTTCTGGTCATACAAAACAGGGGCTTTCTACTTTATCCTCTCCCGTGTGATCGGAGCATCTTTTCGGATGTTTTTGGTAGTAAATGTGTTGCAAATCTTTGTGTTCGATGCCTGGGGAATTCCGTTCTGGGTGACCACCTCGATCTTCATCATCCTGATACTTCTTTACACTTTCAAGGGCGGGATCAAGACAATCATCTGGACCGATACCGTGCAGACAACATTTATGCTTTTTGCCCTCGGACTCTCAATCTACCTGATCGCTAAAAATATGGGCATGACATTCGGTGGAATGACCAGCGCCGTTTTTGAAAGCGATTACTCAACGATGTTCTTTAACGAGTGGGCTGACAAAGGGTATTTTCTGAAAGGAATACTCAGCGGCGCTTTCATCGCTATCGTGATGACCGGGCTCGACCAGGAGATGATGCAAAAGAATTTGAGTTGCAAGTCGTTAAAAGATGCCCAGAAGAATATGTTCTCCTTCTCGATCGTATTGATGTTTGTCAATTTCCTCTTCCTTTTTTTGGGTGCTTCACTCTACCTGTTTGCAAAATTCAAAGGATTGGAGATGCCTGCACGCTCAGATGATCTCTTCCCGATAATTGCAATTCAACACCTTGGGCCTGTGTCGGGAATCGTCTTTATCATCGGACTAATCTCTGCCGCTTATCCAAGTGCTGATGGTGCATTAACGTCCCTGACTACTTCTTTCAGCATCGATTTTTTAGGCATGGATAAAGAGGGTTTACTCACGGAGAAAAACAAAGAGAATATCCGTTATTTGGTTCACATCGCTTTTGCCATCATATTGTTGCTTGTTATTGTACTTTTCAGAGCGATCAACGACAGAGCTGTCATCGACAAACTTTTTACTATTGCAGGTTATACTTATGGCCCCCTGCTAGGTCTTTACGCATTCGGCCTCTTCATGAAACGACAGGTAAAAGACCGGTTTGTCCCATTGATAGCGATAATTTCACCTATTATCTGCTATGTTCTCAGCACCTATTCCAGTGAATTATTATTTGGTTATAAGTTCGGTTTCGAGCTCTTAATTTTAAATGGATTAATTACATTTGTGGGATTATTTATTGTATCGATTCGCGGATCTCAGACCGTGGGCCAAAGAGATTTACAACATTAAATTTGGAGCGATAATGAACAACATACGTTTTATAGCCTTACAGTCAGCCATGTGCCGGTCGAGAAAGACTGTTGTCTTCCCCGACAGGAGGGCTTCTGAATATTTTGGAGAACTGACCTTCAATAATATTGCTATGCGGGAATACCTGACTGAGGAGGCTTTCCGGCAGGTGATGAATGCAATAGAAAAAGGGATTAAGATCGACCGTAGGATTGCCGACCAGGTGGCTGCAGGGATGAAATCGTGGGCGATAAACCTGGGTGCAACCCATTATACACACTGGTTTCTGCCACTTACAGGAGCGACAGCAGAAAAACATGATGCATTTATCGACCCAGTAGAAGGCGGTACAGGAATTGAGAAATTCAGGGGTATTGAGCTGACTCAGCAGGAGCCTGATGCTTCCAGTTTCCCAAGTGGTGGCATCCGCAGCACATTCGAAGCAAGAGGCTATACCGCATGGGATCCTACTTCTCCTGCCTTTATCATGGATCGGACACTTTGTATCCCAACGGTATTCGTATCCTATACCGGTGAGGCTCTCGACTTCAAAACGCCGTTACTAAAGGCACTGTATGCTATTGACAAAGCAGCTGTGGATGTTTGCCACTATTTTGATAAAGATGTGTCAAAAGTATTCGCTACCCTCGGCTGGGAACAGGAGTATTTCCTGGTGGATGAGGCGCTTTTCCAGGCACGGCCTGATCTGATGCTGACCGGACGGACGCTGTTTGGGCATTCGTCTGCCAAGGACCAGCAGTTGGAAGATCATTACTTTGGAACGATTCCTCAACGTGTAATAACCTTTATGCAGGACTTTGAACTGGAAGCACATCGACTTGGAGTTCCGGTAAAAACCCGCCATAATGAAGTAGCCCCCAATCAGTTTGAATGTGCACCGGTGTTTGAAGAGGCTAACCTCTCAGTCGATCATAACCAGCTTCTAATGCACCTGTTAGAAAAAGTGGCAAAGCGCCATGATTTTAACGTACTTCTTCATGAGAAGCCCTATGCAGGGGTTAACGGTTCGGGAAAGCATAACAACTGGTCGTTAGCGACCAATACAGGTGAAAATCTTCTCTCTCCGGGTAAAACGCCGAAGAGCAACCTGCGTTTCCTTACATTCCTGGTGAATACCATAAAAGCAGTTCATGAGCATGCAGACCTCATCAGGGCAATCATCGCTTCTCCCGGGAATGATCACCGCCTGGGCGCCAACGAAGCGCCACCAGCTATTATCTCAGCTTTCATCGGGGCACAACTTACGCAGTTGCTCAATATCATCGAGAAGAGTGATAAAAAGATCAAGATCAGGACTGATGGCGATACCGGATTGCTAAAAAACTTTCCAAAGATTCCGGAAATATTGCTGGATAATACCGATCGGAACAGAACATCTCCATTCGCCTTCACCGGAAATAAATTCGAGTTCCGTGCTGTTGGATCATCCCATACTTGCGCTCCGGCCATGGTAACCATCAACCTTATCGTAGCAGACCAGCTGAAAAAGTTCAAAATAGAAGTAGATGGCCTGATCGCAAAAAAAATAAAGAAAGATGATGCGATCTTTCAGGTGTTGAAACGGTACGTTATTGAATCTAAGAACATTCGCTTTGAAGGGAATAATTACGGCGAAGAATGGATGAAGGAATCGGTTAAACGGAAACTCTCGAACTTCCAAACTACACCCGAAGCTGTAAAAGCCTTCGTGTCTCCTAAAACGAAGATGCTTTTTGGAGAGAACAAGGTGCTTACGGAAAGGGAACTGGAAGCCCGGTATGAAATTCGGTTGGAAAACTATACAAAAAAGATCCAGATCGAATCACGTGTCCTTGGCGATCTCTCCACCAACCATATCATCCCGATTGCGATCAAATATCAAAACACATTGATCGAGAATGTAAAAGGGTTAAAGCAGGTGCTTGATTATCAAACGTATGGTAAGCTATCTCACAATCAGATGGAGACCATTACCGAAATCTCGGAACATGTAGATAAAATTAAGACCTATGTGCATAATATGATTGAGGAGCGAAAAGTAGCCAACAAAATAGAAGATGTAGAGACAAAAGCAAACGCATACTGCTTTGACGTTTTCCCCTATTTTGACAAGATCCGTTATCATGTTGATAAACTGGAAATGCTTGTCGACGATGAACTATGGCCTCTTCCGAAATACAGGGAGTTACTGTTTATGCGTTAATCTTAAAAACTTGATATCATGAAGAATACGGTATTTTATCAGAGATCTATACTATTCATCGGTCTGTTAATTTCTATCCTTTCTCAAGGGCAGATCAGTGTTTATCATATCAACCAATCGGCGGTACCCATTTCCCAGGAAGGGATTTTTTACGCTCTTCCACGAACTGTTGTGAATATAGAGGTGGTGATTGACCGGGTCGAAAATTATAAGGGTCCATATTCAGAATATGCCCTTCGCTATCTTGGATTGCAGAATGTGGTTATAGCTAATTCCGTGGAATACAGGATCAGTGGAATCAATATCACTACCTCGGCTGAACCAGATCCGGAACAATACTACTTTGTCGTGCTGGGAGAGAAGCTTTCCAAGACTGAAAAAGCTGGACTGTTAAGCCTTAATGAATCCGGACTGATCGTTGGAACCCTATCCAATGCAGTAGATGCCACAGAAAAAATCATCCACATTCTCAACGATAACGATGGGATTACCCTCTCTGAAAAGGATGTGTTCCCGGAGATATTTAAGTATTATGCCGATATCAGCGTATTTGAAAAGGTGGATACCATTATCCGAAAGGTCAGTATTGATACGCTTACGCTCGAGCGTCAATATTTGAAACGGACGATAGTTGAGAAATCGCCAGAACAAAAAGCCAGGGAGGCAGCAGATTTTATTTCCAAGATCAAGGAAAACAGGTTCAACCTGCTTACCGGATATCAGGAAGTAAGTTATAATCAGGAGACACTGGAATACATGGATACCCAGTTAAAGCTCCTGGAAAAGGAATACATGAAGTTATTTACTGGGATCAGTATCCAGAAGAGCCATACTTACGAGTATAAGTACATTCCGCTTCCTAATCAGATCAATACAGATATCCCGATATTCAAATTCTTGTCGAATCGAGGCATCATGGATCTGGATGAGATGGGAGGCAGGGCCGTCACCATCAACGTTCAACGTATTGGGAATACCAACCAGGTGGCCAGTTACCTGAACAGGGCACAGGAAGAGAATAAAACACAGGGGTTCTATTATCGGATCCCTGAATTGGCAAGGGTTAGCGTGAAACAGAATGATGGTGCAGCGACTGAGACCCAATGTCTGATTAACCAGTTGGGTGTTGTTACTTATCTACCGGCTTCAAAGTGGAAAGTAAACTTTCATGAGAAAACCGGTGGAATCAAAGAGATTTCTATTGACTGATCAAACGGAAACCTTAAAGTGCTTTCCTGATCCTCACAAGTGTTTCAACCACACTCTCAAGTAAATCCAACCTGAGCATGTTGGCACCATCGGAACGGGCCTGGGCCGGGTTTGGATGGGTCTCAAGGAAAATACCGTCGGCACCGGCAGCGATGGAAGCACGTGCTATTGTTGAGATGAGATCAGGCCGCCCTCCCGTAATCCCACTCGTTTGATTGGGTTGTTGAAGCGAGTGGGTGACATCCACAATTACCGGGACATCAAACTTTTGCATATCAGGGATGTTGCGGAAATCGATAACGAGATCGTTGTAACCAAAGGTTGTCCCCCGCTCAGTTAACATCACTTGCTTATTCCCTGTCTGGTAAATTTTTTCGATGGCGAACTTCATAGAGCCGGCCGACACAAACTGACCTTTTTTAATATTGACAGGCTTGCCTGTTTTTCCTGCTGTAATCAATAGCTCTGTTTGACGACAGAGAAAAGCAGGAATCTGAAGGATATCAACAAATTCAACAGCGATCTCCGTCTCCTTCTCTGTATGGACGTCGGTGATTACCGGAATAGTTAACGTCTCTCCAACCTTCCGGATCACCTTTAATGCTTTTTCGTCTCCGATCCCCGAAAAAGAGTCGGAACGCGAGCGGTTTGCCTTTTTGTAGGACGCTTTGAAAATGAATGGAATCTTGTAGGTGTCGCAGATTTTCTGGATCCTCTCTGCTATTTGTAAGGGCATGGTTTCGTTTTCAACGACGCAAGGACCTGCAATCAATAAAAAGTTGCCGCTATCGGCAAACTTAATTTTCGGGATATCAAGGAATACCATAATGGTAAAATTATCAATAATCAAATTCCAAATAACAAATAATAAACAATCCCCAATTCTCTAACGATCAAAAAACGATCAAGTACAAACCTCTTCCCTTTTACCTCCCTCAATATTTGTAACGCTTTCCCCATAACGCTTTCAAGTGGGTTCTGAGTTCTTTTTCCCTCGGATTCTCCTGAGGGCTATAAAAAGTCGTTCCTGAAATCTTCTCAGGAAGGAACTCCAGATCTACAAAGTTCTGATTATAATCGTGTGCATACTTATAATCTTTTCCGTATCCGATATTCTTCATCAATTTTGTAGGGGCATTGCGGATGTGCAGTGGAACCGGAAGGTCTCCATGTGTTTTCAACGTGTTAGATGCTTCCCTGATAGCCAGGTATGATGCGTTGCTTTTAATGCTACATGCCAGGTAGATAGCTGTTTGTGACAGGATCAGATCGCATTCAGGATAGCCGATTAGATCAATGGCCTGGAAACACGAGGTAGCAAGTAAAAGCGCATTAGGATTGGCATTCCCGATATCTTCAGATGCAAGGATCACCATACGGCGGGCGATGAATTTGGGGTCTTCTCCAGCGGCAACCATGCGGGCAAGCCAATAAACTGCAGCATTAGGGTCACTACCCCTTATGGATTTGATGAAGGCTGAGATGATATCGTAGTGCATCTCGCCACCTTTGTCGTATATAGCCAGGTTTTGCTGAATGATCCCGAGGGTAAGTTCATTCGTGATGATAACTAACGAATCTTTCCTGGAAGCGGTAGTTGAAACGAGTTCCAATGCATTCAGTAGTTTTCGTGCATCCCCACCTGAAATTCGCAGCAGAGCTTCAGTTTCATCAATCCGTATGGTAATGCCAAGCGAATGCTCAAGCCTCTCTTTTCCCTGGTTCATCAAGCGGATCAGCTGCTCTTCCTCAAGGCCTTTGAGGATATAAACCTGACAGCGGGATAGGAGGGGAGAGATCACTTCAAACGAGGGATTCTCGGTGGTCGCCCCAATGAATGTCACAATCCCTTTCTCGACAGCCCCTAGCAGGGCATCCTGCTGGGATTTACTGAAACGGTGTATCTCGTCAATAAATAGGAAAGGACTCTCTCTGCTCTTTGTGGCGCTGGAAATGATCTCACGCACATCCTTAACGCCCGAGCTAACGGCACTGAGAGTATAGAAGGTCCTGTTTAATTGCTTTGAAATAATATAAGCCAATGTTGTTTTACCAACACCGGGAGGGCCCCAAAGAATCATGGATGGCACATTTCCAGCCTCAATTGCTTGACGTAGAATAGCATTATCCCCAACGAGATGTTCCTGGCCCAGGTACTCATCCAGGTTTTCCGGTCTCAACTGCTCTGCAAGAGGGACTAACATACTGTAAAACGTGACATGTAATTGCCAAAAATAGGTATTTTAACTCAAATAATGTTAAAAACTAATCATACTATAAATCAGCTAATTACATGAAAATGTTAAAAAATGTTAAAAATAGTAGCCCGAAAATTTGGAGCGAACCCCTTTGAAAGAGTATTTTTGCAACGAATTCAAAAAATCTATAACAGATGAAAAAAATTGCAACCTTATTAGTAATTGGTGCTGTAGCTTTATTATATGCTTGCGGCCCCAGTGCAAAAGAACAAGAAGAAACGAGAATCGCTGACTCAATCCGTGTTGCTGACTCATTAGCAATGGTACAGGCAGAGCAGCAAAGAATTGCTGACTCCATTGCAATTGCCCAGGCTGAAGAAGCACACGCTGACTCAGTTGCTCAGGGTTTGATCAAGGAGTAACCCAACCACTATTAAAAAGCAGGGGCAACCGGATCGGGGGCCCCTGCTTTTTAATATCCGGTTACGCCTGCTTATTTAACCCCGGTTCCAATTCATTTGTAATTCGATAGCTTCTTCCTTATAGTTAGTATACATTGGATTTAAAGATTCTTTATCTCTGCTATAAGTTTCTGCATTGAAGCTTTCGCATCTCCGAACAGCATCCGGTTTTTAGGGTGATAAAACAGGTTATTCTCAATGGCTGCATACCCTTTGGCCATACTGCGTTTCATCACGATGACATTTTTTGCCTCCCAGGCTTTGATGACGGGCATCCCATAAATAGGACTGGCAGGATCATCTTCGGCTGCAGGGTTTACTACATCATTTGCCCCAACAACAATGACAACATCGGTACTGTTCATCTCTTTATTGGCATCCTCCATCTCCGTTAACTTCTCATAGGGGACATCGGCTTCAGCCAGAAGAACATTCATGTGACCTGGCATCCGGCCGGCAACTGGATGAATACCGTATTTCACCTCAACTCCCTTACTGGTTAGGAGGTCATCCAGCTCATGGCAAAGGTGTTGTGCCTGAGCAACTGCAAGGCCATATCCGGGAACAATTAATACTTTTTGGGAATAGCTTAATAGAACAGCCGCATCGCTAAGAGAGATCTCTTTAACGGTTTTATCACCATTGTCGGAAACACCTGCTGTACTTCCACCAAATGCCCCGATGATGACATTCAAGAGAGATCGGTTCATAGCTTTGCACATCAGGATGGTTAGGATAGTTCCGGATGAGCCAACCAGAATCCCTCCAGTCAGCATCGCCTGGTTATTGTACAGAAAACCTCCGAATGCAGCAGCAACCCCGGTAAAGGAGTTCAAAAGCGAGATGACCACAGGCATATCAGCCCCTCCGATAGGCATTACAAATGTGATCCCATAAACAAGAGCAAGTGCAGCAAACAGATAGATCCAGATCATCTCAGGCTTCTCTGGCATTAACAAGATAAAAACGATCATTGCGACCAGGAGGACAAGAAACGCCAGGTTAAAATAGCGCATCAGTTTAGTCTTGATGTCTCCAATTTTATCGTCCAGCTTCCCAAAAGCAATCATACTTCCTGAAAAAGAGACACTTCCAATCATCAAACCCATAAGGATCGTAAAGGTTTCTCCATTGAGCATTCCATGGCGGCCAATTAACTCTGCAGGGATATGAGGAAATTCCATCAGGGAGATAAGGGCAGCACAGGCGCCACCCATCCCATTAAAAAGCGAAACCATCTGCGGCATCGCTGTCATTTTGACTTTTTTCGCAACAAGCCACCCAACCACTGTTCCGATGAAAAGGGCTACTAGAATCCAGTGAATATTCCCGATATGCGCCCCATCTTTTTTATGGAAAAGAATTGTGAAAATGATTGCCAGAAGCATCCCGCCTGCTGCCCAAAGGTTCCCATTGCGGGCTGTTGCAGGATGGCTGAGTTTCTTCAATCCCAGCACAAAGAGGACAGAGGCCAGGATGTATGACATTTCAAGTATGCTGATCTGTGATGAGAACATTTCCATGGCTGTTAGTTTTTAGTTTTCCTCTTTTTAAACATCTCAAGCATGCGGTCGGTCACGACAAACCCGCCAACCACATTTAATGTCCCAAGTACTACAGCAATGAAACCCAGTACCATGGCGAGGATGTTATCTGCATGCCCCATCACAATGATGGCGCCAATGACAACTACGCCATGTATTGCGTTTGCTCCCGACATAAGCGGTGTGTGTAATACGGCAGGGACATGTGATATGACCTCAATGCCTAAAAAGATCGACAGGATGATGATAAAGATCGCCTCCCTGTTGTCGTAGAAAAATCGTAATGCGTCATCCATTGTTTCAATGTTTATGAGTTCATAACTTCCTTAACCCGCTCATGAACAACCTCTCCATCCCTGGTCACACAAGTCCCACGGATCAGGTCGTCATCCCAATTCAGTTGAAATTCATCCTTGCTGTTATACATCAGCTTCAGAAAGTTAAATACGTTTTTGCCAAACATTTTACTGGCGTCTGAAGGCATACTGACGGGGAATGAAGATTCGCCGACAATTTTAACGCCGTTGTGATCAATAACCTCATTATCCCTTGTCAATGCACTGTTTCCTCCCGAAGATGCAGCCAGGTCAATGATTACACTGCCTGGCATCATTCCTTCCAGTGTGTCTTTCGTGAGAAGTACAGGGGCTTTTTTACCGGGGATCTGAGCCGTACAGATCACAACATCCGATTTCACAGCATGATCATGTATTGCCTGTGCCTGTTTCTCCTTGTACTCTTTCGTTTGTTCCACCGCGTAACCACCTGCTGCCTTGTCATCAGTCGCACCACCCACTTCAACGAACTTTGCCCCGAGGCCCATAACCTCTTCCTTCACAGCAGCACGTACATCAAATACCTCAACTACAGCTCCCAGTTTACGGGCGGTTGCAACTGCCTGAAGCCCGGCAACTCCCGCTCCGAGAATCAATACCTTAGCTGGTTTAATCGTGCCAGCAGCTGTCATAAACATCGGGAAAAATTTTGGCAGAAGCTGGGCCGCTGCCAGGACTGCCTTGTATCCTGATATGGTAGCCATGGAAGAGAGAATATCCATCGCCTGGGCACGGGTGGTGCGGGGAATGACATCCATACTGAAACTGATCACTCTCTTTTCAGCAAGCTTACTTACAAGCTCTTTGTTGAAGAGTGGATTGAAAGCAGCCAGGAAAATCTGGCCATCTTTTAACCTGCCAACCTCCTCCTCCGTCGGAGCATTGACCTTGACAATCATTCCTGCTTTTTCCAGAACTTCCTCTTTTGAAGCGAGCTGAGCCCCTGCCAGCTCATAGGCATCATTCGATGCATATGCAGTAAGTCCTGCACCTGCCTCAACAAGAACCGGGACATTCATCTTGCAGAGTGTAGCCACTGTTTCTGGAAGCATGGATACCCGGCGTTCGGGAAGTTCCTCTTTTAAAATGCCTATGATCATAATGAAAGGATTTATTTTAACTGATTATTAATCTGTAAAACCGATCCGCGTAAAATGAAGTTTTGACAAAGATAAAAAATTATTTATTTTTATTCTAAATAAATTATATGAAAACTTTTGGACGCTATTAATTGGCCGAATGAAGTACAAGGTGATCCAAAGGATGTCCGACAAAGGATACAAGAAGAAAGAAATTGGCGGATGTCAAAAGCCGCTGGTTTGTAACTTTTCTTTCAACTTGTCAGCAGTGATGACAAATGCTTTTTTCCCGGCTTTTGAAAAATCGCTTCCACCTCCTTTGACCTGATCGATATGAGTTTTAAATACTTCGTCCCCTGAAGCCTGCTCGACGATCGAGAGGTTGGCATCAACAAATGAGAAATAGATGCCATTATACACATTACCGGTAGTTGTGGAGGCTTCAACATGAATCGTATAATCGGCATCGTCAGGGATGCCAGTAAAATAATATCCTTTGTCGGAAAAATATTGTTTTATCACAGGCTCAATCGTTTTTATCTCCAATGGGTATCTGCCAAGAATCTCATTGCTTATAAGATAAATGAGCTGGTGTTCCATAGTGATCTGGAAGGAGGCCGGAAGAATAGTGTTTTGTTGGTTAACAAGAGCATAGAAGGCTGTATTTGTGTCAAGGTCAGCAAAGGTGGCAATATCAACAAGGGCATCGATTTCAACAATGGGCGAGCTGGCTTGAATTCCAGGCAGGAATCCTTGTGCCACGCCCTGCTCATTACTATTCCCATGGCAAAGCACTTTCCCAGTCTGTTTTAAAACAAATTTAACTGGCACATTCGATAAGGGTTTCAGAGCGCTATTTTCCATAACCATCACCTGTACTTCAAGCGGGGAAGAACTTGCTTTGCCTCGTTTTTCAGTTTGGCTGGCATTGATTGCTTTAAGTTTTATCTCTTTCAATAAGTTAATCTTTTCCATTTGAGAAGGGACATAGCTAATTTTTTCACCCTTAAGCCAAACGATAGGAATGGTCCCCTGTGAGACTGCTTGTATCTCTCCATGCCTGGTTGCACGCGCTTGAATTCTTAGGTTATCACCTTCCTGCCAGTAATTTCCTCCCACAACAAAGCCGTTTTCGGTAGATGTTGAAATATCTTTAATGGTATACTTTCCGGCTTTTACCAACGCATCTGAAAGGTCATCTTGCCACTTGGAACTGAATGAGCTGCTGAGATCAGTATTTTCATACGAAAAAGGGCTAAGAGATATCCAACTGTCAATCTCCTTTATTTGAACAAACAAGCCATACGCAACGAAATACGCTGCTTCACTCATATTAAGCTCTTTCGATTGTTGGAGTGCATGGATCTCTTTATTGAGTTCTCGCCTGATATTCATGACTGCTCCCATATCCTGATCTACCATCATCTTTTTATTCAGGGCAATTAGCAGCATCTGTGCCTCCTCAATCTGGGATAACAACGGCATCCCTTCATAGAAACTCCGTAATGCATTTTCTTTATCGCCAGTATCGAGATATTCTCTGCCTTCTTGTTGCTTTTCCTTCAGCGTTATGAGGTTAGAGCTAATCAAATTCTTATAGTAAAAAACGAGCTCTTTTATATTTACATATACCAGGGCATAAACCTGGTTGTTCTTCTTATCGTAATATCGCGCTGATCTCAAACCGTTGATCTTTGCTTTTGAAATAGATACGGTTTTTGAGAGAAATTCCTCGTTTGATTTTCCATTGACGTTGGATGCAACATATTCATTATTGGTTTCAATACTGACGATGATGCTTTGAAGTACTTTCTCTTTCGCCAGGGCTTCATAGCTATTCATCAACTTTTCCGGATCTTCGTTCTTTGTATTGGAACCGGATACAAAACCAACAAGAAATTCTGATTCAGGATATTTCAATTGTCGTTGTTGATAATCCACCCATCCTGGCTGTTGTGCCTTGATGTTTGAAATGGATAAACCAGTAATTATCGAAAATAGAAGAGCGATTCTGGTGAGTACGTTCATGCCAGTTTGATTAACTGATTACTTGATATCTGATTTGTGGACAAAGCCCATTTGGCTGCCCCTGAGCTGGACTTTGATAAAGTTTCCACTCTGCTCGATCGTTTTCAACTCTATTCCTCCTGGAATTTTCGCAATAACTTCAGAGTCCTTGTCAGGTAATTCATAGACCATGACTCTGTCGGCGCTGCTGCCTTTCATCTGCACCCGGTCAACCAGGGCATCTGAGTCTCCCTCAAAGGCGTAAGGCTGAATGGGCCTTCCTATATTATCCAGATATTCAGCCAGTTGAATACCTACTTTGGCCCGTTCAGCGGCCTTCTGATATTTTACATTGGTGTAGTCAATTTCATATGCAATCGTGTAATATTCAAGGGCATCCTGATATGCACCTACCATTTCATAGAGCGCTCCCAGGTTATAGGCTGTTTTAGGGTTGTAAGAATCTGCTTCAAATATAGCATAGGCAATTGGGAAAGCCCTGTCAATATCTCCGTTTTGAGCGAAATCGATTGCCTCCTTGCTCTGCTCCTTGAACTCTTTCAGTTTTACCTTCTCAAAATCGTAAGTAATAAATTCGTAACCTGGCGTAAAGTAATCAGTAAACTCTCTCGCCAACTGTTTCATGCAAGACTCAGCCAACTGATCAGCCTTTTTCAGTCCCGACCGCTGATCATCGCATTTCCTGTCATAGAAGGAGGCCTGCGCATTTTTCGTTCCAACAACCTGGGCAGTCTTTACTGATACGATTTTCATCGTGCCATTGGCGGTTACGGTGCGTTTCAGGCAATTAGAACTGGTGCTTGTAGTGGTTAAACTGAGTACATTGGAGCCTTTTTCATCCACATGCGTATAGGTGATGTTCCCCATGATAATCACATCCAGTCCAAGTATCTTGCCGACCTCAGCCGCGGAGTTTTCATCCAGCGCTCCGCTTAATGAAAATCGCTGCTCGCGCAAAACTTTTTCTATCTGCTCCCGTTCAACAACCTGGTAAAAATCTGTTTTTACACCCCGCACAAATGTCTGGCCATCTTTTCCTTTTTGTAATCCCCAAAGTTGGCTCTGTCTATCATAGATCCCACGGAATTGATCCAGCAGGTCCGCCACGATATAATCGGTCATGATTTTGTTCATTCTGGAATTGTTGGTACAGGAGAATTCTAGAACACCTATCTTTTGTATATCGTAAAACGGTTTTTCCGGAGCTTTCAGGACAAAACACTCTACTTTTTGAGTAAAGCCAAAATGTCCGGATAAAATAACTAAAAGAAGAATAAGTGCGGTACGTAAAGAGGTCATATAGGAGTAGTTTTAGTGAATAATGATTTGCTACCGCAATTTAAGGGAAACCTAAGAACCTACAAATATAGTACCCATGTTTTCCTTTCAATTTATAGTGATTACAAATAATAAGGAAAATCTGGTACATCAGCATAATGAAAATCCATCCTGTTATTCACAATAAATACAGAAAATTTTATTTATATTAATTCTAAAAACTTTCAAATCCGTCACAGGAGTGGCGTGCAGGCCAATTAATTTCTTAGATTTGAGAAAAATATTCAATAATTATTAATCTTTAACAACAAAAAATATGAAAAAGGGCATTACGATCTTCTGTTTTCTTCTGTCGTTTTTATTTATCGCACCTTCCATTGCACAAGACACGAAAGAGATCAAGAAGGAGATTCAACAAAAAGCGCTGAAAGAAGCTCGCAAAGAGGCAAAAACACTGAGTAAGGAAGGGTTTAAAGTCAGCCCTGGCCAGAAACCGATGGACAAGCAAATTGAAGATGCCTGGATGACGAGATATCAGAAGGGCGCTGATGGATACCCCGCCTACTTTGTTGCAGATGCACGGTCCACTGGTGAGTCGCACTCTGTTGCTAAGTTACAGGCAAATGAAGTGGCCAAGATCAACCTCGTAGGGCAGATTGGGACAGAAGTAGCCGGACTTGTTGAGACAAACCTGGCCAATTCACAACTTAGTTCAGACGATGCGGTTTCAATAACGGAAACTGTTGGGACCTTTAAATCAATCATTGGATCAAAACTGGGACGTACACTTATTTTGTTCGAGGCATCAAAAAGTTTGAAAGATAATACGGAGGTATTTATCACCATTGCCTACAGCTACGAAAAGGCAATTGCCATGTCGAAAGATGTCATCCGCCAGGAGTTAAAAGAAAAAACAAAATTAAACGCTGAAGCACTTGATAAAATTCTTGACTTTTAGTGATGTTTAGAAGAATATTTACTCTGACTATTATTGGAACTGCATTCTGGGCTACCTCTTCTCTTAACGCTCAGACATTTGAAGATTTCAAAATCCAGATCCGGGAGAAGTACAATAAGTTTGAAGAGGAGACACAGCAGAAGTTCGACGACTTTGTGACACAACTAGATAAGGAGTTCGCTGCATATCTAAGTGAAAACTTTTCTCCATATAAGGTCGAAGAGAACACTTCTTATATAAAACAACCTAAACCTGTCGATCCGCCGGTTGCAGAGACTCAGGAAATTGTAATCATGGGAGATGAGATTAAATATACACCTCCCAGGAAGTCATTTACCAGCCAACAGGGCCCTATCCTGCCTGCAATCAATAAACGTGAAGCTACTGATTTTAAAACAGTTTCTATCGATATCGATTTTTTGGGACGACACCTGAAGATTGACATGGATGAAAAGATTAAAGTGCCACCCATTGTATGTATTAATGCAGATGAGATTAGCAACTACTGGTCAAAGCTGAGCCAAACAAACTACAACCATCTGATATACCAGTTTAGTGAGGCGAAACGGAGCCTAAACCTGAATGACTGGGCCTATTATCAGCTACTCAAATCATTTACGGAGAAGCTATACCTGGATAATGAAACGATGCAAGCCATGCTTCAGTGGTACCTGTTAACCCGCTGCAGGTACAAATCAAAAATCGGATATCAAGGGGATAAGGCATTTTTATTATTACCTGCATTGTACCCAATTTATAATAAGGAGTATCTCCATATAAATAACGTGAACTATTACATCATGAGTGGGGGCGGAGGGAAGATTAGTACCTATGATAAGGATTTCCCGGAAACAGATATCTTGATGGATTTGCGCATTCTTAAGCCATTTACCTCACTTGATGAACCTATCGGGAAACCATTTCAGTTTTCCTGTGAAGGAACTAATTACAAATTGACTCTCGCTTACGATCCGGTCATGATTCAATTTTACCAGACCGTTCCACTATCAGATGTCACGATCTATTTCAACTCTGTTTTCAGTGATGCTGCCAAAAATTCGGTCATTAAGGCCTTCAAACCTATCCTGGAGGGTAAAACAGCTATTCAATCTGCAAATATTCTACTGAGTTTTGTGCAACAAGCATTTGAATATAAAACCGACCAGCAGAGCCAGGGCCATGAACGTTATTTTTTTGCTGAAGAGCTGTTCTATTATCCTTTTTCTGATTGCGAGGACCGTTCAATCCTTTTTTCAAGCCTGGTGAAGACCTTGTTAAAAATTGATGTCATTGGACTTGGATTCCCCGGGCATATGGCAACTGCAATTCACTTTGACCGGAAACAGGAAGGCGATTTTTTAAGTCTGAACGGGAAAGAGTATGTCGTTGCTGATCCTACTTATGAAGGAGCTCCCATTGGCATTCTTATGAACCAGGTCAAAGGTGAACGTGCTGAAATCATTCTGGTGGATAGCAGGGAACAGCTTTCTGAAATTAACAGTGAGATATGGCAACTCGTTAATCAGGGAGGTGGTTTCAAAGCAGATATCCTTGATGATGTAGTGATTGATAAGGATGGGAATATCTACGTTTGTGGTTATTTTGTTGATCAGGCAATATTTGGAGATATTCAACTAAGTTCTGCAAGCAATAGCCGGGATCTCTTTATCGTTAAGTTCAACTCTAATAAGGAGACTGTTTGGGCTAAAAAAGCGATAGGAGTTGGCAATGATGTAGCTTTTAGCCTCGCAATTAGTCCATTAGGAAAACTCTTCATGTATGGCAGCCTGGAAGGCATGTTGGATTTTGGCGCATATCAGCTGATAGCCGAAAATGCTCCGGATGTATTTGTAGCTCAATATAATACTAATGGTGATCTGGTATGGGCCCAAAAGGCAGGAATTGATAAATTAGACCATACGTCTGATTTTATGTTTGCCGCGAGATTTAATGATAAAGGAGAAAAAACGATGGCAAAACTATACAGCCATGCCGAAAACTTTGATCATTATGGTCTGACGGTTGACGATTCTGGGAATGCGATTATCACAGGTTCATTCTATGCTACTACAGGCATGAACCAGCATGATTTTGTTAATTATGACCTGGGGAATGATTTCAACGCATTAACTGTGCTGAAGACTACAAATGATGAACTTGTCCAAAAAAATTACGAGAAAACAATTGCCGGGCTCTTTGCTGCAATGAACTTACTAAAAGCTAACACGTTAGAGTTAAAGGGAGTGCAAATTCAAGAGGTGTTTGATAAACATAACCCGGAATTTGCGGGATATGCAGGAGTTTTTTATAAGAGTTTTGGAAAAATGATGTTCATGAAAAACAATAGTGGCATCATTGTGATCAAGACAGCCTCTGAACAACCACTGATATTCGACAGGTTTAAGGTGAATGATAACGCGAGGATTAAAATCATCAAATATGAAAGCGGTAACGTGGAGGTGAAAATATTCTCCGGAATCTACGTTGGATCGGCAAGCAATTGGCTGTTATTGAATTCTGTAAAACTGTTTAAGTCTAATGGAGACCTGATGCTTGATTTTGATGATGATCATACAACAAGAAAATTGAACCTGAAGAGTGAGATATTAAAGAAGTAACCCAGATCAAGGTTGAATATCTGTTTATGGAAGTCTTAACAACATTGCGAAGGTTGACCACATTGTCGCTTGCTCCCCTGTTTCTGGCGGTTTCACTGATTAGTATCGCGCAGGAAGAGTTTGAGGAGGAAATTGTTGAAGAGGAAATTGTTGAGAAGTCACACATGACTTTGAAAGAGTTGTTCAAACAACTACAAGGTGATGAAAGTGAATGTTTCTTTACGGATGTTGAGTTTATTGCTGCAGAAGAGGATGACGTGTTTCTTGAAAATAAGGAGGGGTTAATTTATATCTATACACTGAAACCGGTGAATCCCTCCCCAAAGTTTATCTATTTCAACGATTGTATCTTCAATACCGGCGTGCAGTCCCAACTTGTTTTTGAAGGGTGGGATTTTAAGAAGCTTAACATGCTTGGCTGTGAAACAGGCTCGAAACTTATTTTTTTAAATTGCACGCAGTCAGGTAACTATCCTATTCATCTTGAAAATTGCATTCTCGGAGACGATCTGGTTTTTGACAATGAAGAGGTTGTATTGAATAGGATTGAGGTAGTCAATAGCCGTTTCGATAAAACTTTCATAGTGAATGCTTCAATAGGAAGCTTGATCATAAACGGGTCTGTATTCAAAGGAGATCCTGTTAAATTTCAAGCTGAAGATGAAGAACTGACTCACTATCAGCTAGCGCTGAGTGAAAAAGAATTTGGAGAACTTATTGTCAGGAATTGTAAGTTTTATAGCCAGGGGATTGCCACCCTTTTTTCTATGAATCTCTATAAATGCTCCATTGATAAATTGGTTTTGTTAAACGATTCTATGCATAGCTTGAATTTTACCGATGCCACAATCAACAAGTCTCTGCTCATCGATTCTATCTATGTGAGAGATTATATTGGCGTTCAAAATTTTGATTTTCCCGAATCGAACACAAATATCCCTTGGTATAATCTCTCTGGAGAGAAGCTAGCTATTTTTTATACAGAGCAGTCCCATCTGGTTATCCCGTATCAGGCAAAAAGTGAAGACCAAATCACCAAAACACTTATGTTCAATGACCTGATAAGCGCTTACAATAAATTTAACTCGATGTACCACGGGAGGGGAGATATCGGTTCGGCAAATGCTTCTTACGTCGAAATCAAAGATATCGAAACCCGTCGCCAGAAGTACCTTGTTAAAACACAACCTACGCTGAATCTATATCTTAATTATAAACTCAACATCATTCTTAGGTTTTTCTCTGATTACGCCACTAACCCGGGGAAGTCCCTTATCCAGTCCTTGTGGGTGCTGGTTATTTTTTCAATCATTTATATGTTTACTTTTTCAGAATGGGATGGATTGAATTACGTGTATTTTAAACGACAATTCATCCTATTCTCCAGATATATGAAAACCAAGAAAAGTCTGAAAGAGCTATATACAAAAGATATTGAGAAAGAGGAAAGCGATTTTTTACGATTCAAGGCCAAATACATTGATTCGGGGAAGAAACTTCCACGGATTATTCGGCTGCTTGGGAATGTCATTTTTCACATGGGGTTACTACAACTTAGGTTTACCCCTTATGTTTACGAGAAAATTGATTTTAAGCGTAGTAAATGGGTGGAACTTTCGCCGGTTAGAAAAGCGATCCTGGGCCTGTTTGTCTTTTTACTCGTAGTTTTTTACCTGCTTTTTATTATGGTCCTGAAGTTTATCAATGGCTTTATTCTTAGCCTGAATAGTTTTGGCTTTATCAATGTTGGCACACTCCCCGATGGGGGAATAGCCATGTATTTTTCTGTGATTGAAAGTATTACAGGCTGGTTTCTGTTGACGATTTTTACCATCACCCTCCTGAGTCAGATCTTACAGAGCGGATAATCCTGGTGGTGGACGTACAACTTTATTAATGGGAGAACGCTGCAAAAGAACTTTATAGCTTGTAATTCAATTAATAAGCGTATCTTTGCAGCACAATTTACATTTATATTTACATTTTTACATCATTACATCACATCATTACATCATGAACAAAGGAACAGTTAAATTTTTTAATGAATCGAAAGGATTCGGATTTATTAAAGACGCAAATTCACCAAAAGAGTATTTTGTACATTCAAATGGTCTCAAAGACAGTATCAGAGAGAATGACGAAGTTACATTCGATTTGGAAGAAGGCAGAAAAGGATTAAATGCAGTTAATGTTAGACTAGCATAGTTTAAATATTATTATCATTTAAGATTTTTGGTCCCGTCAATGACGGGACTTTTTTTATGTTCCTGACTTCCTTTTCCCTGGTTGGCAAGTAAAATCCCGATCACTTCGTGGGAGGTTCATTCAGCAGGAGCCAGTATAATCCAAGCTCTGAAACGGCATCCATGAATTTATCGAAATCAACCGGCTTGACGATATAACTGTTTAGTTCAACTCAGGTTTAGGATCAGTCAGTTATGGATTCAAGGTACAAATGGGGTACAGATATTTGCTTAAAAATGAGATTATAATTCCGGTTTTCAAACGGAATAACTTGGATATTGTACAATATTGCAGAATAAATGCAAAATTGTACAATCGAGAGAATATCATTTTTAATGTTTTGAATATCAATTGATCACGTCAAGGATAGTAATTGTCAATTACAAATTATCGCACGAATATTTGAGGATATTTACATTTATTTGCACGAAAGTCTTTAATGCACAGATTATCAGCGCATAATATCAATTTGTCAGGCACTCCCCGACGAATTGGTAAGTATGGATCCCTGCCATTTATTATTTCTTACCCTTCTTTTTTCCTGAACTGCTTTTGTCAACAATCTTTTTCACCTCTTTGTCAAAATCAGACTCGTATAACTGATTCTGCACGATCCTGAATTTCTCGTATTCCTGCTCGGCTAAGGTTTTGGCCACTTCATGCGACACGGTCCCGGAATCCTTCAGAATTTGATATTCGTTGAACTGCAAAAATGCATCAAGCTTTTTCACCCAGTCTGCCATTTTCATCGGAATTTGGCGAGCAGCCTGGTTTTCTGCATAATCAAGATACATATTTACGATTCTGTTCAAGCTGCTGATCTCTTCCTCGTTCAGATAGTTCTTCGCTATTGAAACATCTGTTTTTAAAACTTTACCATATGGTGCATTTTTCCAGGTTGTCAAACCCATATGCGGTAATGAGGCATTTGCCCGTACCGCAATAATTTGTGAAGCGGTTTTTCCCGTGATCGCCCAATGTAGCTTGTTTTGAACAGTCTTGAAAAAGACCTGGGTGATTTCCGCATCCTTATTATAATCGATACTGCACTGCTGATAAATATCCGTAATTTTTTGATAAAACCGTCTTTCACTGGCCCGTATATCACGGATACGTTCCAGAAGTTCATCAAAGTAATCTTTTCCGAAACGTTTTCCTTGTTTCAGCCGTTCGTCATCTAGTACAAAGCCTTTAACGATAAACTCCCTGAGAGTTTTGGTGCTCCAGATACGGAATTGGGTCGCCTGGAAAGAATTTACCCGGTAACCGACAGCAATAATCGCATCCAGATTGTAAAAATCAATATTCCGTGGAATGCTACGGCTACCCTCTTTTTGAACTATTCGAATTTTTCGAATAGTTGAAACTTCCTGAAGCTCACCGCTTTTAAAAATTTCTTTCAAATGATAGTTAATTGTATTGACTTCTACCCCGAACAACTCACTCATTCTTTTCTGGTTGAGCCAAAAGGTTTCATCATTAAAAAAGACTTCAATGCTTACATTGCCCTCGGGGGAGGTGTAAAAGATAATATCTGAATATTTGGGTTCAAGTTCGTTTGTCATGTTACACTCTCCTTAAAATCTTCTCCATCTTTTTGCCTTTTGCTAATTCGTCAATTAACTTGTCCAGATACCTTGCTTGTTTCGTTATTGGATTTTCAATTTCCTCTATCCGGTATCCGCAGATCACTCCTGTGATCAAGTGTGATCCAACCAATCTAACCGAAAATCAGTGGAAAGTTATTGAAAATATTTTGAACGATAACCGTAAACGAAAACATGATTTAAAAGAAATTTTCAATGCAATATTCTATCTATTGAAAACAGGTTGCCAATGGCGTATGTTACCAATTCATTTTGCTCCTTGGAATACTGTTTATTACTATTACAGACAATGGAAAAACAATGGATTGATTGAAGAAATCCACGAAGTGCTTCGAAATATGGTACGTAAAATTGCCGGACATAAAGAATCCCCAAGTGCTGCTTGCATTGATAGTCGATCTGTGAAAACATCTCGTTCGGGTGGTGTCTGTCGCGGTGTTGATGGCGGAAAGAAAGTAAAAGGACGTAAACAACATATTATTACGGACACTTTGGGGTTATTACTGGTAGTGGTTGTACATGCTGCCAACATTCATGACAGCCAGTCTGCGTTAGAAGTTATTAGCAGGCTCAAAGGTCGTTTTGGACGATTGATTAAAATATTTGCTGATGGTGGTTATCGAGGTGAATTGATTGACAATGTGAAAAGACTCTATGGTTGGATCCTTGAAATTGTTCTTAGAAGTGATCACCAAAAGGCTTTTACGGTCTTGCCTAAACGTTGGGTTGTTGAACGAACTTTCGCTTGGTTCGAAAGTTACCGTAGGCTTAGTAAAGACTATGAGTACCTTACAGATACAAGTGAAACAATGATCCAATTAGCCATGATCCGACTGATGCTTAACAGAATTGAAAAATAAAATCAAAACAGTTTC
>CAYUZX010000046.1:0-26809 GCA_964449285.1 uncultured Prolixibacteraceae bacterium
ACGTGAGACGTGAGACGTGAGACGTGAGACGTGAGACGTGAGACGTGAGACGTGAAACGTGAGACGTGAGACGTGAGACGTTGAAGTGACATTTAATATAATTCGTAATTCGTAATTCCTAATTCCTAATTCCTACAAGTATTTCTCAAGATAGATATAGTCGGGTGTTAGTTCTCCATTATGCAGGATCAGCGCTTTTTTGATAGCTCTGGGAAGGTCGAGATCTTCAAAAGGTTCATCAAAGTCGGCATCTGCGATTGGTTTGATGAAGTTGATTAGCACTTCGCCAAAACTCTCCGAGGCATCACGAGGCAACTCGGCAGGCAGAATATCCACAGCCATTATCAGCATTCCATCTTTGTCATGCCCATCGGTAACCGTATCTGTTTCAGGATGGTAAACATATATTGGGTTTTCGATGGTAGCCGTTTTCAGGGTGCATTCGATCGAACCCTCCACGTCGACACTGATATCTCCAATGACCGTCAACTTCGGTCTTCCATTCATGAAGAGTTTTTTCACTGCCTCTTTCGTAACCAGCCTGGGGTATCTGGGGTCCCAGTAAACGCAGTTGATAAGTATTGAAATAAATGGAAGGTACTTTTCAAATTTGCTGCGATAGTTCTCAGGATGGGTGTAATAATCCTGGAGATCAAATGGTTTCCCGTCGACCCTCTCCACGATATCCTCCTCTTTGAATACTACCTTATAGATCAGGTTATCGGGGAGTTTTTTCCGTTGATGGAGGGTCAGAAGCGTCTCCGGTGTGATCTCTTTGACCGGAAGCCAATTGAGCATCTCCTGGGCGCCTAAAGAGACATTGCCATAGCCAGTAAATGCTACTACGTAGGGCCGCAGGTCAGGAGCAATACCCTCCTCGGCAATCTGTTGTCCCACTTTTGATATGGCCTCTTTTGCCTCACCCAGGGAATGGTAATCTTTTGCCTGATTCAACTTTGACAGTTTACTGCCCAATCCGTAGTCTTTGAGTCTCAATCCCAATGCCCATAATGAGTTGATCATGCCTGCCAAACCGGCGTAGCGGCCAAAAAATATCAATCGTTTGCCCTGCTCGTCCACAACCTTTTCATACTCTATCAGGTTGCACTTCAACTCCATCATCCGTTTCAACATCGGCATGTTATAGGACTGCCCTTTAATAACATGGGAGAAAAAAACGTATGTTTTGTGAGGTTCAAAGAAGTCCAGGGGAATCTCTTTCACCCCGAAGATCACCGAGCACTTCCTGAGGTCTTTGGCTACTTTTGCTCCAGCCTGAATGTACTCCTCATCAGAAAATACACGCTTGGGGGAGGATTGAACGATGATGTCCAGTTTTTTTTGCTTAACAAGTTTTTCAATATGTCGGGGAGTAAGTGGCGCCCTGCGTTCCATCTCATACTTGTCTTCGTGGCGTATCCCGATGAATTTGGTCATAGATCGTATGTTAGGAAATTCACAGCAAAGGTAGAAAAAGTTCCCGGATGCCGGATGCCGGATACCTGAAAAGAGAAGCGAAAAGGGAGAGGTTGGAAGGGAAAACAGGTCAGTGTCGAAGAATTACTTTGCCTTGAAGGGTCTGATATTCAGTCCTGATTATGATCAAATACAGTCCGGTTGGCAGCTTCTCTCCCCAGTCAGCGCATCCATCCCAGGTAAATTCCTGCAATCCGGGCTTGAGAATCTCTCCTGTCCCGGAGAAAACCTCCTTCCCGTTGGAGGAAAATACCTGCATCCGATAAGCACCGCAATCCAGGGTGTTGAATCTGATGGTGGTTTTTTCGGAAAAAGGATTCGGGCAGGTGGTTAATTTCCCCGTTGAACCAGTTCCCTCATCATCCTGGATCCCACATGGTTTCGTTCACATAGATTTCCATGTTCCCCGTACTATCGGATGCCCAGGTCATGAATGAGTTGGGAAACGGATTAGATTGCCAAACGGGCAATGCCAGGTCAAAAAAGAAGGGCATAAAAAACCGTCCAGAAATAGGTGGTTGTTATTGTTGGTTGAGTCGATCAGTACAGGCTGCGACCAGACCCATTGACCTAAGATATATTCTCTGGACGCAAACCAGGCTTGAGATACATTATTGACTACCTTCTCCCATGAACAATAAAATCCTGAGAAAGTTGGATTCCGGCACTCGCCAGCATCCAGAACTTCAGGTTGCGATCCTGGAGGAAATCCGCCCCATATTGAATATTCCTGCGTAACAATCTCATCGTCGCGCTGCCAGGCGACATTTCCTTCACTGTACTGAAAATTCCGCTCATCAGTCTGCGTCGTGCACACTGGGACCGGGTCGGAAATAGTACCATCGGTATTGTAACTGATATAGCAAATATCCCGGTTTCCATTGATATCGGTTTCGTAAAAAAAATAAAACTGAATGTAAGCGTCCCATACCGGGACACGTTTAGGGTTTCTGAAGTGTACGCCTTGCTGTGAAAGCAATGGGAATGGATCAGCCATGGAAGTCAGATTCCTGGCATAGATTGCTGTGGATAGGGCATCTGTTGACAGCTCCCATACTGCAAAAACTGAGTCGGGAAAGGCCATAGGATCACCCACTTGAACAGAGAGGTTCGTGTTGTTGTGCAGGGAATCGGTCAGCGCGACGGGATCGGACCATCCCCAGCCCTGGGCAAAGCCCCCCAGAAAGCCAAACAGGCAGGCACAAAGAAAAAACAGGTGTTTCATAACGAAATTTTGCATAAAGTTATGCAACATTAATATCTCAGAACATATCGATGAAAAACATTTTTAAGGGAGGAGCAGAAATTGTATTATTGACGGAAGACTGAGGACTGTGGACTGCCAACTGCCAACTGCCTACTGTTAATGCCCACTTCACAAAGACATGGACCTCTGTCGATATTCGTTGTGTTTTCCTTTAAGATTCCTTCAGTATTCCTTCATTGCTTCTCTAAGTCTTCTCTAAGGCTCCTCTAAGGCTCCTCTAAGTAAATGAAAAAAGGAATGATGGAAATTAGTCGAAAGCAATTTCGGAAAAAAGGGCCGGGTTTGTTCGTACCTCCGGGTAATGCAGATAAGCGGAGATAGCGACCTGGTAAGCTCCGATCCCCTTTTTGGCTTTCGCCTCGTACATGGATTTCAGCTCAGGATTTGCCACAATGGCCCGGGCAAAGTTCCTGGCCTCTGCAAACCGGGAACGATGTTTGTTCTGGGCTTCAGACCATTTGATCTTTGATGTATCGGGACGGGTACGAACTATCTTATTTGACTGAAAGACAAGCATACCTCCCAGCTTCCCCGAAAGTTGCCCTCCCAATAAATTTTGCTTGAGGACCGCCATCTTTTGCGTTTTTTAGTGATTCAAATATAAGATAAAATTATGTCATAAACAAGGATACATTTATAAAAAAATAGTGAAGTGGTGCAGTAGTGAAAATTGCAACTCCAAGAGGCAAATCTTCCGACTTTCGCTTGCAACCGACTAGTTGAACCAAATTGCTGCTTTGCGCTTATCGTGCGGGTCAGTCCTTGACACAGCGAACACTAAGACCACTTACTTTATCTTGGGTTCCCAAGGATACTGAAGCCTGTAAATAGTTAAGATTTACGATCCAATCGCCGGCAGCCCAGGTACCCGATATAGTCCACAAAAGAGCATTTCCACCTAAACCAATAAAAAACGCCATATTATTCCTGTAGCCACCAGGAAGTCCTGTAAAACCACTTTCATTTGTCGCTCCTGTATTCGGAGCCAACCAATGCGTAAAACCAGTTTCTTTCATTTTTCCTCCAGCAACATTTTCACCACCAAGATAATTAATCAATTGGTCCCACTCAGTATTCCATGGAATATGCCACCCTGGCGGACAAATCCCCTGAACGTTACCTGTGGGGAGTGGGTTCCATGTTGTGGTATTGGATGCTCCGTTGAGATATTGAACCATCTCACCCCATTGGTATAATCCGCCATATTCATTACAGTTCGATGTAAGGTCGTCATAACAATACTTTTCAATCGTGCTATTATTTGTTTGATCCTGACTTCCTGGAATAAAAGTACCATTGTCACTATAATTCAGGTTTTCCTTCAGCCAGCATTGGGTTCCAATCATGACTGTGTTGTATACCTGACCATATGTAACGGTGGGTGTTCCCGGACATGGGTTGCCGTCAGCAACTGTGGTGCAGGTTTCTTGATTCCCATAGGCAGTGCCGATGCTATTGGTGGCATAGGCTCTCACATAGTAAAAGGTATTGGGCAGGAGGTTGGTGACCTCACTAATGAAAATTCCCGTACCCGTTCCATCAGTGGTATGAGGATCACTTATGGTTGGACCAGAGGCTGTGCTCCAGCAAACGCCTCTGATCGTGACCGGTGATCCTCCGTCGGAGGTGATATTTCCACCAGAAATGGCAGTTGTTTGAGTAATATTAGTCAACGGATCTGTTGTAAGAATAGGCAGTGTTAGAATAGCCAGAGTGGAGAAAGTTTGCGCATTCCCATATCCCGTACCGACGCTATTGGTAGCATAGGCACGCACGTAATAGGTCGTGTTGGCTGATAGGCCGGTCATATTACTTACAAACGTACCTATACCGGTGCCATCTATCGTCTTGTTATTTGCCGTCGTCGGGTTTGGTGAAGTACTCCAACAAACACCTCTTTCTGTAACAACCAAGGTCCCTTTCCCGGATGTGATTACACCACCACAGGTGGCAGTAGTTTGAGTTATATCAGTCACTGGGTCTGTGGTAAGGATAGGCAATGCCACACCTGCCAGGGTGGTGAAGGTTCTCTCGTTCCCATATGCTGTATCGGTACGATTGATAGCATAGGCACGGACGAAATAGGTGGTGCTATCAGTGAGGCCGGTGATTGAACTGGTAAAACTGCCTATCCCGATGCTGTCGGAGGTCAGACTGTCGGCGATGGAGGGCGATTGTGCCGTGCTCCAGCATACTCCGCGTGCTGTAATCGTATCCCCTCCATCCGAGGTTATTGTACCACCAGATTGAGCGGTGGTTTGGGTGATGGCGGTCACCGTATCCGTAGTAAGGGCAATAACGGGGGGAGTAGCAGGGTCGTTGCAGCATTCTTTGAGGCATCCTGTTGGCAAAATGAATAGTATTCCCATACAGATGACCATTAGAATTATTGTCCTGGTGTACATTTTACGTTTCATCTGATACTAATTTTGTTTCTGATCTTAAGAATGAATGCCAACTCCTCCTTACCACTTCATGATCAACGATGAAGTGGCGATAAATTCATTGAAATTCTCCGAAGCAAAGCAATTGTCCCGGTATATGTTATCTTCTATCCGTATTTCCAATTCGAACATCTTCCCTAATTGAGCCCTGGAATTCAGAAAAAATCCCAATTTGTCCTGCTCATACCCTTGATTTGAGTACTTCACGCCCAGGGAGTTTTGCCACTTATTCTTAAAGGCGCTGAGTGTGCCACTTAATGTAAGCAACCAGATGTTTTGTTTCTCAGTCCTGTATTCAGATTTGGTATATGTTGCTCCTGCTGTAAGGCTCAGAGGAATTTTGAATGTCAACATCTGGTTCAGGGTATAGCTCTGGTTCATCGAATTGTTCATGATCGTGTCAAGAATAGATTCGGTATTCTGATAGAAGAAACTGAAGCTGGTATTTGATCTCATTTTCCCGATCCTGTAATCATATCCGGTCATCGCACTCATGATCCACACTGAATTGCTCAGGGTTAAGCTATCACTCGTTGAATTCATGAAATTCGGAGTCACAGTAACCATCAGATAGGGCAGTTTTCTGAATCTGAGTCCGGCTGTGATCCCATACGCAACAGTGGTAGATCTCGATCTCTTCAAACAAATGAGATTATCGATATACCGTTTGTAGAACACAGATACCGAAACCTGTTTTTTTGCGAAGGTCTGATCAATTTTGCCATGATATGTCAACCGGTCATTTCGGAGGTTTGGATTTCCTAGAGTGTAGAATCCAGGGCCTACCATGCTCATCCCACCTGTTATCCTGGTTGTTTTCAACACGAGGTTCGCTTTCACATCATATGCATAATCAATTGAACTGCTTATGTTTGGTTTAAAGATATCCGCAATCCATGAAGGTATGCCGCTGTCTTCAGTTGGTATCTCCGGGGCTTGTGTATCACGTGTTATTAATGAGACGGCTCCCTCCCCTTCGATGGTGAGTTTCTTTTTGAAGAATGCAAGTTTTAATTCAGTGCCGATCACATGATTTGATCTGGGTTTTAAGCGAGGAATGGAATCAAGTGCAGAAGGCGGCGGGAGTGAATTTTCTTTATCCGCAACCTGCAGATAGGTGAGGTAAAAGTGGGTGCCCTGTTTTTTACCGACTCCCATTTTCCCAAACAACAATTTTTGTTCGTAAACGGGTAAGGTGGATGAATCAGGTTCGATGGACCGCAATGTTTTCCCTGTGGAAAAGGCCACATAAAAATTACCCGGAGTGAATTCAATATTCACCCCGGAGACCGGGATGCCTTTTAGTGTCAGATCGCTGTAGTTAGGCCGGCATTTTCCGATTTCCAGGGTAGTAAAGTTGGCCAGGAACCTGGAGAACTTAGACATCACCGACTTTTTCGCGAAGGACATAGCCTTTCTTTCCGCCGCCTTTGAATCAAAAACAAGAGACTTTACCTCCTCATACTTTGCTTTTGCCTGATCCAGTTTGGTCATGATGTTGTCCAACTTTGTTTGGAGTTCATCCAGTTTTGACTTCAACGAATCAGACTTATGCTGAACCTTATCCATCAATCCCTTTGCCTCATCCACCTTTACCTGTGCCTTTGCCACATCCTCCTCTCCTACACCCAGCTTCGCATCTACCAATCCTTTAACGGCTGAGTCATACCCCTGTTCCAATGGTTCAAGTTCGGTCAAGCAATTTAAAAGATCGCTATCCAGCAAATCTTTTGAGCTCTCCAGACCGCTTGTTATGGTTTCGAGACTTTTCACACTGGAAAGAGCGGCAGATTTGATGATGTCATCTGGATTGCCTAATCCTTTATTTTTAAGCAGCTGTTTTACGTCAAAATAGATCCTGAAATTATTAATACTCTGCCTGTAGTCCCGTTCCATGGAGGTAATGAAAAAACTTGCCGATATGGGAATATCATATACGGTGAGGGTCATCTGCAGGTCATTCCTGAAGAACGATGGCGGTATCTCCGATCCAATACCCTGCATGTTGGAATATTGCCCAAAAAGCGTGTTACTGCCGTGGAACTGGACGTGGGATGGTTTTTTATCCTGGCCGATAACTTCAGTTGATATGAGTGAAATCACTAAAATTTGGACAATGACTATAAAAACCTTCATGATTTTTTATAATTTGCTTGGGGGATGTTTTTTGATATTAGGCATAATATCTAAAAGTTACAGAATATTGGACCAATTTTATTTGATTTCAATAACCTGTGTAATTATACTTTCACACTCATGGCAATCAACATCTTGAAAAATTACTTTCAGAGTGATTTTTGCAAAAATATGACAGCAGGAAATAGGGTTTTTACCGGGAAGAAGTATCTTAAGAGTCATCGATTTATTTGCAATAGGTACCGGGGTTAGTGAGGAAAATACTATTTCGCGAGGGTTATGGAATGGAGTATCATAGGAATATCCAGGATAAGTACTGACAGCCTCTGTAAAGTCTGGGAAGTATCCTTTTATAATACTCGCCCAACTGAGTGCATCATTAATACATTGCAAACAGGTAGTACTAGGATTACCCTGGTCATCCTCTGCAAATAATTCAAAAGCCGTCATATTTACTCGTACTTCAGTGTATGCCGATCCTGTTCCATTAAGAACAAGTGATATAGTCGAGGTACTATTGTTAGGATAAGTTGCACCATTCGATGTTATTCCATCAAATATTGCTGAGACTTCCTCCTCTATGCAACAAATATGACCTGGTGGAGCGCAATCTGAATTCAGCACAGCAATGTTATATATGGGGGAACCATCCAGATTAAATTCAAACACCCCGGGCGCTGTAACAGTGCCAAATGTTGTGCTCACAAACTGAGCCGTGGACGACGCTAAACCAAGCGCATTAGTTTCTGAAATGGTGACCGTTCCAGAAGACGGGAGATTAGTGACATAAATGTAGCCATAAAAATCAGTTGTCATTGTTTGAGCAGACCCTGATGGATCTGTGATTTCGAACTGCCAGCCCGGCTGATGTTCATCACCTTGATCCAAAACCTCATTACAATTCAGATCGAAATATTTTCTGATTGCTAAGGTAGAGTTTGGACAGGGATCACATTCAAAATTATCTTGAACAGTTGCACTATGTATTAAGCCCTCAAACTTAACACCGCATAGATTCCCATGAAGATTCCGCATCTTCAATTGAATTGTATGGTCACCAGATGACAATATCGGGGTAGTATAATTGATAATGGAAGGATAATATCGTTGTCTGTTTCCCCACCATTGTGATGTTATTGGGTCCCAATATATCGGGCAAGGATCATTACAATTAGTAGGATTATTGCATTGATTAATATAATTAATTGGAACAGAAATATTATTATCAATCGTAATACATAATGCATCATCAAACTCTACCTTACCTGTTATTATTAATCTATCACTCTCTATCATAGTAAAACATCTTTCGAAAATAATTGGATCATGTCCAGGAGCTGAATTATTAAAATTTAATGACTGATCAGGCTGAAAGGAAATGGCTTGTGAATTTTGGAGATAATTATTATTATCTAAATCGTCGATCGTAAAACTTGGCGCAGGGGTATTTGTAACAGGCCATCCGCCACCTGAAGGCATTTGAACGACTCGCCAATAAGGGTCAGGCACTGGATTGTCAGGTAATACTGAATTGTTTACTATACTGCAGGGGAAAATTGTTTGGTTTACATGATCATACCCTGTATTGAGGAGAACTGAATTGCAATTTTGAGACATGCAAAAGAAAGCATGTAAAACCAGGATTATTATTATGATTATTGTTTTCATATCTTTTATTTTAAGTAATGAGAATTTTAAACCATCTTATTATTTGATGCCTGGGTATTGGATTTTTCCGTTGGAATCAATTATCATTGTTTGTTGTGGTTTCATTCCTTTTAATGTACCGGGGTCTACTATTTCAAGATCCTGATCCAAATTAGATATTAATGGATAACCACATTCATCAGTATAACCATACAGTGTTTGAAAGTGAGGGCGTATTGCCTTATAACACCGTATAATACTACATGTTTTGCATATATCATCTGCATCAACAAAAGTTACAGAAAAACGAACGCAGAACTCAAAGCAATCTTTACAACAATTAAGCTGGGTTTGAGGGGGCAGACTAATGACTAGTTTCACATTCCCATTGAAAAGTGCCTGGTCTGGATAATTAATAGTTTGCCAAAACATTGCCCGGCTGTTTTGAATAGGTCCGTTGGCATCACTTGGAGGTGAACCAAGTGTTGTAAATTCATTATCAGTAACAATACCCCTTGCCAAGGTACCCCAGTAAAAATCATCGACATTACACTTTTTGCAATCGGAGTTTCGGGAATACCATCTGAAGTTGATAATATCCGCATTTAAAGACATAATATAATATGGGGTGACTGATAAGGGCTGCGTAAGTATGAGGGTGTTATTATTTACTGCATTAAATAACGTTGAACTTTGTGCTAATGCCCAGGTAATCTGACCAGGAAATTCCGGATTTGTTGTCGTATCGCATGCATGACATCTACAGGGAGGCAGACTATCTATTGTAAATGAATCAGTGCAATCAGATCCAATGCCAGCGCAAATAGCACCATTCTTTATATTAACTATTAATGGCAAGTTAATTAGATTGGGTATTGGATTTGCTATATCCATTGTAATAGTCGTATTACCGGGAGATAAAATGCCAGCGCCAGACGGTACTACATTAGAGATCGTTGCTGCTCCCTGCACTATTTGCAAGTAAGGTGACCCAAAAGTGGGTGGCTGAGCCCCATAACCTGTTGGATTGGGTATTCCTAAGTAAGATGTACAATTCGTATTTCTATTTCTAAAATATACCGTCACTTTATATTTATCACTACCCATGCCATCGATGCCATTACAAGTAACTACAACAGAATCTATAACAACATTACATTGGGATTCCTCAAGAGTAAAACTCCAAACCTCACTTTTCCCAATCTCATATTTATTTCCATATGCTGTCACCTGCCAGGCGTACTTTCTTCCTGGTTCCATTGGCCTTGCAGAAATGGGAAGCTGAAAAGAGGTGGATGGTATATTTTTCTCGGTAAACCAGGCCGGATTGGCTTCCATGGCTTCAAGTGGGACTTGTCCATCCAGAAACTCAACTATCCTTAGACTGTAACTCACAGAATAATTTCCCGTCAAGGGGGTCGGCGGTAGCCATGTAAATACCGGCAGAGGTTCAGTAAGTTCTGCTTCATCCTCCGGATTTAAAAGTTGCGGTGGAGAGATACTTGTAATGGGCTGTACAACACAACCTCTTCCCAGTTCCTCGTCAGTTTCGGCATCTTTAACAGTGATGCATATGGTGTAGATTCCTTCCGGCATGGTGCCTGTTCTCAGGACAATTTCCTCATAGTCGGAATTTGCATAACCTACATCGGCCGGTTCTAATTGGCGGGGATCAATGCGTCCTGAATAATTGGCTGGAAGGCTGAACACAGCGCTTTTCCCTTCAAAGATCAATCCGTCCGATTGGGCCTCCACCGTACCATGCAGATAGACCTTGATTGCTTTAGAAGAGGTGTTGGTAAGGGTCAGGTTCCACATGTCGGCAACATTCCACTGATTGGGTTGTGGTTGGAAAAGCTTGACAATAACCTGTGAATGAACGCTGACGGCAAAAAGTAAAGGAACTATTGCCAATAGGCTTAAAGCAAACGATTTTCTTTTCATTTTTTGGTCTCCTATATGTTTTTATGATCCTAAAAGTAAAGCACATCCCTGGCTAAAACTGCTCCATTGAGTGAACGGTATAGTTTATTGAATAAAAGGTAGCATAGGAATGGGGAACGGATGCCGTTGCTTCGCTTCGCTCGCAATGACAATGATACCGGATGCAGGATAACGTCCGCCTGGATCAGTTCTGTTTTTGAATGATCCTTTTTTGGATACCGCTACCACTCGTTGTTTTAACCAGGTATAATCCGTTCGGATAACCAGTTAAATCAATCATTGCTTTTTGTCCCTTTAAGGATTGCTTTATGAGTTCCTGCCCATTCATATTGAAAACAGAAACGTGTATCAGGTTATCGGGGATTTTTGTCTCAATATAAACAAGACCTGAGGTTGGATTAGGAAAGACATTTATGGCAGGTTGTTCCTTCATTTCATCTGTTCCCAGGAGTTCACATTCACAGGGTAAGTTAAATATATCCGTTACATCCGTTGAGGATAATTCTCGATCGTAAAATCGTATATCATCTATTTTTCCCGTGAAATTTTTCCCAATAAAAATGTTGTCGTTCGACTGGGAGATAAAGTAATTCATCGTGATATCTGAGTCCACTAAACTTGCGTCCACGTATAAATACCAATTCATATTATTATAAACGCCTACCACATGATGCCAGTCAGTGGGGTCAGGAGGGGGATTTGGATTCATTACTATTGGAGACCAGTTATTTCCGAAACATGGATTATTATTGTCATATAATGCCAGGTGCCAGGCAGATTGAATAGGAGCCATATTCACATCTTCTTTCAGGAACAAAACTTCAAAATCACCTAAGCTACCTGACCCACCATAATACCATAAACTAATGCTCAGAGCGCCGGTGAGTGAGACATTAAAGTCTGCCGAATGATTTACCTCAATATAGTCAGTGGCGGTACCCGGAAACGCATAGGCACAGTCTGTATTTCCACACCGGTCGGTCGTTGGAGTAGGAGCGCCAATGATCAAGCCGTGATTATTATATCCACTGATATCATCCACACTCCCCCCACCAAATGTATAATGGGCTTTTAAGTTCAGGGGTAACTGTCCATGGGTATCAGGTATCAGGAAAATAGCAACTACGAAGACAGAAATTCCGATTTTTTTCATGTTGATAAATTTTAAGTTCTTAAAGTCAACCTACTTATGTCTAGCATCGGGAGATTGTTTTGCAGGAGCAGCTTTACGACTATCAGGCATCCGGATCACTCTCATGCGAATGTTGCTGGATTCAATTACAGTTCTGTTCAATCTCGGGTTTAGCTGGTCTTCCAATATGACCTCCATCCATATATCTTGTATATTGGTTTTCTTCATGTTTATTTTGCCTGTGATCACTCCCTGGTCCCCGCCTTTTATCATGATTGGCATTGTCCCCGCAATAATCTCAGGGGGCTTTGACTTGGGAGCCGTTTTCGTAATACCCGTTATATACAGGTTTGCCGGACCCGGGTTTGGGTTTGTGACGTACAATGCAAACCGGGGAGAATCCTCAGGAGTATCGTCTTGATCTAAGTCCCAATCAGGAATCAACATTCCATCCGTGTCCAGATCCCACTCGTAGGGAGCAATTGCACCCCGTTCACCATCGAAATCCCATTCATATTTAATTGGTTTCATATTGTATCCCCCAGGAGAGTGTCCATCAGTATGATCGTCGATTGAATCAAAAGTGACAATTTTAATTCCTGGTCGTTTCGCCATTATCATTTTGAATTTACCATCCGGGCCCAGGTCCCATTCGTAGGAAACAACACGCATATAATCATCATCACTACCAAGACCCTGACCATCATCACATACCTCCGGCCTGATTTCATCCATTCCTTCATCAAGATCCCACGCCCACGGTTTGCGTCCCAGTGTATCATCATTATTCTTCACGATTCGGAATACCCCGGTTGTATCAACCATCCAGAATTTCAAGGGCTTGATGGAATCACTCTCTTTCGCCATTTTGAACATCCCATCATCGTAGTCCCATTCATATTTTATGTCCATCTTACTGGCCTTATCGCGTGACCCATCATCAAAATCCCATTCGTACCCGACGATTACCAGCGAATCCACTCTGATTTGATAGTCATCGCCATAATTTACTATCCACACTTCACTCTTTCCAATGATAATTTTTTCCTTCTCATTCTCACATGTCACCTGCCACGCATATCTCATCCCTGGCATCATCGATCTGGCCGAAATGGGAAACTGGAAGGAGGTGGACCTGATGCCTTTCTCAACAAACCAGGCAGGATTGGACTCCATGGCCTCTATGGGCTCCTGGCCATCAAGCAATTCAACGATCCTGATGCGATAGGAGACAAAAAATCCAGGAGATAGGGTCATGGGAGGCATCCAGATAAATATTGGAAAGGGATCGCTGATAACTGATTCATCAAACGGACTTATCAGTTCAGGCGGAGATAAATCCATGATGATTTGATTGTAACAATCTCTCCCAATCTCGATATCCAAATCAGTATCAAATACAAAAACACAGATCTGGTAAGTCCCTTCCCTCATCTTGCCAGTCCGCCTTACATATTCTTTGTATTCGTCATTCGCATAGCCTATATCAGCAGGTTCCAGACTTCTTGGATCCACCCTTCCTGAATACAAAGGGGGTAATGTAAAAACGGCGCTCGTTCCATAAAAGATCTCCCCATCCTGTGCAGACGTTATTGAAGCTTTCAGATAGACCTCCAAGGTCTCATTTTGTGTGTTTGTTAATGTAAGATCCCATAGGTCCTCAACATGCCACATGGTAGGGGGTGGTTTAAACAGGTATACGTTTACCTGTGCTCTTGCAGAACAGGCGAATAGAATGAAGATCGCGACCATGAAAATGCCCGGATAAAGTTTCTTTTTCATCTTTTATAGTTTAAATTCCAGCATAGAATAACCTGTCGCAATTTTACATTAAAATATACAGAAAAACCATTCCATTGAGCCAACGGTATAGTTTATTGAATGAATGGTAGTGGTTAAGGGGTAACCGGACTGCCCACTACTCCCCCACCGGCACCACCAGCGTTACCCGGGTTCCGGGATTGGGGCTTCCGGGAAAAGCTTCTTTGAACTCAACGGAAGTTTCGACATTCATCTTTTTGCCAAGGATCTCGAGACGTTTACGGGTCATCCCCATACCCAGGTTCAAATGCTTCTCACTCCGTTGCGAAACAGTGCCCGAGCGCTGCAACCCGATTCCATTATCTTCGATGCTGATCATCAACGATTTTTCGGAATGCATGGATAGTAATATCCGGATAATCCCCTTCCTGTCGAGGGGCGAAATGCCGTGAATGATTGCATTCTCCGCAAATGGTTGAATGATCATGGAGGGGATTGTGACCTCCTCATCCACCACGCTTTCATCCAGTTCAATTGCATAGTCAAACCCGTCGGCCATCCTCAATTGTTCGAGGTCGAGGTAATTCTTCAACCGGTCGATCTCTTCGTCGAGACTGATCATAGGAGAATTAATGGCGCTGAGGTTTTGCCTGATCAGCCTGGCAAACTGGGAAAGATACAAGCCGGCTTCTCGGGATTTGTTCATGAGCAGGTAACTTTGTATTGAACTCAGGGCATTGAAGATGAAATGTGGGTTCATCATCGACTGAAGCGCCTTCTGCTCGAGTGTGATCAGCTGATGGTCGATCTCCCTTTGCTTCAGTTGAAGGTTTTTTCGCCGGATGATGACCAGGGCAACTATCACTGCGAATAGTAGGGATAAACCAATAAAGAAAAGAGGATGCTGCCAAATTGTTGCTTTGATGGTGATCCGGTATTCAACAGGCTCACTCCACATTGAAGTAGGTTTCCTTGCCCTGATTTTAAAAACATACACTCCAGGTGGCAGATTCTTATACACCACATTAGTCCCCCTGTTGGTGATCCAGTCAGGATCCAATCCTTCAAGTATATACGAATAGATAACAGGTTTATCCGAATAGCTTTTGCTGCCAAAAAAAAGGTCGATCCTGTTATTTCCTTTCAAGGTAATCTGATCCTCATCAGGATCTATAAGATGGTCATTAATCAGGATAGATTGGAAATAGGGAATGGGCAGATAGGTGTCCATGTCATGGACTAATGAATCCGGGATGACTGTCAATCCGTCATCCGTAGCAATATAAAGTGATTCATTCTGAATCAGGATATCATGAATATTTCTGAATGTTAGATCGATCGGATGAATATCGACAGATTTACGATTCAGAATGTCCGTTGGATATTCACAAATAAAAACGTTATTAATCGAGGTTAAATACAATCTGGGCTCATCATATACAATATGCTTAATTTGAGAATCTAATGAATAACGGAATTGCTCTGTTAAGCTACAAATTGTGTCCTTGGTAAATAAAAATAGACTTTCTCCCTCAATGTTAATAAGTTCAACGGAATCGTTTAAAACCAGGTGATTCGTAACAATTTTGTTGTCAAAACGGGACAACTCATTAGATATCTCAAATAAACCGTTTCTGTAAATGTAATTTTTACTTGCATTCACCACCAGTATATTGCTGGGGTTATAGAAAATATTGTAGATCCGCTCATGAAGGTGAATAAGATTCTTATATTCGGGAAATCGTTCCGGAGTAAATACTAACAATGATAAATGTAAAAAAGAAACCACTTCATCTCCGCAATGATTCTGTACAATCTCCTTAAAGCTCATAAAAGAACGAACAACATTATTGTAAAATATTTTCTTTAATGATTGATCTATTTTTAACCCAGAAAATGTATAACAAGGTGCACCTTTCTGCCAAACAATTAGTTTGTTGTTTTTCAGGAGGTGAATCCGGTTAAAGGGTCCTCCATTATTCTGAAAATCCATCTGATAAAAGCTTGTGTCCCGAAATAAAAAAACCCGAACTCCATCAGTACACCAGACTCCCCCTAGAGGATCAATATCCATGGCAGTGATACGTGACACACCATAGTCTATCTGACTATAATGTTTAACCTGATTCTGGATAGGATTGATTTTATAAACTCCATTGCACATCGAACTTATCCAGATGTTGTTTTCATGATCCTGTATCAGGGCCTGGGCCTCCTTAATTTCAAAGTGTTGAATAACCCGGTTATCCTGTAAACAAAAAAGACCCTCTTCAAACGTAGAAATCCATAGTAATCCGTTGATGTCCTCGATGATGGAGCTTATAAGGATATAATGCGTTTTAAGAGCAAACATCGACAAAATTGTATCTGTCAATAACTCATCGGTATATTTATAAATGCCGTATTCACCCGTCTCTTTCCGGGCGCCAACCACATAACTAGTCCGATTGCTAACTGGAAATACATCCTTTATGTGGAAATCATGAGATACTGAATTAAGAGATTTAGAAAGATCTTTTACTAAAAAGATGCCGGCTACAGTCCATATGATAAAATCACCAGTTTCTGCCTTTGACAAATAACGAACCACCTTCCCGGTTACACTATCCATTGAAACGTGATCATAAATCATTCTACCAGGAATTCTGTATTTTGTTATATTATTCAGTGAATCAAGTGCAATAATATCCCCTTGATGGTTATAATAAAAATAGATCGTTTGATATTCATCCTGAAAAAATCTGCGAAAAAATTCCTTGCTTTTTAAAGAATCCAGGAAAGGGGCATTGCGTTCATTGTAGATTTTATTGTGCTTGACAAAATTGATCGTCCCATTGAGATTGAAAAACCAGATCCGGCCGAAGGAGTCTTCCTGGATCCTCACCACCTCGTTGCTGCTCAGACCATCTTTTTTGGTGAAATAATCAAAGCGAGAACCGTCGAATCGAGCCACCCCGGCATCGGTGGCAAACCAGATGAATTTTTTACTATCCTGAAACACATAATAAACGGTGTTGGAAGGCAATCCATCGGCTGTTGTATAATGGTGGATATAGGGACTTTGCGCCGGGAGATGTATTCCGGCAAAGAGGAATGTAACGATAAAAAGACAAATCCTAAGGTTCAACTCAACCAATGGATTTAAAAATGTGTTACTGCTAAATAAAATTATCGGGATAAAGATAATCAATCTGAAAGAACTAGTGCAATTTGCCAACTGCCTACTGCCAACTGTCAACTGCCCACTATCTTCCCACCGGCACCACAATCACCACGCGAGTACCGGGATTTGTCATGTCAGGGAAGGCTTCAGAAGATTCCACGGATATCTCAACGTCCATTTTCTTACCAATGATCTCGAGTCGCTTCCGGGTCATTTCCATGCCCAAAGGCAACTGATTCTCACTGTTAGAGGCATATGCTTTGGATTGTTTGATCCCGATGCCATTATCCTCAATGGTAATCTTCAGGGCTTTCGGGTTATGCATGGCAAAAGAGATCCGGATCGTTCCTTTATTATCCAGCGCCGACATGCCATGCCAGACGGCATTTTCAATAAAAGGCTGAATGATCATGGAAGGGATCATCAGCTCTTCTTCTTCAACACCTTCTTCAAATTCAATCACGTATTCAAATTTATCTTCCATTCTTAACCGTTCAAGATCCATGTAATTCTTCAACCGGTCAATTTCCTCTTCGAGGTTGATCATCGGAGAGTTAATGGCGCTTAAATTTTGCCTGATCAGGCGGGCAAACTGGGAAAGGTACAATCCCGCTTCTCCCGGTTTATTCTGGAGGAGATAGCTCTGAATGGATCCCAACGCGTTGAAAATAAAGTGTGGATTCATCATTGATTGCAGCGCCTTTTGTTCCAGTACAACCATCTGGTGCTGGTTCTCCCGGCGTTTCAGCTGAAGATATTTTCTCCAAATGAAGATTAAAAGGGTTGTTAAAACGACCAGGATGATCGCACCTATGGTCTCTGCAATAATGTGTGTCAATCGTTTTCTGCATTAAATTTGTTTATAGCCTTCGAGTTACTCAATAGATTTTGAGAAACGTTTAACGGCTTCGCGGAATTCATTCACTTTCCGGCGGGATATGCTCAGCCTGGTTCCATCGGTCAATTCAGCAAAATTCCCCTGGTAGCTGGAATAGGCTTTCAGGAAGTTCAGGTTGATAATGGTCGACTTATGGATGCGGAAAAACATCGGATGATCCAGCATTAACTCAAACTCTCCAAGCGCCCGGGTAGCTACAATTTTATCCAGGCCTGACAGGTGCAGGATCGAATAGTTACTGTCGGCCTGCAAGTACATTACATCTGAAACCTTCACGATCCGGAAGCCAAATTGTTCGGCAATGGTGATCTTGTCAATCACGCCGGAACCGGACTCGATCTGCTGATGAAGATTGTCCAGCGATTCATTGTAAATGGATCGAACCGCTGCTTTATTCTTTCTCAACTCGTGGTATTGAATCGCTTTAGCAACGGCTTCACAAAGTTCCTCCGGGTTTACCGGTTTCAACAAATAGTCAATGGCATTGGCTTTGAAAGCACGCAACGCATACTCTTCAAATGCAGTGACAAATATAATCCCATAGGTATTTCCCGGAATGGACTTAAGAAAAGCAAACCCATCCTCTTTGGGCATGCATATGTCGAGGAAGATGAAATCAACTTCAATTTCACTTAACAGCTTTCGCCCTTCTTCAGCCGAAGCTGCAAATCCCACCAATTGAATCTCCGGGCAAAATTGTTTTAATAACAGATCAAGCGCCTCTCGAACACGCCTCTCGTCATCAACAATAATAGCCCGGTATGATTGCATATATCAAAAGTAATATAATAAAAGGAATCAATCTGAGGGAATATGTGAAATGTATTTCCCGTTGAGTAAACGGTATGGTTTGCTGTAGGAAAGGTATCTGTAAACTGCAAACTGCCAGCTGCAAACTGCCGACTGCAAACTGGGTAATGCGGTCTGGTCATCGCCAACCCAAACAGCCACGATGCCTATATCTTCTGGCGCGAGACGAATACCAATCAGAGTCTTTTCGGGCTGTATGGCCAACGGATCAATCTCGCAGGAAGCCGGCTCTGGGGAAACAACGGGAAACAGTTTGTTGCGGTCGGTTCTCAAAATCCCATCCTGATCAACCTCTCCTCACTGGACTCCGGCGGAGTGGTGACCTATATATACGACGAAGCCATGGGAACGAACGGTACCGTCAAGGGTATCCGATTTGACGATGCCGGAAATCAGGTGTGGACATCCAGTCCGGTTGCCGTATCCTCAGTTCAAAGTTCTAAAGGGAAACTGGATGCCGGTGAGTTTCTGAGCGGACAAATGGTAGTTGCCTGGGGCGATGACCGCACAGGAAACAGCGACATCTTTGCGCAAAACCTAAGTGAAGATGGTATGCTCGGGCCTTTGATTTTCGAACTTTCAGCCACTCCCGATACGCTTTTCTTTCTCACCCCTGAATCGTTCGTAACCGGGGTCCCTTTTACACTTACCAACACGGGTTCAACACCGGTCGATATTCTTTTCATTCAACCCTACGGATCGCCGGCCGGAAACTTTACCATGTGGTATATCGATCCCCCGATCGCTACATATCCAGTCACCCTGAACCCAGGTGAAAATCTCACAGAAACAGTGTTCTGGCTTGTAATGGATGGCTACCCCGGCACCACGGTTTTTGACACCCTGGAGATATCCTCTACCGCCGACTCAGTGCACCTGATCATTGCGGTGGATTCGACACATATCTGGATGGGTGGGAAGAAATTGGAACCTCCACATCTGCAAATCTTTCCGAATCCCTTTTCAGAGGAAACCAGGTTGTCTTTCACCCTTACCAGCCAAGCCTTTGTACAAGTCACCATCTTCAATGCACAGATGAAAAAAATCGAAACACTCTTTGACATGACGGTGCCACCGGGACCGATGCAGGTAATCTGGGATGGAACCAATGATGCCGGGATCAGCCAACCACAAGGCATCTACTTTGTAATCCTGAAAACTAATGATACCCGGGTGGTCCAAAAGGTGATGAAGGTACATTAAATTCTCTCCAGCGAATCAGAAGGCAGGGTTCATAGATCAGTTTTTTCTTTAAAACGGCAAAGATAGATTTTTTACTCTGTGAATTTATTAACATGCAGAAATATAGATATTTACATTTATATTTGTATCTTTGATTTAAGAAACCAACCCATTTACCTTTGAAAATTCTTCTGACCGGGGCAACCGGATATATAGGGAAACGACTATTGCCTGTCCTGATGGAGAATGGCCATGAGGTAGTTTGTTGCGTTAGGGATAAAACGAGGATGGTGGCAGACCCTGACTGGGCCGACAGGCTTACTGTGATTGAAGTTGACTTCCTTCAGAAATCATCGCTTAAGGTAATCCCGAAAGATATAGATGGCGCTTATTACTTAATCCACTCCATGACCTCCACGGCGAATGGGTTTGAACTGGCAGAAGCCATTTCGGCGCACAATTTCAAAGATTACATGAACACGACACAGGTAATACATGTGATCTTCCTGAGTGGAATTGCCAACGATCCCAATCTCTCAAAACATCTTTCCTCCCGTAAAAATGTTGAGGATATCCTCAAGGACGGGAAGTACAACTTAACCACCCTCAGAGCTGGAATCATTATCGGATCGGGAAGTGCTTCCTTCGAGATCATCCGTAACCTGGTGGAAAAACTGCCGGTAATGATTGCACCAAACTGGTTGTTGACCCGTTCCCAACCCATTGCCATCAGAGATGTGATCTATTGCCTTGAAAAGGTCTTCTTTAAGAAGGAGTGCTTCAACAGGAATTACGATATCGGCGGACCGGATGTCATGACATACAAAGAGATGTTGCTTGAGCTGGCCCGAATCCGCGGATTAAAACGACGGGTGATTGCAATGCCTGTATTGTTTCCCCGGCTCTCATCCGTCTGGCTGTTCCTCTTTACACCTACTTCATTTCCATTGGCAAGTCACCTGGTTAATAGTATGTGCGTTGAGGTTGTGGCCCGCAACGACAGGCTGCACAGGCTCCTGGGAGTATGCCCGATGACCTTCTATGAAGCCGTAGAAGAGGCATTTGTAAACATCCGTCAAAATTCCATCATTTCCAGTTGGACAGATGCTATGACCCGTGGAAAGCTTAGCCCTAATCTCTTCAAGTACATAGAGATCCCAAACCATGGCTGCTTTGAAGACGTCAGATCTGTAGAAGTCAGCGACATCGAACTTGTCACAAACCGGATCTGGTCTCTCGGCGGAGAGAAAGGATGGCATTATGCAAACTGGCTCTGGAAATTAAGAGGCATGACCGACCGGCTGATCGGTGGTGTAGGGTTGATCCGCGGTCGCCGGTCAATTGACCGGATTCATGCCGGCGATACCCTCGATTGCTGGCGCGTACTGGTTGCCGACAAACAAAAACATCGAATCCTTCTCTATGCCGGGATGAAAATGCCTGGTGAAGCATGGTTGGAGTTTAGCATCAAAAACAACACGCTCACCCAAACTGCTACCTTCAGGCCAAAAGGTCTGTCAGGACGTATCTACTGGTATCTCCTTATGCCTGTTCATCTCTCGGTTTTTAAAGGGATGATCAGGAAACTTGGGAAAACAACGTAAGGCGTGAGACGTAAGACGTGCTTCCCTCCTTTCCTCATGACTTAATAATTGTATCTTTGCACATGCACATTTGAACATATATACCTGCCATGACAGTAAAACATCAACTTTTAGCGCTTCTCCTCCTGGTTGGGACAAGCCTCTGCAGTCAAAACTTTCAGGAGGTCCCCATCTCTATACCCGGTATCAACAGCGGTGGCAGTTGCTGGGGTGATTTTGACAACGACGGGGACCTTGATCTTGTGGTAAATGGTCAGCTTGCCGACTGGAGTTCAGTAACCCTGGTTTATGAGAATATCAACGGAGAGTTTACGGAGGTGCCGGGTGATTTTCCTGCACTTTTCAACGGTTTGGCCCGGTGGGGCGACTATGACAATGATGACGACCTCGATTTGTTGGTCTGTGGCATGAATGAACTGGGGGAAGGGGAAACTCTACTCTATAACAACGATGCCGGCGTGTTCACAAAAGTGGAAACACCATTTATAGGAATTACCCAGGGACGCATACTCTGGCTGGACGAGAACAGGGACGGTTGGCTTGATGTGCTGGTTGCAGGTGATTCGTCATACAATACTCCTGCAGCCAACCTCTATCACAACAATGGCGATGGTACTTTCTCCCATATGGATGCCAAACTGCCTGCTTCCGTGATTTCATCCTATACCTTCGGGGATTATGACAACGACGGGGATGATGATTTGTTTGTAACAGGATTTTTTGAGTTCACCTATGCAAGCAGGTTGCTTCGAAATGATGGAAACGGCAGCTTTTCCGACACACAAATCCAATTTGACAGTGTTGCTTATGGAGATATGATCTTCCTGGATATTGACAGGGATATGGATCTGGACATCATTTATATGGGGAACGACCTGGCCGGATACTACATTGCCAGGGTATACAGGAACGACGGAAACGACACATATAGTAAGCTAGCCAACGAAATAGAGGGAGAATGGGTTGGACAGATAGATGCAGGGGATTTTGACAACGATGGTGATCCCGACCTGGCCATCACTGGAGCCCTTTGCTGTGGGAATGCTCTTACCGAACTCTATACGAATGATGGGAATGGCCTCTTCACGCCGTATAACAGCAACCTCCCGGCCAGGTCGTTCAGCCAGATCCGCTTCGGTGATTACGATAATGACGGTGATGCAGACCTCATCCTGACAGGCATTGCCGAGATGACAACCGGACTTCCAATGACACAACTATTCCGGAACACACTGGGATCGAACACATTCGGGATAAACAATTCTCCGGATAACCCCCAGGATCTGTTTGCCGACATCGACCTTAACGATGTCACCTTTTATTGGTCGCAGGCAACTGATGATAAAACGCCTTCGGCTGCCCTGACCTACAACTTATATCTGGGAAACACTCCCTCATCGTGTAATTTTTTATCTGCCCTTGCTAATCCCTTAAATGGATATCACAAGGTGTATGCTATCGGTAACGTGAACCAGGACACTTCCTGGATGGTGAAAGATTTACCCGCCGGGACCTATTACTGGAGTGTCCAGGCCTTAGACCATGCCCTTTCGGGATCTCAGTTTTCGCCGGAGCAAAGTTTTGAGATCACCTATATCGGGGTGAATGAGGCCAATGCGGAGCCAGGATTAAAAGTCTATCCGAACCCTGCATCTCGCTTCATCAATCTTAAAAGCGGATCGGAAGGAGAAATAACAATTTCAGATATCCGGGGAAGTATTATAGGGGTGTACAATGTGCCAGAAGGAGTAACCCGTATCCCAGTTGTCACTCTTGCAAACGGGATCTATTTTATTAGCTTCTCGTCAGATAAGAAAGTTCTGAGAGAAAAGTTCATAAAAAACTAGCCACATCAAACCAACGAGGCGGAAGGAACCGACATGGATGAAGATCTTGCGAAAAGGGAAATAGATATTTACTGAACCACCACCTTCCTGATCAGGCTTTCACCACCTGCCTCAATCCTCAGCAAATAGATCCCTGATCCCAGATCAATTGGAAATGACAGGCAATGCTCTCCTGCAGAGAAAATCCCTTCGTATAACCTCTCTCCTTTTTTGCCGCTGAGTGAGAGTACTTCCATCTTCACCACTTCAGAAGAATTGGTTGAAAAAGAAACGTTTAGCCTATCCACCACTGGATTAGGGTAAATCCCAACATGACTGGTTTTCTGATCGTCAATCCCTAATGTACTTTGAGGTGCAATCAATGTCGTGGTTTTCGTGTTTAGCTGACCAATAACAACGCACGCATAAAAGGTAATGGGCCCCACTCCGATTGCCGGCGCCTGCCATTGAAATGACCAACTCATCGTATTATCTTCCGATGCAAGTTTATGCGTAATATACTTTCCTTCACCAACAAGTTTGCTGTCGGTCCCTGCAATCAGGGTCCCAAGAGGATTTCCTGAAAGGTCTTGTGGGGAAAGTTCGAATCCCTTATTCCCTGATCCAGTTGCGGTTACAATGATGTTATACGTAATTCCTTTAACGTAACCGGTTCCCGGAATATCAGAGGTGACCAAACCGCCAAGAGGAACTGCAGTCCCTCCCATACAATGTGAACAATTCTGGCCGTCGGAAGGTGAATTTGTGTAACCTGGAGGAGCTCCGACTGGATAGTCTGTATTTTCCCCTCCCCCAAAACCTGCCATCAAAACTACAAACGCAACTGCACAGGCAGGAATTAAATGTGTGTAAAGTCTCTTCATAATACTTGATTTTGAAAGTAAAGATAACAATTCCGGCACTAGTAGTCAACTGTTCCATTGACTTCTTCAGGATTTTTGTATTTTGGCTGAAATTTTCAACCCATGAAATTTCGCCTTTTTACCTGCATCTATTTCTTTGTTCTGATCACGAGCCTTTATCCTCAGGACAAGGTTAAAAACCTCATTCTGATGATACCCGACGGGGCAAGCAGCAGCATTTTATCCCTGGCACGATGGTATAAGTTTGGCGTTTGTGCTGCCGATAACTGCCGGCTTGCTATCGATCCGCATATTTGCGGTCTCGTCTCCACGTATAACTCCGATTCTCCCATCGGGGATTCTGCTCCAACAGGGAGCACCTATGCAACTGGATACCTCTCTAACACGGGGTTTGTTGCGACCTACCCAGTGTCATCAGGGAAGGATAAAAACCTGATTGAGGTGGATCCGTTGAGAGCCTATCACCCTCTCTTCTCCATCCTGGAAGCTGCGAAACTTCAGGGGAAATCAACCGGGATGGTGATGACTTCCGAATTCACGCATGCTACTCCAGCCGATTTTTCAGCACATACGTTTAACAGAGATAACGAAGAGGGCATTGCCATCCAAATCGTTCACAACAACCTCAATATCATCTTCGGGGGAGGCGTTCAGTTTCTGGATCCTGCCAAACGAAAAGATGGATTGGATCTTCTGAATGTGCTTCGTGCCAGGAATTATCAACTGGCAACAACCGTTGAACAGTTTGAGGCCCTGACACCTTCAGATACTCTGGTGTATGGCCTGTTTGCAGAGAACGACCTTCCAAACAACCTCGACCGGAACCCGGCGGAAGTTCCTTCACTGGCAGAGATGACCCGAAAGGCAATTAAACTATTATCAGAGAATCCCAACGGGTTCTTCCTGATGGTGGAAGGGAGTAAAATTGACTGGTCGGCCCATGCCAATGACGCTGTAGGCGTCATTACCGAATTTCTGGCTTTTGACGATGCCGTGAAAGAGGCGATGGACTTTGCCAACCGCGATGGTTATACAGCTGTAGTAGTCGTTCCGGATCATGGGAATGGCGGAATCAGCTTTGGAAACAGTCAGTCTGATAAAAACTATGATGTACTCCCCATCAACGACTTCATCCAGCCATTGCGTGCATGCAAGATGACAGGGGAAGGGATCACCCGTCTAATCAAAGCAAATCCGGAGAAAACCGGAGATATTATTTTCAAGAATACAGGCATCCAGTTATCCAAAGAAGAGATTAACCAGGTGATCGAAGCGCTGCACGCCACCAACACGTATCTTCTCCCAGTAGTCGTTGCCAGGCTTATGAATAAAAATACGTATGTCGGGTTCACCACGCTGGGGCATACCGGGGAAGATGTGATGCTGGCGGTTTATCATCCGGGAAATTACCGGCCTTCCGGGGTGATAAAAAACAGGGACCTGCATCACTACATGACTGAAATCCTGGATATGCCAGATCTGGATGAGTTGACAGAAGCCAGGTTTTGTATCGACACCATTGCCTTGAAGGGAATGGATTGGGAAATCGTTCGTTCAGACAATACCCTTCCGAAACTGGTAATCCGGACCAGGAAAGGTGTAAAGATCTGGGCAGAGATCGATGCATCAACGGATTATGTCACGATTTTCAAAAAAGATAAACCGGTAAGCACGATCCTCCTCCACTCCCTTGCCATCTTCGTGGAGCCACTCGGCCATTTCTTTGTCCCTAAAGATTTAGGGCAGTTATTGAATCAAGAGCTCCTCTACTGATAATAACTTCCGAAGATATCGTTTTATTTAGAATTAGTCTTGTTTTTATATTTTAGAAACTAGAAATTGATTGGTATGCAATCATTAATTTACAAGGCAGATTCCCGTGGCCGGGCCAACATTGAGGGAAGTGTTTTCGTAGACGACATCGAACTCGAAAATCGTGATGGAGAAGGGGTTTGGGACACGCGGGATAGGATCCAACATCTTTCGTACCTTTGTTTGGATATAAACACATTATTTTGATCCTGAAGTATCTGCTGCAAAGCTATCCTATGGTGGAGAACCGATGGCGAATCGTTCTTCCCATCAGCGCGTTCATCTGTTTGTTCATGGTCATCTTCCAACCATTTGGCCTGTCGGCATATAAAAGCCCTGATAAATATATCGTCCTTGCCGGATATGGACTGGTCACATTCCTGATCCTCATATTCAACCTGTTCCTGATTCCAGCAATCCTTCCTTCATTCTTTAAGGAAAAGACCTATGTGGTTTGGAAAGAGCTCCTTTTCTTCTTATGGATCCTTTTTACCATCGGGTTGGGCAACCTGATATATACGTCACTGTTTTTCCATCTCCGGCTCACATTCTCAAGTGTTCTGACCATTCAACTATTCACCCTTGCCATCGGAGTTATTCCAATTACAATAATTACAATTGTTAAACAGAATTACCTTTATCGGAAATACAGCATGACTGCCGATCAACTATCGTCAGCATTACATCCACAAAAAGTTTCTGAAACCCTGACCTCATCAGCGACCTTCATGTCAGACAACGGGAAAGATGAGCTGTCAATTCCTGTATCAGATCTGCTTGCAATTGATGCCGAAAGAAACTATATCACGATCTTTTATCTTAC
>CAYUZX010000047.1:0-26479 GCA_964449285.1 uncultured Prolixibacteraceae bacterium
ATGTTGAATGTAAAATAGATCTCGTCATCACCTGCGCTGGTTTGCGGGAAGAGTAAATGAACCGGCAATAAGAACGTGAGTATTAAAACAAGGGGTAATGATTTCTTCATCATTGGTTATCAATTTGTTGTTCGAATTTAAGGATCAGGTCGCGGGTAGTCTGATTGATTGTTACAAGAGGTAATCTGACAACGTTCTGGCAAAATCCTTTGAGTTCAAGAAGTGCTTTGATGCCGCCCGGACTCCCGTCGGCAAACAAGGCGTTGATCAGATCGATCAATTGAAAGTGGATCTTTCTGGCTCTGGAGAAATCTCCTTCCATTCCAAATTTTACCATTGATGAAAACCCTTTTGGGTAGGCGTTTGCAACCACAGAGATAACACCATCAGCACCCATTGCAAGCATTGGCAAAGTAAGTCCATCGTCGCCGGAGATTACAAGAAAATTCTCAGGCCGATGCTTCAAAACCTGATAAATTTGATCGAGATTGCCGGATGCCTCTTTGATGCCCGCAATATTCGGAAAATCATTTGCCAGTCGTATCGTGGTTTCTGCTGAAATGTTTCCTCCGGTACGTCCCGGAACGGTATATAAGATAACCGGCAAGGGGCTAGCTTCAGCAATGGCTTTAAAATGCTGGTAAATTCCCTCCTGCTGAGGTTTGTTGTAATAGGGTGAAACCGAGAGAATTCCATCCACACCATTCAATGGCATTGCTTGGATCGCCTCAACCACTCCGGAGGTGTTATTCCCGCCAATTCCAACAACCAGTGGGATTCGGCCGGTGATTTTAGCGACTGAAAACTCGATAAATGTCTGTTTCTCCAGTTTTGAGAGTGTTGGCGCTTCTCCCGTTGTTCCCAGAGCAACGATGTAGTCAACTCCTCCTTTGATGACATGATTTATCATCCGTTCATATGCATCAAAGTCAATGGCTTTGGATAACGTAAATGGAGTAATAATAGCAACCCCGGTACCCCGAAATTTTGAGGTTTCTCTATTCATGCTGTTGAATAATTGTGAGATAATGTCGTATCTGTTTGATAAATTCAGCCAATCGCTGTGGCGCATCCACTTTGATCATCAAGTCGTAGTGTGTGGTTTTCTCTTCGCTGAAACGGCCAACTTTGCATCGCGCCCTGGAGAGTCCTGCTACAAACTTTAGCGGAAGATGGTCCTCCATAGTCAGGTCAATTAGCAGGTCAAACTCGGTTTTGATAAAATCGTTCACCTTCCCGTTTGTCGGCTTGAAGTACCAATTCACCTCCTGTTGTGAAAAAAAGTCATATGATAGCTTTGGGAGAAAACGGTTAACCATCTCTTTAAATTGAAGATATCCAAGCGCTTTTACCTCTTTATGATCTTTTTGAAGATTCGAAACAAATATTTCTACCTCATTGTAATCGGGAAGGGTGAAAAGCGGATAAAGGATCCCTATGGTTTTTGCTCCAGCCAGGTTGACCATGGACCGATTTCGGTCCACGCTGACTGACTCCCTCTTCAAAAGGAAATTCCCGATGCTGGTCCTCAAGCTTGTTAGCATGCAACAAAGGTAAGACTTACTCAGGATTTTTTCTATAAATATTTGGCGATAGTTTCATAGATTTGCTACTTATTCCACTTAATGAAGATCACATTCCTTGGTACCGGCACATCACAGGGAGTTCCTGTCATAGCATGTCACTGTGACGTTTGCAGATCGACTGATCCGCGGGATCAACGGCTGCGTTCTTCCATCATGATAGAACTTGGAAACCAGAGAATTGTCGTTGACTGCGGACCCGATTTCAGGCAGCAGATGCTTCGGGAGAAGGTTCAATCCATTGATGCAATCCTCGTCACACATGCCCACAAAGACCACCTGGGTGGCCTGGACGATGTTCGCGCATTTAACTACAGCCTTAAGAAGCCAACACCGGTCTATGCCACCGACGAGGTACAGGAACAGATCCGAAGGGAATACAGTTATGCTTTCGAAGGTGATCGCTATCCGGGTGTCCCTGAAATTGAGCTCCATACATTTACAAACAAACATTTCTTCATCGGCAATACAGAAATTGTCCCGATCAAAGCTGTTCATTATAACAACGACCAGTTTGTTTTTGGATTCCGTATCCATGATTTCACATACCTGACTGATGTTTATAGGATAACCGACGAAGAGAAGGAGAAGATTCGGGGATCGAAAATAGTTGTGGTGAATGCATTGAGGAAACACAAGCACTATTCACACATGAACCTGGAAGAGGCTGTAGCCCTGCTTAAAGAGCTGAATCCCGAGAGAGGATTTCTGACACATATCAGCCATCAGATGGGACTTTATTCCGATGTTGAAGGTGAACTCCCGCAAAACATTTTCCTGGCATGGGACCGCTTGACTTTCGATTTATTTTAGACTCATCGAGAAAACCCCTGCACTCATAAGCAAGTTGATGTCACTCAACGAAAAAAATTCTTTGCGAGAGTCATCCTTGTTACTTTTAGCTGACTCAACTACCCTTTCGATGAATGCCATCCACCAACCAGTCAGGGCGGAGAGACTCCATGGTGCTTGGATTGCGCCACTGGCAGGTCTGCTTATTCTAACGGTGATCTTATCACTACGGCTTCTTTCTGACCCAGATATCGGGTTCCATCTGAATGCGGGTAAGTGGATCATTAATCACCTGGCTTTCCCGCAAACCGATATCGCTACGTATACGGTACCGGATCATGAGTACATTGACCTCCACTGGCTCTTTCAGGTCTTTATTTTCGCAAGTTATACACTGGTAGGTTATAAGGGTTTGAGTATCCTGGTGTGTCTCTTGGTTTGCTCCCTCTATTACCTGCTTGGTCGTCGCATGCAGCATTCAGGTGTACCCTATCATACCTCTATACCTCTTCTGCTCATAGCTCTTCTGATCACGGAGTCCCGGTTTATTCTCCGTCCCGAACTCTTTACTTACCTCTTTATCACGTTGAGCCTGATGATTCTGGCTAACTATTATATAAACAAACGAACGCCTCTCTACCTCCTACCGCTCATCATGCTTGTATGGTGCAATATGGAGGGATTATTCATCCTGGGATTTTCACTTATTGGAGCTTATTTCATCAGTATATGGATACGTGACCGTAAACCTGACCTTCAATTGCTGGTATGGGGTTTGGCAACCGTCATTGTTTGCATGATAAATCCCTATGGTTTAAGAGGGGTCCTATTTCCCCTGGAGTTGCTGTCGAGGTTTCAGAACGGCAATATTTTCCATGAGCACATCAAAGAGTTCCAACCACTTTTTCAATTAAACAATTGGACTATAAAAGAGTATTTATCAGTCTTTTATATGGCATTATCAGCTAGTAGTATCCTTTTTACTCTGAAACAACGGAAACCCCATGAACTGATTCTCTGGGTTATTTTTGGGGTACTCTCCCTGTTTGCCATACGGAACATTACACTATTTGTCATTGTCACACTTCCGATAACGGGACAATCTGTAACAGATATAGTTAGGAGATTTGCCAACAAGATACCAATGAGGGACCGGAAAAGAATAAACCTGATTTTTGCCGGAAGTACCCTGCTGGTCATCCTCCTCTTGATTCCCCGCCTCGTCACAAATACATATTACATCAATAATCTCTCCTACAACAAAACCGGAATAGGACTTGATCGTTGGCAACAACCGGAAGAGGCCTCGGAATTTTTACTTGACAACCACTTGGATAGCAGAATCATCAATAGTCTCAGTTATGGAGGCTGGCTCTCATGGAAACTCTCCCAACCAGTTTTTATCGATGCCAGGCTAGAGGTTATCCAGGAAGCTTTGTACGCTGAGGTTGAAGAAAGCTGGAATGGGGGTCTAGGCAGGATGATTGAAAAATATCACCCTGCAATGCTTGTTTATGACTACGTGCGTTATTTTTCATGGACCCCACAGCTTCTCGCTCTTCCTGGCTGGCGCCCAATTTATCTCGACGAACAGAGTGTTGTATTTGCCCGTAAAGGGTATGCCAGTAATATTCCATTCCCTGATTCGGTGAAAATTTTCAACCGATCTGGAATCAGATCAATTCTCAGCACATCAGAGAAGATGAAGATTTTATCACAGAAAAGCCCGTCTGAATTCGCACTCTGGCTGAAAGGATTTTATAAAAAATATGACTGCATCCCTTCCAGGAATCAAAATATTGCATCGTTTTTTCTACAGATGAAGAAATACCCTATTGCAGAGCATTACTTTCTGGAGACCCTGCGAGAGAGTTTCGGATCGGCGATCTCCTGCTACTATGCTCTTGCCGGTATTTATAAGGAGACAGGTAATCAGGTTTTGGCTGTAACCTGTTACAAGCGTATCCTGGAAATTGACCCCGGTAACGAAGAAGTAAAACAATTACTGGAAATCGAATCACAAAAACCGATAAAAAATCTTAAAAGGATGGCCAATTGCCTTGCCGATGCAGAAGCCACCAAGCATTTCAATAACGGCAATTTAAAATATAAATCAGGGGATATCTACGGTGCTTTGACTGAGTATTCGACTGCTATCAGGCTCAATCCCACACACTCCAAAGCTTACTTGAATAAAGGATATATCGAAGCCGTTGAGCTGAAAAACTTCGAGTCGGCGATCATTGATTTTGATAGTGCTATTACACTTGATCCCGAATACGCAGATGCTTATCTGGGCCGTGGGAACAGCAGATATAGTCTTCAGGATATAAATGGAGCTTTAGAGGACTGGAAAAAGGCAGAATCTCTTGGAAGTAAGCAAGCGCAAGAGCTAATTCTGAAGCATCAACGGTAATTCTTTCACTTTATAAACCCGTTTCAACGTAAGCAGATTCATTGGGTTTCCTCCCAATCCATGTACATTATTCCATACAAACCTTAATACCTGATCGTAATAGAGGACCACCACGGGCGCTTCGTTCATCATCACCTGTTCCATCTTCCTGTACGTATCAAACCTCGAGGTGTCCTTCTGAATGGTCATTGCCTCTTCGAAAAGTCTATCAAACCCAGCATTGCTGTAATGAGTATAGTTGGGTCCCCGGGGAGAGAAGTTTGGTGTGTAAAAGAGGGATAGGTAATTCTCAGCATCGGGATAATCAGCTATCCATGAGGCTCGGAAGAAGGGTAACTTCGCCATTGACTTCATCTCTCTCATAGCTGCCGGCGGACTAACCTCTATCTCAAGCTCAATCCCGATTTCTGCCACCTGGTGTTGGATGTATTTGCAAATATCAAGATAATCAGGCGTGGAAACGAGTGTGATAACCGGCATTTCCACTGTTGGAGTATACCCGGCCTGATTGATCAGCTGACGGGCCAGTTCGGGCTGGTAATCAAAGTAAATCCGGGAAGTATCAAAGCCTGGCATGCCGGGCGGTATCATTCCATAGATGCCAGGGGTTCCAATGTTATTTCGCAGATAAAGGATCATTTTACTCCTGTCAAATGCAAAGTTGATGGCTTGTCTGATCAACTTGTTATTCAGGGGGCTTTCCCGTACTTTGTCGGAACTTGAATCAACCAATATCCCAAGATACTCTGTATTGAGATAGGGCTGGGAGATCATTCGAAACCGGTTGCTATACTTCGAATTCAGCCGGCCATCCCGGGTTAGAAGTTCATCTTTATAGCTTGGATCAATCCCTGACATAAAGTCCAGCTTCCCTTGTACAAACTGCAAGAATGCACCCTGTTTATCGGCTAGAAATGTGATCGCTACAGCGTCTAGATAAGGAAGTTGCTTTCCATTTTCCCACTCGAAATAATCAGGATTCCTTGTCAATACGAGTTTAATCCCCTCTTTCCAATACCCAAGCCGAAACGGACCGGTACCTACTGGATGTTCCCGGAAACTGGCACCGTAATAGCTAATCGCTTCCCGTGGAATGACTGAACAGTAGGGCATGGAGAGGAGTTCTGGGAATGGAGGGAAAGGGTTTGCCATCCGTATGACCAGGGTGGAATCATTAGGAGCGAGAAAGGGTTGATCGTCTGCTGTATAATTAAATACCCATGCTCCTGCCGATGCCGTAGCTGGGTCCTTAATCCTATTGAAACTAAATACGAAATCATCTGCCGTTACCAGCCTCCCCTCCCCTTCAGGGAAACAGGGATCGTCATGGAATCTCACATCCCTTCTCAGGAAAAACCGGTAGGACATCCCATCATCAGCAACTTCCCAGTATTGCGCAATGCAGGGTAAGAGATCCAGTTGATCGTTCAGCTGAACCAGTCCCTCAAACAGCTGATGGGTCCCCCAGATCGTTGCCTGGTCGCGGGCAAATGCCGGGTCGAGTGAAGAGATGTTCGCCGCTTCATTATACCGGAAAACATTACTCTCATCTGCCGGATCAAATCCTCTGGAGCAGGAAAAAAGAAACAGCAGAATGAGGGTCCGGAGTCCCGTTTTGTAGGGGATTAACTTCACGCGGTTCGGTGGAGTCAACATGTTTCTCATTCGTTGGTCAACCAATTTTCTATCATTTTTTTTCCTGTGGGTGTCATGAAGGACTCAGGATGAAACTGAACACCCCTCACACGAAATGTTTTGTGCCGTATGGCAAGGATTGTCTTATCTTCACTGATGGCTGTGACCTCCATACAATCTGGAATAGTCTTGGGATCAACTGTCCAGGAGTGGTACAATCCGACCACGCTTCCTTCACTCACACCGTTGAAAAGTTTTTTTTCATCAGCCAGAATATGCAATTTTGCTGTGATACCATGTTTCACAGTCGGCATATTGATCAGGCTCCCTCCATATTCAACTGCTATTGCCTGATGCCCCAGGCAGATACCAAGGATATCCTTTTCAGCACCATAACGTTGGATCACTTCACACATCCGGGGAAAATCGGATGGTATCCCTGGTCCTGGAGAGATCAAGACTCTATCAAACCGGGAAACTACTTCAATATCCAGCCTGTCTGACCCCACCACATCATAGTGTGTTACACCACTCTCTTCAATCAACTGTACCAGGTTGAATGTGAATGAATCACTATTGTCTATGATCAGTATCCGGGTGTTGTTAGCCATCTGAAAATTAGGTATCATTGCATCAAAATTAAGAATATTCGGATATATGATACCCGCTGGCTTCAAACGTATGAATGAATTAGGATCCCGTTCTGAGCCATTTCTCTTCATCCTCGATTTTGACTTATCGAAACCACTCATATACTCGCCTAAAGAGGCTGAAGAGGCTGGCATCCTGTATCAGCTTCACGAGAGGATAAATTTCACGCCATGCGCCATTGTACCGACTCGGTTTAATTTCAAAAAATCGCCAGTATTACCGGATGTTTACCAGAGATCATTTGACCTTGTCATGAATCATATCCTGGCAGGGAACTCCTACCTGGTCAACCTGACTTGCCCTACGAAGATTGATACTGAACTCTCGCTCCGGGAGATATTTTTCCGAAGCAAGGCCAGGTATAAATTACTTGTACCGGAGTCATTTATCGTCTTTTCTCCTGAAATTTTTATCCGGATCAATGATGGCATCATCTCTTCCTATCCCATGAAAGGGACAATAGATGCCTCTGTGCCTGATGCAGAATCGATCCTTCTTACCAACCCGAAAGAGTTGGCCGAACATCACACCATTGTGGATCTCATCCGGAACGACCTGAACCTTGTAGCCAAAGATGTGCATGTTGAGAAATTCAGGTATGTCGAGGAGATTACTACCAATTTTACAAAACTCTTTCAGGTCAGCTCCATGATCACAGGAACTCTTCCTCTTGATTATTCCAGCCATATCGGGGATATTCTTTTCCGGATGCTACCTGCCGGTTCAGTTACAGGTGCACCTAAAAAGAAAACTGTCGAGATCATCCGGGAAGCAGAAAATTACGACCGTGGTTATTACACGGGTATTATGGGCTATTTTGATGGCTCAACACTTGATTCAGGGGTGATGATCCGGTTTATTGAAGAGACTCCTGAAGGGAAGGTGTTTAAAAGTGGAGGAGGGATTACTTCTCAAAGTAAAGCCGATGCAGAGTACAGGGAGATGATTGACAAAGTGTATGTGCCTATTACTTGAAACAATCAGAGTGAAGGATGGCAAGTATTGCCATCCGGCGTACCATCAGGCGAGGATGGACCGAAGCAGGAAAGCTCTTTTTCCGGAGTCACAGGCGTTGAACATAAATGAAGTCCCAATACCGAAAATCTTCATGTGTGGCATCATTAAATGCCGGATAGTCTATGATAAAGAGATCAAGGAGGTAACGTTCCAGCCATATACCCAAAAACCGATACGATCGCTTGTACTTGTGGAGGCCGGAAATATAGAGTATCCTTATAAATATCTTGACAGGTCGGGGATTGTGCAACTTCAAAAGGGGCATCAGGATTATGATGAGATCATTCTGGTGAAAAATGGATGTATTACCGATACATCTTATAGCAACCTGGCGTTTCTATCCGGGGATGAATGGTTCACACCAGCTGAACATCTCCTGAACGGAACTTGTCGCCAACGGTTGGTTGACCAGGGGGCTCTTCAAGAAATCCGGATCACACCAAGAGACCTCTTCCGCTACAGCCATGTCTCTCTGATCAATGCCATGCTAGACTTGGGTGAAGTTGTCCTTCCGATTAAAGAGGTAAAATCACTGCAAGATTTATCAATGGGGTTGGATTTTGGTTAAATTCAACGTAGATACAACTGCCAATCTCGCTACCATAGCCCTGGGATAAATTAACATCACAACGATGTGGATGATAATGCCTTCTATGCCAATAACGGCTTCGTCTTCACCGACAATGAGCCGGATTGCAGCACCCTAAAACCGGGAAGTTATCACTATTGTCTCCTGGCAAACGGGGAGAAGATCACCAGGAAACTGGTTGTCGTCCAATAGGGGGATGATCCAGTTGGCAGTTGGCAATTTGCTATTCCTTTTTTGATTCCTGCGCAGGAATTTCTATTTTTGATTGATCAAATCAATCAAGATGAAAAAACTTTTCCTTCTTTTAAGTTTCACGCTATTCGTAAGCTTTCGCCTTTCTGCAATAACTCCGGCTGTAATTGCTGATACTGCCCACTGGTACATGGAGCACAGCTACGATGTGCTACAGTACAAACTGGAAGTAGACTTGTATGATAACTATGCAACGCCATACCCAAAAACCTTCACGGCGATCGAGACCATCACTTTCAGGGTGGATTCAACCCTTAATTCCATTAAACTGAATGCGGTGAATACCTCTCTGGAGGTAACTGCCGTTGAACTTGCAGCTGTAAGTTTCACACATGCCAACGACACGCTGACGCTGCAGCTGGATCAGACATATAACCCAGGCGCTATAGTAGAAGTGCAGGTATGGTACCATCATCTTAATATTGCTGATCAGGGACTCTATGTCTCCAACGGATTTGTGTTCACCGATTTCCCTCCTGAAGGAGCACGGAAAGTATTTCCTTGCTGGGACAGACCATCCGACAAAGCGACCTGGGATCTTACGGCCCAGGTGCCTATTACGGTAAGGCTCGGATCTACCGGCTACCTGGCCGACTCCACGATCGTGGCTGATACACTATGGTATCATTGGGTTTCAGACAACCAGGTCGCTACATATCTGATTTCCTGGACATCTTATAATAACTGGAATATCAATGTCACTTACTGGAACAATATCTTCAATCCCAACGACAGCATTCCCATCTGGCTTTATAAAAAACCAACTGAAAATATTACCAACGCCGTGGCAAAGATCCCGCTTCTGACTGATTTCTATGCCGGGAAGTTTGGTGTATATCCTTTCTCAAAAATTGGTTTTGCTACCATATCAACCTTCCCCTGGGCTGGTATGGAGAACCAGACCATGGTAAATCTGATGCCGAACGGTTACAATGACGAACCATTGATTGCTCACGAACATTCGCATATGTGGTTTGGCGACCTGATCACTTGCGGCACCTGGGCCGATATCTGGCTCAACGAAGGGTTTGCCACATACTGTGCCCAGTTGTGGCTGGAAAACCAGAGTGGGTATGCGACTTATAAAAACAAGATGAATTCTCTGGCCAACAATTATCTGAGTGGCAATCCGGGATGGCCTTTGTATCATCCGGAATGGGCGATCCAAACCCCATCTGCCAATGCTCTTTATAATGTGCCCATCACTTACAACAAAGGGGCTTGTGTTTTATTTCAACTGAGGTATGTCTTGGGTGACTCCCTCTTCTTTGCCGTCATGCATGCCTATGCTACCGACACGAGCCTCACGTATACGTGCGCTGTGACCGAAGATTTCGTGGCTATAACCAATGACGTTACCGGAGAAGACTACAATTGGTTCTTCAATGAATGGGTCTATGCCCCTAACCATCCTTTCTACGAAAATATGTGGGAGATGGAAGATATGGGAGGTGGTCAATTTAAAATTATCCTGGAGATGAACCAAACTCAAACCAATACCGTTTTTTTTAAGATGCCGATTGAAGTCAAGGTTGATTTCAATGACGGAACCGATACCATTGTGACTGGCTGGAACGATACCAATCCTCAGACACTGGAGTGGATATTTGACAAATATCCGACCAATGTCACCTTCGACCCAAACCGGAATATATTACTAAAGCACGAAACCACCGTTGTGGTAGAAAGGGAAATGGAGCCCTCCGGTTTTTTTCTGAACCAGAATAGCCCCAACCCTTTTGGGGATCAGACAACGATTTCCTATTCAACTGATCGGGAGGATAATATCAGGATAACCCTTCTTGATAATACCGGCAAGATGTTGAAAACCCTGATTGACCGGTCACACTTTCCGGGGAAGTACAGTTATATGCTTCAAGGCGAAACACTTGCATCAGGGATTTATTTTTGCAGAATGGAGGTAGGAGAAACTGTCCGTACAATCAAACTCATCGTTCAGAAATAAAACCGGGGAAATTACCATGCTACGACATGTTTCGCTTCTTAAAATATCAGCGGGTTCCTAACCTTTATCTTAAGCAACGCTTCTGTATTGATCTCCTTCATCTCCTCGATGAAGTGGAAGGATAATCCTTTTACATAATTGGTTTTGATCTCGTCGATATCTTTTTTGTTCTCTTTGGAGAGGATAATATCGGTGATGCGGGCCCGTTTTGCGGCGAGGATCTTTTCACGGATCCCTCCTACCGGCAATACTTTCCCCCGCAGCGTAATCTCCCCTGTCATTGCCAGGTTTTTTTTCACTTTCCGTTGCGTGAACGCTGATGCCAGAGCAGCAAAGATTGTGATCCCGGCCGACGGCCCGTCTTTCGGTGTAGCACCTTCCGGCACGTGAATATGGATGTTCCATTTACCAAAGAGTTCGGGGTCAATGCCAAAATCGGTTGCGTGGGCTTTGAGGTATGCCAGTGCGATGGAGGCAGATTCTTTCATCACATCCCCCAGGTTTCCGGTAAGGGTCAAATCCCCTTTCCCTTTGTTCAGGCTCACCTCAATAAAGAGGATCTCACCTCCATGGATGGTCCAAGCCAATCCTGTTACAACCCCAGCCTGTTCATTATTGATATGTTTATCAACCTGGAACAGGGAGGCTCCCATAATCTTTGTAAGATCTTCTTTCTTCAGTGTCTTCCCGAACTTTTCGTTCATAACCAAATTGGTGGCACGCGACCTGATGAGTTTGGCAATAGACTTCTCCAGACCTCTTACGCCCGATTCGCGGGTGTAATCTTCGATGATCTTTTGCATGATCTCACGAGGAAATACAACCTGGCTCTTTTTCAATCCATGCTCACGTATTTGCTTGGGAACCAGGTGTTGCGTTGCTATATCGATTTTCTCTTCCAGGAGGTATCCTGGAAGTTCGATGATCTCCATCCGGTCGCGCAGAGCCGGGTGAATGGTGCTTAATGTGTTTGCTGTTGCAATGAACATGATTCGGGAGAGGTCGAACTCAATCTCCAGGAAGTTATCATAAAACGCAACATTCTGCTCCGGATCAAGCACTTCCAACAGTGCAGCCTGCGGGTCGCCACTGTAATTCATGCCTGCTACCTTGTCGATCTCGTCGAGTACAAAAACCGGATTAGACGATTTGACTTTTTTAATACTCTGAATGATACGTCCGGGCATAGCTCCTATGTATGTTTTACGATGGCCACGCAATTCCGACTCATCCCGAAGGCCACCCAGCGACATTCGGATATACTTTCTTCCCAAGGCCCGGGCGATCGACTTGCCCAATGATGTTTTTCCCACTCCCGGAGGGCCAACGAGGCACAAAATCGGAGATTTCAGGTCGCGCTTCAATTGGATGACAGCCAGGTACTCAATGATCCGCTCCTTCACCTTCTCAAGCCCTGTATGATCTTCATCCAATATCTTTTTCGAATGTGAGAGGTCGAGATTATCCACTGTATATTCGTTCCAGGGGAGCTGTACAAGTGTCTCCAGGTAGTTAATCTGTATTGAGTATTCGGCAGCAGCCGGATGCATGCGCTGCAGCTTGGTGATCTCTTTCTCAAAGACTTCGGCTACCTCTTTTGACCACTTCTTGTTTTTTGCCTGTTCGCGCAATGAGGTTACCTCTTGCATATTCGGCCCACCACCCAGTTCATCCTGAATGGTCTTCAACTGTTGGTTGAGCAGGTAATCCCGCTGCTGTTTGTCCATCTCAGTTTTAACCTTCTCCTGGATATTGTGTTTCAGTTCAAGGACCTGAAGCTCCTTGGTCAAATGGTGCAGCACGAGGTTGGATCGTTCGATCAGGTTGGACACTTCCAGCAGCTTCTGCTTATCTGCGAGTTCAACATTGAGGCTCGAGGAGATGAAATGCACAAGGAAAGAAGTACTTTCGATATTTTTTATCGCAAAAGCAGCTTCTGAAGGAATATTCGGGGATTTATTAATGATCTGAACTGAAAGGTCTTTCAGGGATGAGATCAGTGCGCTGAATTCTTTATCTTCATGGATTACCTTGTCGGGGAGGCCATATGCCTCCACCCTGGCCTTGATGAACGGTTCCGCCTGGATCAATTCGGTAACCCGGAATCTCCTTTTTCCCTGGATGATCGCTGTGGTACTTCCATCAGGCATCTGCAGGATCTTGATGATCTGAGCTACTGTCCCCACTTCATTAAGGTCTTCGTACTCAGGATCTTCCACGTTTGCGTCTTTTTGCGCCACGACTCCGATAATTCGTGTTGTTTTATAATATTCCCTGATAAGGGCGATGGATTTGTCGCGCCCAACTGTTATGGGAATGACAACACCCGGAAATAATACAGTGTTTCTCAACGGAAGGATGGGGAGTATCTCAGGAACATCTTCTGCATTCATCTGCTCTTCATCCTCAGATGAAAGCAAAGGAATAAATTCAGTCTCAGAATCCAGAAGGTCTGAGACGGCGAATATATTTTTTTTAAGTGATTTGTCCATCATCACACAAGTCAATTTGTCACAATAGTTAAAAATGTAGTCTAGCAGTGCTATTGACAAGATTTGTGCCAGCATTGGGAAGAGTTACATACGCCTGTTTCTCAGGGTGATGTTGAAGACACTTTTCATCAAGTTCATTTCGATATCATCGAACACCCGGGCCCTGCGTTTGTAAACAGCTTCGGCAACCTCAATTGCCTTATCAAGCTTGTAATTAGAGTGTCCGGCAGTGCTGCCCCATGTAAAGGAGGGGATGAAATTCCGGGGAAAGCCTGTCCCAAAAATATTGGCATTGACCCCAACGACCGTACCGGTGTTGAACATTGTGTTGATACCGCTCATGGAGTGATCGCCCATGATCAGACCACAAAACTGAAGATGCGTATTGATGAAGGTCTTCTTGCCATAGCTCCAGAGGCGGATCTCATCATACGTATTTTTCAGATTGGAGGCATTGGTATCTGCTCCCAGGTTACACCATTCTGAGATGACAGAATGTCCGACAAAGCCATCATGAGCCTTGTTTCCGTAACCAAAAAAAACTGAATTGTTCACCTCTCCGCCAATTCTGCAATGCGGACCAAATGTCGAAGGGCCATATATTTTGGCTCCCATTTTTATCTGGGTACTTTCACAAACAGCAATAGGGCCGCGTAACATAGCTCCTTCCATGACTTCTGCATCAGTTCCAATATAAATAGGGCCATTTGTTGCATTCAGTGTAGCGCCCTCAACCCGGGCTCCTTGTTCAAGAAAGATATCTCCTGTTCCAATAACCTTGTTTGTGGTACTGACCGGTTGAGACTTTCGACCTTTGGTAATGAGTTTGAAATCCTCACGAAGCGCAAGATCATTTTTTGCGAAGATATCCCAGGTGTGGTTGATCTTCAGCGGAGCACCCTTCAATAAAATCTCTTCTATTCCTTCAGATGCAGATTCACCTGGGGCATCAAGATCTTCAGCTGTCACATTCAATGCGATGATGGTATCGTTGAATGCCAGGGTTTGGTCGTGTTTGAGACTTTTTATTGCCTTAACCATGGCTGGATCAGGACATACAGAACCGTTGATCAGGATGTTGTGATCCTCTTTGACAAAGGGATATTTTTTCGAGAGATATCCTTCAGTTAACGAAGAGGTCTTCACTTTCAAATGCTTTTCCCATTTTTCCCGAATGGTCAGGATCCCAACCCGGATGTCTGCGACCGGACGCATATAAGTCAATGGCAGTAAGTTGGTTCTTACGATGCTCTCGTCAAAAAGAATATAGTTCATGTACTGGTTCCTTGGTTCCTAATTACAAAAGTATGAATTACGAAAGAAAAAAAGCCCCCGAATTACAGAATCGGAGGCTTTTTTTTCAGATATTTTCAACAAGCTACTTATTTTCTTTCTTATCCAAATGCTTTTGATACCGACTCTTGAATTTATCAACCCGTCCGGCAGTATCCACAAACTTCATCTTACCTGTGTAAAATGGGTGCGACATATGTGAAATCTCAAGCTTGATCAGGGGATATTCCAATCCATCTTCCCAAACGATCGTCTCTCTTGTTTTTACGGTCGATTTCGACATAAAAGAGTAATCGTTTGACATATCTTTAAATACAACCAGCCTGTAATCTTTCGGATGAATATCTTTCTTCATTTTCAAACAATTTTATAAATGAGGGTGCAAAAATAATGATTTTTCTCTAATTATCAGTGCTTCAACTAAATTTTTTCCATTAGAAATTCCATCGTATCTACCCCATCCGCATAGTCTGAAAGCGCGGGATTCTGCGTCTCACCAGGTTTTACAAGACTTTTTCGTGAAACAACACACTGGATCTGTTCCCTTTGCTGATCCAGAGTAGCTTCAACAAGGGAGAGATCACGGTAGTACTCAAAGTGCAGGATAGAAACAGGAGTAGTGAGTGGCTCTGCTTCAACCAAAAGGTAAAATATACCGTCAAGGAAGCGTGTTCTGTTGACCATGTATATCGATTTGTAGTAATCAAGGTTATTCCTGTACTTTGGGTGGTGAAACAGATCCTGGTATTGCAGAAAGGCTTCATGAAGAGGTTTAATATCATATCCTTCGGGCAGGTATAGTTTGGAAACATTCCGGCAACCCAAACCGAAATACGAAAAAATATCTGATGCGAAGCCCTGAAGTTCTGTTGTTGATTCCTCTCCATCGAGAATGGCTACTCCAGTGCGATTTTTCCTGATAATATGGGGGTACTTCCCGAAATAGTAATTAAAATACCTCGAGGTGTTATTGCTGCCAGTTGCGATAATTGCTTCAGGCTTGTTTATCTCTCCGGTTGTAATCTCGATCCGGTTGGCCCATGATGGTTCCAACCTCTTAAGCACCTGAATCAATGCCGGAATCAGGGAGGCATCCTGAGATGACAACTTGGCTATCAGGTGGTTTCCTGATAACAGAACAGAGAGCATATCATGGAATCCCACCATGGGAATATTTCCTGCCATGATTACCCCTACCCGCTTTGGATCTGCTTTCTCTCTGGTTTTTGGAGTGTATTTTACCAGCCAGTTTTCAAGAATAGGTTGATCCAGCATGTTTCCCCAATAATTGAATGCCAGAAGGATATTGTCCCGTGTAAACCATGTGTTCTCCCTTTCTGCCTTTTCCATAGCCGTTTGCATGATAGCTTCAATTCCGGATGAAAGTTGATGCTCCACACTGGTATTGGAGCGTTCTCCTGTGAAAGAACGGAGTATCTCTCCCAGGCGGGAAAAGGAAGAAATTCGCTGTTCGAGGTTCATGTTCGGCGATTTTTCGCAAATTTACACAATCAATCCGAATCCGGAAGAAACCTGACCCATCTGACTATGTATCGATCTTCCTTCATAAAAGTAATCTGTTATAAAGGCTTACTGGCTCTCTTAGTGGTCTCTACCCTTTCCTTACATGCCCAGACAAATCGGGCAATTACAGAAGCTGAGGAGCAACTGAAGGAGTTGTTCGATATGATGATATCATCTGATGATGATGAGGTACGAATCAACTCAGGCGTCAACTTCTCAGCACTATTTCACCAGACCCTGACTTTGGATGGTTCCTTTAAGCATCCCTTCTCCCTTCTTTCTAACCTGTCAAAACTGACTTCCTCTGATGAAAAACTCCGGATTTTTACCTGGAATTTGCCACTCCATTCAGGAATGAATCGGTTTTATGGTCTCATCCAGATAAATTCAACTGAAACAGATCCTCTGATTGTGGTCGACCTGATGGATCAAGGTGATAAGATTGCTAATCCTGAGGCAGAAATTCTTTTTCCTGAAATGTGGTACGGCGCGATCTATTACAAGTTGATCACACTGCAAACGGTATATGATCAGGTGTTCTATACGCTGCTGGGATGGCGAGGCGAGAACATGCTAATGACTTCCAGACTCATTGATATCCTCACGATTTCATCTGCCGGAGAAATTAGCTTCGGCAAAACGGTGTTTTGCGATTACGCTGAATCCAAGCCTACGCGAATCCTTTTCCGTCACAGTGCCAACGTAACAATGTCCCTCCGCTATGAAGAACAATCGGTAGCTACTAATAAGAAATGGCATGCCCGACGCAAGGAGTTCTCTTATAAGCGTGAGAAGGCATGGTTGATCGTATGCGACAGACTGGTGCCTGCGAATCCACAATTGGAGGGGCAATATGAATATTATATTCCGGCTGGAGATGTGATGGATGGTTTTATTTTCAAAGAAGGATGTTGGAATTTTATCAAACAGATTGATGCCAGGAATCCTTAGAGAAAATAATCTTTAAACCTTTTACAGCACTTGTTTTTGCCTCAAATATGTTTTAATTTTGACCTCTGTAGAATGTTAGGAAACCAATAATATTTGATTTAATATTGCATCAATTCTCCATTGTTAAAACATGATCAAATCACCACACTATGAAAAAACATAATTTTAATGCAGGTCCCTCTATTCTTCCGAGAATTGCTGTGGAAAACTCTGCAAAAGCTATCCTTGACCTCAATGGAAGCGGCCTGTCACTCCTGGAAATTTCGCATCGACACAAAGATTTTCAGGTAATCATCGACGAAGCTACTGCATTGTTTAAAGAGTTAATGAATATCCCTGAGGGATATCATGTCTTATTCCTTGGAGGAGGCGCGAGTACACAATTTGCCATGGTACCTTACAATCTCCTGCAAACCCAAGCCGCTTACCTGGAGACTGGTGCATGGGCAAAGAAGGCGATAAAAGAGGCAAAAATTTTCGGAAATGTGAATGTTATCGGATCCTCCGCTGATAAGAATTTCAGCTATATCCCAAAAGGCTATACCATTCCTTCTGATGCTGATTATTTCCACATCACTACCAACAACACGATCTTCGGGACAGAGATCAAATATGACATGGATTCTCCTATTCCTCTTGTTGCTGATATGTCGTCCGACATTCTAAGCCGACCCACTAACGTCAGCAAATATGCGTTGATCTATGGCGGGGGACAGAAGAACCTTGGCCCGGCTGGGGTGACATTCGTCATCATCCGTGAAGATATTCTGGGAAAAGTAGATCGTAAGATCCCCTCGATGCTTGATTACAAGATCCAGATTGACAATGAGTCCATGTACAATACACCGCCCTGTTTTGCCATTTATACCTGTATGGAGACCCTGAGATGGATCAAAGGGCTGGGTGGACTTACGGCGATCCAGGTGATGAATGAGAAGAAAGCTAACCTCCTCTACGATGCCATAGACAACAGTACCATGTTTGTTGGTACCACGGCTGTTGCGGACAGATCTCTGATGAACATCTGTTTTGTTATGAAGGAGGAGTATAAGGAGAAAGAGGATGCCTTCATGGAGTTTGCGAAAAGCAAAGGAATGATAGGGATCAAGGGACACCGTTCAGTTGGCGGTTTCCGTGCATCCACCTACAATGCATTACCAATTGAAAGCGTACAGGCACTAGTCGATAGCATGCAAGAATTTGAAAATGATAACGTATGACAAAAGTACTGATTGCAACAGATAAACCCTTTGCCCCTATTGCCGTAAAAGGCATCCGAGAGGTAGTTGAGGAGGCAGGGTTTGAATTAGGATTGCTGGAGGGATACACTACGAAAGAAGAGTTGCTCAACGCCGTGGCCGATGCCGACGCAATGATCATCAGAAGCGACAAAGCCGATAAAGATGTCATCGATGCCGGCACGAAGCTCAAGATTATCGTTAGGGCAGGTGCAGGATACGACAATGTCGACCTCCAGGCATCCTCTGGAAAAGGTGTCGTAGTGATGAACACTCCCGGACAAAATTCCAATGCGGTAGCGGAACTGGCTCTGGCTTTGATGACTTACTATGCAAGAGGATTCTTTAATGGGAAATCGGGCTCCGAGCTCATGGGGAAATCTCTTGGGATTCATGCTTATGGCTATGTTGGCAAAAATGTTGCCCGGATTGCTAAGGGTTTTGGCATGGATGTTTATGCGTTTGACCCCTTTATTCCGAAGGAAGAGATTGAGAAGGACGGAGTTAAATGGGTAGGTACGGTTGAAGAACTTTACAAAACCTGCCGATATATTTCTTTGCATATTCCGGCTAATGAGCAGACAAAAGGGTCTATCAACTACTCCCTGCTGTCACTGATGCCCAAAAAAGGCGTTCTGGTGAACACGGCACGGGCCGAGGTGATCAATGAGGCGGACCTGCTTAAGATCTTTGCTGACAGAGATGATCTCGCTTATTTATCGGATGTGGCACCATCCAGTCTTGCCAATTTTCAAGATATTTATTCATCGAGGTTTTTTTGCACCCCTAAAAAAATGGGAGCACAAACCCAGGAAGCCAATATCAATGCGGGAATTGCTGCTGCAAAACAGATTGTTGCATTTATCAAACATGGGGACAGAACTTTCCAGGTAAATAAATAAATATTTGTATATTCGTGCTAACCAAATCCTCTCATCTATGGAACACGAACAGGAAAAGTCTACTACATTTTTCAGGTTTGAAGATCTAAGAATCTATCACAAATCCCTGGATTACGTCAACTGGATCTATACCCTGGCCGAAAAGGTGCAGGTTGAACCCCTTGCAAAATCATTCTTTGACCGTTTTCTGGCATCGGCACATAGTATAACAATAAATATTGCAGAGGGTTCATCCCGAAATAAAAGCCAGTTTGTCTACTATTTAAAAATGGCTAAAAGCTCTGTCAGAGAGTGCGTTGTCATTTCAACAATAGGTCAGACACAGGCTTTTCTCAATGAGACTGATTTTGACTATTCAAAGAACCAGTTGATGGAGATGACAAAGATGATTGGAGCGCTAATCGGAAGTTTACAGCGCAGTGTAAAAGCCAGTGATTCTGAGACGGATGATGATTTGGATTGATTTCATATTATGGCGATACTAAAAGCATTCAAAGGTCTCCGGCCTCCAGTAGAGATAGCAAAAAAAGTGGCCTCCCGCCCTTATGATGTACTGAATTCAAAAGAAGCACGGGTGGAAGTGGAAAACAACCCCTTATCACTGCTTCATATAATCAAACCTGAGATTGATCTTCCAACTGGATTGGATGAACATGATAGCCGGGTTTACGACAAAGCCAGAGAGAATTTTGAGCTATTCAAGAAAAAGGGATGGCTTGTGCAGGATGACAAGGAGAGGTTGTACATCTATGCTCAAACCATGAATGGCAAAACACAATATGGCATTGTCGGTTGTGCTGGCGTGGACGATTACCTGAACGGAATTATTAAAAAACATGAGCTGACCCGTCATGAGAAAGAAGAAGACCGAATGAAGCATGTTCGTATTACAAATGCAAACATGGAACCTGTCTTTTTCACTTACCCTGCTGTAAAAAAAATTGATACGATTATTGAGGATTATGTTCAGGAGCACAAACCAGCGTATGATTTTACTGCTGTGGATGGTATCGGACACCATTTCTGGGTGATCGAAGATGATGATATCAGGGATAAGATAATAGCGCTGTTTAAAGATGTTCCATATACCTACGTCGCCGATGGCCATCATCGTACGGCTGCCGCAGCATTGGTTGGGAATGAAAAGAGGAAACAGAATCCTGATTATACAGGAGACGAAGAGTTCAACTACTTTTTGGCTGTTCATTTCCCCGACAACCAGCTCTCCATTATCGACTACAATCGGGTTGTTACAGACCTGAACGGGCTGACAAACGAAGAATTTATGAAGAAGTTGGAGGTGGTCTTTACCATAGAGCCTAAAGGTTCTGAAATATTCAAGCCTGACCGCCTTCATACATTTTCGTTGTACCTCAATGGACTATGGTACTCTCTTACAGCTAAACCGGGAACATTCAATGACTCCGATCCTATTGGGGTTCTTGATGTGACAATCCTGTCGCAGCTTGTGCTCGATAAGATACTGGGAATAAAAGATCTGCGCACGGATAAGCGCATCGATTTTGTTGGTGGCATCAGAGGACTTGGAGAACTCGTCAAGCGTGTCGACAACGGTGAGATGAGAGCAGCCTTTGCGCTTTATCCGGTTTCCATGCAGCAGTTAATCGATATTGCTGACACCGGGAATATCATGCCTCCAAAGACTACCTGGTTTGAGCCGAAGCTTCGAAGTGGACTTGTCGTTCACCAGTTGGATTAGATAACCGGGTACCTTTTTTTTGTTAATTCTCCAAATACTCCTTAAAGACTTCCTGCAGGTACGCTTTTCCCTCCAGGATCAGTGTGTCTTTAAGCTTTTCGGAGGATTCGAAAAAGTAAAAATTGGGAACGTTCTGGTCAAACGAAAAATATCCATCCGGGCGGATCCATCCTGCTCCATCTTCATTGGTAAAATAAGCGAAATCAGGCACATACGGATTAAAGAGGTTTTTACTCCAGTGAAACTGTTGTGCCGGAAGGTCAAGCTGACCAAGTAATGTTGCAGCAATATCGTGCTGGTTGCCCATCTTACTCAATGTTGTTCCTCTGTATTCCTCCCTGATCACATTCCCAAAGAAAAGCATGGGTATTTTGTGGTACTCCCTTGAGTGAGGGTGCCAGTTATAATAAGAGTTGTGGCTATGGTCGGCAACAATGATAAAGAGGGTGCTGTCATACCAGGATTTGGTTGAAACCTGTCGAAAAAACGCTCCAAGACAATGGTCAGTATAGAGTGCAGCATTGATGTATTCACGTTCATTGTCGCCCCATGTAAGCGGCTTCGCATACGGTTGATCCCATGGAGAGTGCGTACTCACAGTGAAGAGTGCTGCGAAGAAGGGTTGCCGAAACCCGTCAAGGTCATCGGCCATATACCCTAACGTAAATTCATCATGAATCCCTAATTTTCCCTTTGGAAACTCAACTGGGAAATCATATACTTCCATGATTTTCTGAAATCCATTATAGTAGATATAGCCTTTTATATTTCCATAAATCAACTGGCCTCCAAAATAGAAAGCGGTTGAATAGCCCTCATTTTCAAGATCCCGGGATAGGCTCGGCACTTTCTTATACTTATCGGGCTGCACGGTAATACAGGAGATCGGATGGGAAGGAAAACCTCCAAAAATGGAGGCCATCCCCTGTTCAGAGCGGGCTCCTGAAGCATAGAGACTGGTAAAGAGAATTCCTCCTTCCTGCAACTTCCTGAATTCAGGAGTAATTCCTGGTTTACCGCCAAGGTCTTCGATGAGGTCGGCTGACCAACTCTCCAAGATCAGAAGCACCACATTTGGACGATTAGTCGTTAGCAATTGAATGGTTGTATCCTCCGCCACATGATAGATTTGCTTAATCAGCGTTTTGGCTGAAGAGTCATCCATGAATACATATGGATTCCTGTTGAAATTCTGAAGATTTTCGAATACACTGATATAGAGGTTAAAGACATTGTTCACCGAAGCGATATTCATGATGTTATTTTTTGAATAGATCGCTTCGCTCTGATTAATCGGAATTGCCTGCACCCCTCCTCGCATACCGAGAACCAGTAATATGGGCGTAAATAATAAAAAAGCAAGTGAAAACCACCAGGATCGCCTAACCCTGAGAAGGTTGGGATAGAACCAACGAATGTATAGAAAGACTCCCACTCCACTAATCACCAGCAGAAGCAGCAACAGGATCAGAAAATCTGACGTACCCGAAGAGTTATAGATCTCGCCAGGATGGTTGAGGTACTTGATCACCTTGTAATTCAATTTTGTTTTCCATTCACTATAAATCCCCATCTCTCCAACTGCTGTAAGGGTATAGAAAACGACCATGACACTCGTGTAGATTTTGTTTACAACATTCAACCAACGAGGAGAGTATACTGATTGAATAATCAGGAGAAGGAATGGCAGCACCATGAAGTAACACGCGGTTGCCAGATCGAGTTTGAATGCATGATAAGGTAACACCAGGACCTCCTGAAAAGGGATCTTCTCTATGCGAAGAAGTTGGAGATGATAAACGATAAAAACCAGCCTCGTAAGATTAAAGAAGAGTATCCAGAATAGAAATTGCCGGAAGAAAGAGCCAAGAATCTGCTTCATCGTAGAGAAAAGGCAAAATTAGTTCATTGTTCGAAACGATCAAATCACTAATTTTGTTATGTATTAAGCCCGGAAATTCATGACCCTGCAAGAAAACCTTTATAACCTGATGCACGAAATTCAACCCGGAGTAAAGTTGGTTGCCGTATCAAAAACGCAACCGGTTGAAGCCATCCGTATTTTATACGATGCCGGCCAGCGAATCTTCGGCGAAAATAAAGTTCAGGAATTGGTCACAAAACAACCTAAACTTCCCGTTGATATCGAGTGGCATTACATCGGGCATCTCCAGCGTAATAAAGTGAAATTTATCGTTCCGGTCACATCGATGATACATAGTATCGACACGTTCAAACTGTTAAAGGAGGTCAATAAAGAGGCCAATAAAATATCCCGTAAGGTAAACTGCCTGCTTCAGTTCCATATCGCCACCGAAGAAACTAAATTTGGCCTTGACTGGGAGGAAGCTATAGAGATGTTAACCTCCGCTGAATATCTCGAATTGAAGTTTGTGAACATCTGTGGCGTGATGGGGATGTCAACATTTACTGACGATGAGGCATTAGTACGGCAGGAATTTCGTCAACTCAGCTCCATTTTTCACCAACTGAAAGAGACATTCTACAAAGACTCGACTCACTTCACAGAACTTTCAATGGGCATGTCGAGCGATTACCGGATAGCAATTGAGGAAGGCAGTACATTGGTGAGGATAGGAACGATGATATTTGGGCCCAGATAGAGAACGTGGAAAAAACATTAAACTGACTGAATCATGACAAGAGGATTATTTTTACAAGGATTCCTGATCCTGGCAATGACTATTAATTCCGCTGCCCAGCTATACCTCCCCAAAAAAGCATATATGCATCTGGTCGGAAGAGTTGATACAGATCAGGAGATAACGATGAATCTTGTCAAAGTGAATGACAGTATATATGCCGATCTTGTCTACACCGGGAAACAATGTAGTTTCTCAGTACTTTGCGGCAAAGTGAATGACGATGGCACCTTTTTGATGAGATATCCATTTTGTGACACAGGGAAGGTTTTTCGGGGTCGTTTTGTCAATCGACAATCACTTTCGGGGAGTTATGAGTCGATCGATGGAGAGGAGAAACATCCATTTGTCATGGTCGAAAGCTATCCTGAAGGGTCCATCCCCTTATTGGTTTATTTTAAAGAATTTTCACACCCATTGGTCGACAAACCTGAATCTCCCCAAGCACAGATCAGCCAGTGCCTGATTATTCCAGGTGAGTCAAGCAATCCGGTTCTTTCCGACTCCCTTCGTATCCTCATGATTTCCAGTTTTTCCGGAAAACAGGACCGACAGAAAGATCCAGATAAAGCCATCCAGTCAATTCACCAGACATTCTTAAAAAACTACCTTTCCAGCAATGAAAGCCTTTACGAATCAATGCCTGATGCCGGAAGCCTGAACTGGACCCTATTGAAATTCATGCACATTTTGTACAACGACAACGATCTTCTCACCTATTATCTTCTCAACTATGCATACACTGGTGGGGCTCATGGCATGGAGACCCTGGAATTCACTGTTGTCAGCATCAAGACGGGTGAAGTGCTCACGCTTGAAGATCTCTTTAAGCCTGGTTTTGAGACACAATTGACTGCACTCCTCACCCGGAAGTTAAAAGTGATGGCAGGGGTAAGTCTAAATGAGAAACTTTCTGATAATGGGTTCTTCGTTGATGATGTTGCACCCAATGCCAATTTCTATCTCACGGAAAGCGGAATCGGTTTCGTTTACAACCATTATGAAATAGCTCCGTATGTCAATGGCCCCACTGACATTCTTCTTCCGTTTGAGGAGCTAAAGAAGATCCTGAAGGAGAAGGGACCTGCCTCCGTGTTCCTAACTTGGCGTTGACACTCTTATAAACCGGTTTTTTCCGAAATAATCCAGAAACATTTCCACAGACCTGAAGCCCTGATCATGGAAAAGGTTCACAGTTGCATCTCCATAATTTTCATGAATTTCCACGTAAAGCAACCCATCAGGCGTAAGGTTTGTCTTTGCAAACCCTGCAATGGCATCATAGTAGAGCAATGGATTGTCATTGGCAACAAACAGTGCATTTTCCGGCTCATAATCCACAACATGACTGCTCATGGTTGCTCTTTCCTGTTCAGGGATATAGGGGGGATTACTTATGATTATATCAAAAAAAACCGGAGACCAGGAAAAGGATGGATTGAGAATATCGTCCTCAAAGAACGTTACTTCCAGCTGGTTTGACAGAGCATTCTGTCTTGCTATTTCCAGGGCATCGGGGGACTTATCAATTCCAGTGACATTGGCCGATGGAAAGGCTTTTTTCATAGACAAAGCCAGGCACCCTGAACCGGTTCCTATATCCAGGATTGATATCGTTTGATTCCTGAATCGTTGATTGTCACGTGTTACCAAAACAGCCAACTCCTCTGTTTCAGGGCGTGGGATCAGGACTCCTGGTTGAATCTTCAGGTTTAAACCACAAAATTCCATACGACCTATTATATATTGTATCGGCTCACCCGCCCGCAACCTTCCGAGTGCGTTCAGAAAACGAAGTTCGATCTCCTCTGTCAAAAATTTCTCCCGGTTGAGGTGAAGAGTCGCCCTGCTCCATCCCATAAAGTTATCGAACAGATGGTAAAGAATTGCCTTTGTCTCTAGTTCGGGATAACGGGAATTTAATTCCCGGTGAAAGAGTAAAACCATCTCGCCTGCCGATTTTTTCCCTTTATTCATAGGACGAAAATATAAAATAAATAACTTCGCCAGACTAATGGAATCTTCTGACACATATTTTTCAATTGCCGGCGAATCGCAAAGTTCCATCCGTGAAAAAGCCAGCAAATTCATTGCATTTGCATATACTGTAACAAGTGAAGAGGAGGTAAAGAAGTATCTTGAACTTCTAAAGAAGGAGTACTATAATGCCAATCATCATTGCTATGCTTACAGGATCGGACATCCTGAAACTGCTATTTACCGGATTAACGATGACGGAGAGCCATCTGGTTCAGCCGGAAAACCCATTTATGGGCAGCTTCTTTCGAAAAATCTTTCCGACCTCCTAGTTGTGGTGATTCGGTATTTTGGTGGCACGAAACTTGGGATTCCAGGACTCATCCAGGCATACAAATCAGCGGCTTCTGATGCACTGGATCAGAACAGGATCATAACAAAAGTAATCACCACTCAAATTTGTGTTACCTTCCCTGTGTTGCAGATGAATGATGTGATGAGAATTTTGAAGCAAGAGGAGGCAGAAATCCTTTCACAGGACTATGCAGAGGATTATTTCATCCGCTTTTCAATCAGAAAATCAAAGAGTGATAGGATAAAGACCCGTCTATTGTCGCTTACTAACATATTTATATATGAATGATCAATATCAGGATCATACAGTTACTTTTTTAATTCAGTCTTCTTTAGTATTAATATTGAAAAATATCCTGTATTATACTGAATATCAATACATTAAATATTTAGAATCATTATAATTTATAGTTTTTTCATTACAATAAATCCTTATATCCCAGCAACATAGAAACTAGTTTTTC
>CAYUZX010000048.1:0-26042 GCA_964449285.1 uncultured Prolixibacteraceae bacterium
CAAAATATATCTGAGTTCTTGGGTTTTGATCGGAAAACGGCCCCCAGGTATTTGCCATTCTCCCGCAGGGTTGAAATGCGCAGTACTGTCCCAGAGAAAAAAAATCAAGGTATTAAATTTCGCATAATTGAAAAAATCGCGAAGCACCTGTTCCCCGTTTTTACAAGCCAATCGCGTTGGGAATCCATCCTGGTGAAATTTTAATGTTCCTAAAACGCATAGAATCAAGTATTGGATTGCAGATATCCTTGAAGTGCAAGAGTAAGTGTAAACAATTTTTTAATCAAGGAAACCTTTTTCTCGGTGTCATGATATGGTTGGTTTAATGCGATCGGATGATCAGCTTTTTAGTCGTTGTTTTGTCTTTGAAAGAGATCCTTAAAAAATAAATGCCAGATGGGAGTGGTTCACTTATCCTGAGTCCATCAAAATCGAGATCGTTAGGTTCAAACATTAGCACGGTTCGTCCGTTTGTAGCGACCAATTCAACTTTCCGAACCTCTTCCTGCCTAAGGAAGTTAATCCTGAATCGTCCTTCAGAAGGGTTCGGGTATACCTGTACTTCAGAATCTGATTGGTCGTCGGCAATCCCTACATTTGGATTGAATAATTCACTTCGAAAAGCGCTGTTAGTGAAGGTAGAGGCATAACAGTACCAGGCTGAATTACTCATGTATGCGTTTGAAAATCCAGTGATATTAGATGCACTCAGACTGTCACTGCCAGTTGTCCATGTGATGCCTCCATCAGTTGAAATCTGAACGGCATTCTGTGTCGAGGCACAGTAAACGACGTCAGGATAAACCGGATGAATCAGGATATCGGATACCTTAGAATATGAACTCAAAGTGAGGTTTGTCGTGTTCCAACTGGCACCTCCATCGGAAGAGATGCAGATGGTTCCGTTATTTCCATACCCACCGCATCCGGCCAGAATTGTATTGGAATCGTCCGGACTGCAAACAATGGCACCTCCCCATTTGTAGGTAACCGGAATCGTGATTCCGATCTCAGACCAGGTGTAACCTCCGTCCATGCTTTTTAGGAATCCACCCTGTACTTCCGATTTATATCCTGCATAGATTATCTCATCATTTGAGTTCGGGTCTATGAATAGGAATTGTATGCTGTAAAAATTATCAGGTGATCCGATATAGGTATTGATCCAGTCCTGACCTCCGTTGATACTAATGTAGATTACCGGAGCCCATCCGTTCACGCCAAAGTTATTCCCTCCAATAAAGATCAGGCCCGGATCCGTAGATGAGGTCGTGAGCGCGAAAATCTGTGTTTCGAAAAGAGTTCCGATGTTAGGTCCCATGTTATCCCATGTGTTACCACCATCGGTCGACTTGTACAATCCCTCCTGAGCAATTGTGGATGGACCATTTGACCAGGCATACATGGCGCCGTCAGCACCAAATGTAACTTGTGAAAAGCGAGTGCCGGGAAGGCCGGTTGGCAAGCTCCATGTCTCACATCCATTGGAGCTCATGTAGCATCCACCTGAATTCTCTGCTTCAAAACCTACCATCACCTCCTGAGGGTCCAGTGGGTTGATCTCGATGTCATCTACCTGAAGTGTTGCGATCCCACTATTGGCGAACTCCCATGTAAGGCCGGCATCACTACTTTTACATAGGGCCAGACTTAAAAACCCGGCATATATTTGATCCGGTTCTCCCGGTTTCATAGCAAGGCATCGGGCTGCGCCAGCTTCCCCAGCTCCCGTGGCATTAAAATTCCAGGTGCTCCCTGCATCGGTCGAGTAGTAAACTCCGTCTCCTTCCGTTGCCACATACATATTATTGATATCTGCTAGATCAATGAGGATGTCATTTGAGACCTTATTGGGGAAGTTACCAGAGATATTTATCCAGGAGATGCCATAGTCGTCACTCTGATAGATCCCCATATACTGACTTCCGAAAAGTTGGCCACCAGCTACAAAAACCTTCTGTCCGGCGATAGCGACAGCATTGTAAGGGACTCCGGATGGCAGGTTGGCAGAGCGGTTTGCCCAGGTTGATCCTCCATCTGATGTAGCAACAATTCTTGCATCGCTAAACCCACTGTTAGCAACTGCAAAAAGAGTCTGACTGTCATCGGGGTCAATACAGATATCAATCACACTCCATCCAATTGGTAACACACTGGTCAGATCGAAAGCAGTCCAGGTTTCTCCTGAATCCGTGGATCTCACAATAACGTTATTTGACGTTGCGGAGATATTGGAAGACAATCCTACGTAAATTGTGGAAGAATCGCTCGGGTCCGTCGCCAGGCAAAGACCTTGTAAGTTCACCGGGATGTTCCGGGTATGCCATGAAGTCCCTCCATTGGTGGATCGGAACACTTTCCCAAATGTATAATGTCCAGTTGCGAAGATGGTTCCATCAGTGAGCGTGGCGAAAGAATTGACATTATTTGAACTTATCCCGGCAAGGGAAGTCACAACAACCCAGCTGTCGCCCCCATCGTTGCTCACAAACGGAAGTCCGGCTGCAGCATAGAGGGTAATTGGATTTTGTGGGTCGATGGCCAGGTCGACCACATCCCCTCCAAAAGGCCCGACAGGGGTCCATGGATTTCCTCCTTTAGAGAAGAGGTTCCCCTCAACAAGCCTCAGATTTGACTTATGTGGTACATTTCCGGCATCATCTGTTGCTGGAACCGGAGATTGAGCGCCAGTTGTAAGGGCCAATACCAGGGAGAAAAGAGTGATGAGTACGTTTTTCATATTAGGGCTGGTTTGATATTACAATTACAGCAAATTTAAGAAATTAGGGAGTAGTTGCCTTGTTATACCTTCCCTTAAAAAGATCATCCCTCCGGTACGACCATCGCATCAGCGCCATCGCGGATAGCAGAACTATGAGAGTAAGCAGGAATATCCCGGTGAATCCCATCAATTCATAGAAGTATACTCCAAATAACGGAGCAAAGAGGGAGCGGACACCAGTGAGCGAGAGGTGAACCGACTGGTAATCGTCTGCCTCTTCCGGTTTGCAGAAATAGGCCGAACCAATGTACCATACCAATGCCATGGTAGCGGCGAAAATCCCGTAAAACCCAAAGGAGATTAGCAACATGTAATAGATCTCGATGCCAAGGATCTCAACATGCCAGGGAGCATATTCCGTAACCAGGAGAAACAGGATGTACATAAATAAGGCAGCAAATGTGATAGCGGCAAACTTCCGGGGATCCAGCCGGCTGAGCAACTTTCCGAAAAACGGCAGCAAAAGGATAGCCATGATGTTGTAGGCGTTCTTGTAAAAGGCTACACTTGAATAGTTTAGATGCAGCTGATCCTCGAAAAAGATGTTGATGATGGTTACCGAAATCATAAAGGAGAATCCATATAACATGAAGCCAATTTCAAAGTGCCGGTAAGGTTTGTTGATTTTCAGAATATTGACCATACTCAGAAAAGAATGCTTCACGGAAGCAATGAATGTAAGGGATTCAATATTTTGCTGCACTTTAGAGTAATCTATCTGCGACAAGACAAACAGGGAGGCCACTCCCAGGATCCCAATCAGTGGGAAAACATAGGTAAAAGCGAAGTTATCCATATCAAGCAAAATCCCATATGCAAAGGTGGTTATGAGGATGATGATCTTATTGAGGGAAGTAGCATAGCTGTATAGCTTTCCAAAATAATCATGCCGGTAGTTGGTTTTCAGCAGTACATTGATCGCTGGGTAGATGATGATGTTGCCCGAAAAATAGATCAGAAAAACAAACAGAAAAAGATAGTGCCAGCCCGACTGACCACTCAGTGCTGCTTCACTTCTTGGAATGATCACTAGTAAAATAAGTGGCAAGCGGGTCACCAGACCGGTGATACGCAACATCTTTTTTTTGTTCCTGATCCGTTTTCTGAACTGGTTAAAGATCACCAGGAAAAGAAAGACGATTGTACTGAACTGGAAAAGAAAAGCAAGCTGGTAATTTGATCCACGGAGACTATGGATAAACACATATTCATTCAATGCCAGTACACCCAGGATAATTCCTTCAAGCCCTGAATAAATCATGTGCAGGCGGAATGCAGTCTTTTCCCGAAGGTCCAGATTTTTTAATATCCCCATTGAATCAACCCCTAATCTCTAATCGCTAATCCCTAAATTATAGATCTCCTGGATATCCCTCAGCTTTTCCTGGAAATCGATCTCAAGATCAACAAGTTCTCCTGTATGCACATGAAACACCCAACCATGTACCAGCGGGAAGCCTTGATTCAGGTAGGACTTTTGCACCACGGCTGTTTTGATCACGCTAATGCATTGCTCTTCCACATTCAACTCTACAAGTCTCATATGCCGAGCCTCCTCATCGCTGATTCCATTGAGTTCCTGTCGGTGAAGCCGGTAAACATCCCGGATATTCCTCAGCCAGGGATTCAGGATCCCCAGGTCACGTGCTTCCATGGCAGCTTTAACCCCGCCACAGCCAGAATGTCCACATACCACAATATGTTTCACTTTCAGGTGATCAACCGCAAAGTTGATGATGCTCATCACATTGAGGTCGTTGTTGTTGACTATGTTGCCGATGTTCCTGTGAACAAAAACCTCTCCGGGCCCAACACCCATCAACTCCTCTGCTGTGACCCGGCTGTCGCTGCAGCCGATGTAAAGAAAATCTGGATTCTGACCTTGAGAAAGTTTCACAAAAAACTCCTTGTCGCAGGCCTTCTTCTCAGCCACCCATCGTTTATTGTTTTCAAAGATCTGCAAGTAAGTGATCATAGGGTCTCGTTTAGTATATGTTGAGATCTTTGCCCACTCCAACTTCACCGTCATAAACCGAATGCACCTCTTCAAGGATATCCTGCTCTGTGCCTCCCCATTCCAGGATGTGACAGAGGATTACCAACTTCGGTTGTTTTCGGGTCAATTTTCTTTTCACCACCAAGAGACTAGGAAACAAAGATCACAAAAAAAGCAATGGTCCACAAACACGGAGGCTCAGACAAGGTATTTATCCTTGAGGGCAATGAAATTCACATCAAGTATCTCGGTGAGAAACAAATCGACTGTATGATAGTGATATTCAATCTCCTCCAACGCTGCATCAAGGTATTCTCTCCGTACTTCCATGAGGGGGCGAAGGATCTCACTATTGGGATTTCCTGCCTCCATCACTTCCCTGATGACCCTATCGGCCAAAGGTTTAAGATGGGTATTAGAGAGCATGTAATCTTTTCGGGCCTCCTCCCGGGAAACACCCAGCGCGATCAATAACAGATAGGTGGCCAGGCCGGTCCGGTCTTTTCCAGCTGCACAGTGGTACATCAGCGGAAGTTGGTCAGTGGAGGCAAGAATTCTGAAAAACTCCCGGAAGTCGTCCTGATGATCTCTCACCATGCGCCGGTAATCCTTAATCAGAATTGTCTCCAATCCCTCTGCATCATTCTCTCCCAGCATCCGTTCAGCCGTGTCTCGTGCCGAATCAATGATCATTATCCGTTTGTTCTCCCGCACTGATGCAATTGGGGGGGTAGGATAGTTGATCAGTTCCCTGTCGGACCGGAAATCAATGATCATCCGTATTCCGATCTCCTCGATCCGGCGGATATCCTCCTCTGAAAGCCGAGAGAAATCCCCGCTTCGATAGAGCAAACCGGCTCTTACAACTTCTCCGTCCATGGTCGGAATCCCGCCAATATCACGGAAGTTTGGTTGGTTCTTAAGAATAACAGGGATATGAAGCGGGGTGGTATCAAACATGCTGACAAAGGTACTGATTTGCAAGGAAACCTTTACCTTTGGATCAAATAGCAGATCATTATGTCTCGTAAACAAATTGCAACCCATTTTTTACTGTCGTTGATCATCTCACTTGTTATTTTGCCTGGCAGTACAATCCACGCCCAACGAGGCGGCATCAGAGAACCTGTTGACCCTGTTGGTTTTGCCACTCAGGCATGGCAGATGGATTCCGTGATGGCTCGGATCAACCGGCAATTCGGTAAGCAGATCAGCCAGGCCCTGGCTCAGAAGAGAATAACCAAAAAGTCCATCTGGAAGATGGCTATCTGTCCGCACGACGACTATGCCTATGCCGGATGGATGTATCCCATGGTCTTGCAGAACATCAAAGCGCCGACGGTAATTTTGCTTGGAGTTGCCCACAAAGCCCGGCAGTTTGGAGTAGAAGGGAAAATGGTGTTCGATTCATATGATTCATGGCATGCACCATACGGACCAGTCAGGGTTTCGGGCCTGCGTGATAAGATCACCAACCAGCTTCCCAGAGGCGAATATATCATCCACGACAGCCTCCAACAAGCAGAACATAGCCTGGAAGCTCTAATCCCTTTCCTCCAATTCTTTAATTCTGATGTAGAAATCGTTCCTATCTTGATCCCTGCCATGTCGATGGAACGGATGGAAGGGCTGGCGGGATCCCTAGCCTGGGCTATTTCAAAAGTAATGGATACTGACGATCTGGAGTGGATGAAAGATATTGCCATTGTCATCTCCAACGATGCCGTCCATTATGGTTGTGAAGACTGGGGAGGAACGGATATGGCTCCCTATGGATGTGATCAGGAGGGATACCAGAAAGCTGTAGCCCATGAGAAGGAGATTATTGACAATTGCCTCACCGGCGGCATCGTGAAGATGAATATCCGTCGGTTTTCAGATTATACCGTTCAGGATACCAATTTCAGGATGTACAAATGGACCTGGTGCGGCCGTTATTCAATTCCTTTCGGATTATTAACAGCATTCTACCTGCAACAACATACGAGAACCTATCCGCCTGCCGGGAACCTGATCGGTTATTCAACTTCCATTGACCATCCTATATTGCCAGTTGAAGACCTGAGCATGGGTGTCACCGCCCCGGCTAACGTCAAACATTGGGTAGGATATGTGGCGGTTGGCTATAAATAGTGAGGTAGTGAGATCAAATGAAAATCTAAAATCGATTTAATTGGAAATCACTTCGGCCCTCAACTTTTGACCCTGATTAAAGTTGCTGGTATTCTATCGCCGGATAGCCTTTTTGACCAACATCATTATAAAAGCCAACAAACCTGAGCTTGTAATAGAATCCATTACGATTGCGAATCACGTAGGTGATTCCCAGAGTGACGGTATAACTCCCTGATTCAAAATTATAGTATTTCCAGTCATATCCGATAACATCCAGGGCTGAAGCATAGACCATCTGCTGTGCAATTTCAAAGTTGATGCCGGCAAAATTATTCAGCGTGTCTTTGGCCACCTCTACTCCATCACGGTTGACAAGCACTCCGGTTACAAGATAGGGATAAGCCTCCCCCAGATCAGTGAATAAGAGTGTGGTGTACTGCGTAAATAAAAGGTCCCAATTCATTTTGGGTGGTTGAAGATTTCGGATGGCACCTTCATTATCAAAACTGAAATAAAGGTAATTTACCGTAGGGTCTTTGGGGATAATGGCAGAAACCGTTGTCCCTCCAGTCAATGGGGCGAATCGAAAGTAGAACTTACCATTCTTCAAACTGTCAAAGATGACCTGCATAAATCCAAGCGGCTTTCCAACATCATCAACCCCTCTGTTGATAGCATAAACATGCTGGTTAGAGATGGAATCGCCATCCGCGGTTACATCAAACCACACACCGATGGCTGTGGAGTCGGGATTCCCATCTGAGCGGTCGAACCACCATGTTACTCCGATGGTATCCTGTGGTATCCCAAATGGTACAGCACCCAGGTCGGCAGCATACATAAAACTGGCAGTATTCAACAAAACATGCCATCCTTCCAGACTGCATTCAAATGCCAGGTCACTCTCCGTTTTCGAATTGGTGCTAATCACGCCAACAGAATCAAGGTCGTAGTAGACCTGGTATTCATAGGTCTGGGTCATCGCGATGGTATCGCTTTTCGCATCTCCACGCGGGTAGGGGACCACCTTCTCATCCTCTTTGAAACATCCGGTCAGGAATATCATCAGGAAAATAAACAATGGCCAAATTGACTTCAGACGTATCATTTGTACTGGTTAAAATTGAATGTGAAACGGAAAAACACCGTCCTTCCATACCCTATAGCAACTCCTTCTCCTCCTCCGCTTCCATGGCCTCCACTTCCCAATCCTGAAGAGGGGATGATCTGATTATTAAAGATGTTCTTCAAGCCACAGGCAAGCCGTATCCTGTGTTTCCAGAACCCCTTGGATATCGTGAAATCCATGGTATTATACCCATCAACGTATCCGAGGGAGAGTGTATCCGAGTCGAAGAAAGGTTGAGGCTTCTTTCCGGTATATTTATATAAAAGGGCAAATGTAAGATCCGGTTTACTAAAACGGTACGATACGTTGGCGTTGACATCGGTGGAGAATTTAAATCCTCCGGATGTTGTCCCGTCTGCCATCTCAACATTGATGCCTGTCTCAGCCAACCCAGCTGAAAGTTTCAGTGAGGGATAAAACGAGAACGAAGCATTGAGTTGTCCTCCTGTTGTTTTATACCTATCAAGGTTAACATATGTATACGATAGGTCGGTTCCTTTACCAGGGACCTGTGCCAGTGTGATAATGTTCTTCAGTGCATTGTAAAATCCACTAAGCTCAATTTCGTAAGCGGTCTTTTTGTTCTCAACAGTGTACTTAAGGTTGAGATTGACATTGTTGGATGTCTCTGCCTTGAGGTTGGGATTCCCCTGTATGTTGTGGTTAACATCCTTGAAAAAAAGGTAGAGCTCCTTAATGGAGGGAGCCCTGAAGCCCCTGGAATAAGAGACTCTGAGAGAAAGTGGTTCTACGATATTCCATTTGCCGCTAACAGCATAAACCAAAGGAGCTTTATACTTTGTATTGTAGATAAACCGGATTCCGGGCTGAATGGATAAAACCTTAACAGGATCCCACTTCACACTAAAGAAAACGGCATAATCTCCAATTGCCTGTTCATTATCGAGGATTCGTTTGCCGGTTCCGGTTTCATAAATGAGATCGACACCCAGCTGGTAATTGAATTTCTTTTCAGGATTGTTTTTTGCCATGGTCATCCTGCCCATGTATGTCCTCAGATAGGTAGTATCCTGCTGTTCAGGATCCTGGGTTTTAATTTCTGTTAGGGTAGTGAGGTCTTTGAGAAAGGTCTCTTTGATCCGGTCATAAGCTGAATAAGAGGCGATCATATTAAAAACATGGGAACGCCCGAGACGCCAGTTGAGGTCTAACCTTACGTTGTAACGAACGGTTGTAAAATAAGAATCAAATGCTTTTTCATAATAAGGCGGCTGGAGGTTCCCTTTATCCTGTAATAATTCATTGAAATAATCGCCTCCGATTTTAACCTTCAGCCTATCTATGGTGTAGGCATAATAGCCATCGGCAAAATACTGACGCCTCGGTTTGAATACCACCGACCGGCCGGTATAAGATGGGGGGGAATATCCTCCGAAGAAGTTACGGCCACCAGCTACTCCGAATGTGTGCCTGTTCAGCTTCATGGCAACACTTCCATCAAAGTTACAGGTACCAACCGACTCCACATAAGCGTTGGCCACCGTACTCAGGCTGGCCGATTTATTCTCTTTTGTGATGATGTTCACAACGCCCGCCAGCGCATTGCTGCCATAGATCACCGACATAGGCCCTTCAATCACCTCAACATGATCTACATGATTCAAGTTGATCTGGTTGAGGTCGAAATTACCATTCATCCGGCCGATCATAGGAACTCCATCCATCAGGAACTTTACGTTTTCGCCTGAAAGTCCCTGAATATTCAGGCTTGTCCCCAACACACCATCCTGCCTTACATTCATGCTAACCTGGTCTTTCAGCAGGTCGGCCATATTGGTAGCCGCCTTCAGCTCTATCTGACGGGAACTGATCACTGAAACCTTATAGATCGACTTGTCTGCCCGTTCAGGCGTATACTGAGCCGTTACCACCACCTCATCCATATTCAAAACAGTAGGTTGTAGCTGAACCTCCAGCGACTGGCCAGGTTTGATGGTATCATAATAGGTTTTGTATCCAACAAAAGAGATGGCGAGTTTCGACTCTTCCTTGACATCATTCAATGCCTTCCCTTCCATGGAAGTAGTGCAATATTTTGGATTTCCGCTCTTCAGCCCTTCAAAACAGACGTGGGCAAAAGCGACGGGTTCTTTGCTTTTCTGATCATATACAGTAACAAAAAACTGCTGACCAAGGGATTGCTCCCCGGTCAGCAGGACAACAAACAAAAACCAAAAGACGCCTATACCAAAGTGTCTTTTCAACATAGTTACTGTTTGATGAATTGATTGAGAGAAAGATTATTACCCGAAATGACCATCAAAAGATAGACTCCGGGAGAGAGAGACTGAATATTCATGTTAATCTGTTTTTGTCCGGATGGCAACAGTTCTGTCCGGATTGATCTGCCTGTTAAATCAAGAAGTGATATGGATACCTCTTCATTTAACGGCTTCAGCATTTCGATATCGATTTGAATAAAATCAGTAGCCGGATTCGGAAAAACGTTGATCCGAATGTTCGATTGTTTTTGATCACCGATCCAGCTGGGGAAGACTATTGCTTTTCCAAAGTCGATGTTCCCTGTAGCTGTACCTTCGAATCCCGTAAATTTAAGACGGTAGACATCTGTAGCTGTATCTTGTACATAAAAGACCATGGAATCATTGATCTGGTATGTCATAGTTGACATGTTAAATGTTTTCCAATCCCATCCGATGTTTGACCGGCTGCTGTCCCATGGAGCTACCTCCCAATTGTTATACTCAGGATCAACCGGGTAATATTTTTTCGTAATGATCACAGGATTGCTCAGAACACCGGTTACAGGATAAGGTTCTCCGTTAGGTTGAATCGACATGTACTTAGTAAACAGGATATCCCAGCTTGTTTTTACCGGCTGGTAATCCACGGCAAGGGTGGTTTGTAAGTTGAATCCCACGAAATCTTGATCGGAATAAGGATTACAATTGAGAACGATCTCCTGGAAATCAGACCCATCCAGATTCGAATACCGAAAATAGAAGGTTTTATTGATAGAGTTTTTCTTTACCATCCATAGTTTTTTAAAGCTTCCATCACATAGTTGAATGATAAATAAGGAATCCCCGGTCAAATCGTGGGTTACATCATTGTACTTGCCCCACCCATAATCAGGATAACCGGTGGCATTCCGGTTGAAAGCTCCGTTTTCCCAGTCGGTGGGATCATTGTACATGGGTATCCATGTTGATAATCCGGACGTGTCGACCATTGCCCAACCAGAAGTATCGGCATAGGGATATGTCCACAGAGTCGCACCTGAACCGTCGTTGGTCAGGATGCAGGAACTCATGATCATTGTCCTGAAAGAGATATCCCATGTACTACGGGGTGTTGTGGTTGTATTTCCTGTTGAGAACTGATAATAGACTTCATTGGTATACCCAGGCCCCATTGAAACAGTTTCCGGAAACATCGGAATTTGTGCCAACCCTGTTATCCCAAAAAACATCAGGGTAATTCCGCTGGTGATAGAGAATAGATTTTTTTTCATTGTACTATATATTAATCATTGATATTGGTTTCTTAAACTCTTTTCCATCAATAACATCATGATGACTGTTACCATGGAAACAAAAGAAGAAAATGGGAATTAATTAAGCAACCGGCGGACCTCGCAAGGCGTAAGCCAGCAGAAACCGGAAGTCGGTTTTATAGGATGTAATGAGGTAATCGACCTGAATCACCTGCCGGTAGATAGCGATTTCATCTACCGTTTCGCAAGTAAAAAAGTCACCAATCTGGTTTTTGACATCCAGGATCTTGACGATCTTGGTTTTATCTCTCGGGGTGACAAAGGAGTAAGGCAACAATTGCTTGCCCCAAATCCTGTTCTGGTGAAAGTTGATCAACGACCCAAAGGTGATAAGGAACACCGGAATGATCCAGATAGGCAAAAAAATCAGGAAGTGCCGTTTGCGTTGTTCAATCATTCACAATAGAATTTCAGGGCAAAGGTATAATAAAATCTGTTATCCGAGGTAGGTTTTAAGTAATTTACTCCTTGAGGAGTGTTTCAGGCGTCGGATCGCTTTCTCTTTGATTTGTCTTACCCGCTCTCGGGTCAGGTCAAACATGGCGCCGATCTCTTCCAGTGTATAGCTGTGGGGGTAGCCAATTCCGTAAAACATATTGATGATTTCACGCTCCTTCTCTGTAAGCGAGGCGAGCGATCGTTGGATCTCATGGGACAAGGATTCCCTCAGCAAAAGTTCGTCTGTACCAGGCGAATCGTCAGGCACGAAGACATCCAGGAACTTCATCTCCTCGTCTTGATCAAGCGGAGCATCCATCGATAAGGTACGCCTTCCTATCTTCATGGTTTCGCGAATCTTATGTTCAGGGATGTCCATTTCTCTGGCAATCTCATCTGCCGAAGGAAGACGTTCATAAACCTGTTCCAGACGTGACGACATTTTATTTAACTTGCTCAGTGACCCTACCTGGTTCAGTGGCAACCTCACGATGCGAGCCTGCTCAGCCAATGCCTGCAGAATTGATTGCCGAATCCACCATACGGCATAGGAGATAAATTTAAACCCACGTGTTTCATCAAAACGTTTTGCGGCTTTTATTAGGCCCAGGTTGCCTTCATTGATCATGTCGGGAAGGCTAAGTCCCTGGTTTTGATATTGCTTGGCTACCGAAACCACAAAGCGGAGATTGGCTTTACAAAGCTTCTCAAGCGCAACCTGGTCCCCCTGTTTGATCCGCTGTGCAAGGATAACCTCCTGGTCAGCCGTGATCAGCTCTTCCTTCCCAATATCTTGCAGATACTTGTCGAGCGAGGCGGTTTCGCGGTTGGTAATTGATTTCGATATTTTTAACTGTCGCATTACACACTCAAATTACAATATTATAACGGAATTTCAAAATAATTATTTAAACTTCTTCTAAATTTTTTACAACCCAATACCATAATATGCTTTCAATCCATTTGGATAAATGCCCTCCAGCAATACGCCTCCACTTCGGCCCGACAATGCATTTTTAAGAGCCGATGGCGAGCGTACCGGTTCGCGATCTATCCCTAAAAGGATAAAGCCTTCGCGGATGCCTGCATCCCTAAGCTTCCCATTGTTCAATCGGGTAATCTGATACCCGTAATCAACCCCAAATCTATTTTTTTCAGTTTCCGCCAATGGCTCAAATGTAGCGCCATGGATGATCACTTTGTCGTCTTTCACAACAGCCTGGGTTGCCTCTTCGCTCTGCAATGTAACACTGACATCCTCGACTTTTCCATTTCGCAACACTTTCACAAGTACATTGTCACCAGGACTATGCTGCCCCATAAACTCCGTAAGTTCCGATTTCCTATTTATTGTTGAGGGCCCAAGTTGCAAGATTATATCACCTTTCAAGAGGCCACCTTTTGCTGCGGAGCCTCCTTCTACCAGCTCCTCGATATAGATCCCCTGTGGGCTCTCCAATCCTTTTTCCTTTGCCATCTGGTCATCGATCTCACGGTAGTAGATCCCGAAGTAGGCACGCTGGATCTTCCCATACTTCAGAAAATCATCCACCACCTTATGGGCTATGTTCGCCGGGATGGCAAAGGAATATCCCTGATAATAACCGGTCCCGCTAGCAATAGCCGCATTGATCCCGATCAGTTCACCCCGTGTATTGACCAGCGCTCCTCCGCTGTTGCCAGGGTTAACCGCTGCATCCGTCTGGATGAACGATTCGATGGCACCCTGGGATCCCAGAATATTAATATTGCGCGCCTTGGCACTTACAATGCCAGCTGTAACCGTAGAGGTCAGGTTAAATGGGTTCCCGACGGCAAGCACCCACTCCCCTATTTTCACATCGTCGGAATTTCCGTAAGATAAGAAAGGTAGGTTCCCCTGATCAATTTTAATCAGTGCGATGTCGGTGCTCGGATCACTTCCCACAATCTTTGCATTATAGGCACGACGGTCGTTTAGCGTTACCGTGATCTCATTGGCATCCTGCACCACATGGTTATTTGTCACAATATACCCATCAGGAGATATAATGACCCCCGATCCCATTGCTTCATAAGGAAATAACTGTTCTCTGGGAGTTCCCCTCCGCAAGTTAAAAAATTCAAAGAAGTCGTCATACACCATGCTTTTACGCTGAAACTGGGTTTTGATATGCACCACCGCATGAACGGTTAGTTCTGCGGCGGCTTCAAAATCCGGAATGTTCATCGGAGCGGAAGTGGAGAAATTAGCCTGCCGAACAGGAACAGTCACAGGAATGTCGCTATATGCCGGAGCTTTTTTCTCCAACAGAAAAAAGAGACCCAATGCCATCGCTCCTCCCGCGAGGGCTACCAGAAACAGTGCCACTATCTTCTTCATATCTAAACAATTTTATTCGTTATGTTAACGAGCATCAACAGAAGATAGTGCGATCCTTTTGTTAAAAACTGTTAACACGATTGTTAAAGATTCGTTAACAATTATTGCTGCCAAACATATAACCTTTTGGACCTTTTCACGATTAACTGGAAAAAGCTCCATCAGATTTTCGATGGACTATTTGCAGATTCTTACTAAAAATCATTGACACATGAAACGCATTAACAAGTTTGCCGGCGTACAGTTATTTTTCGGACTTCTTTCATGCAATTTATTCCCGGCACAACATCATCCGATCCCCTCCGAAAATTGTGCCGAAGCCGATAGCAGTCAGAAAATGAGTCAAAATGTCAGAATCCTGTTCTGGAACGTCGAGAACCTCTTCGACTACAGGGATGACACGCTGACTGCCGATGAAGAGTTCACCAGCAGCGGAGCCATGCACTGGAGCTATACAAAACTTCAGACAAAACTCGCCCATGTAGCAAAGACCATCGTGGTGGCAGGGGAGTGGAATCCGCCCGCCATCATTGGCATGTGTGAAGTGGAAAACCGTTATGTCCTGAACAAGCTGGTTTTTAACTCTCCACTGAAGTCATTTGGGTACCGGATAATCCACCGCGACTCCCCCGACAGCCGTGGAATCGATGTAGCCATGCTCTACCGGCCAGATGCATTCGTTCCATTGGCCATTGAATGGATCAGAATCCGGTTCCCCTTTGACACCACTGCAACAACCCGCGAGATCCTCCATGTAAAAGGATGTCTGCTCAGCAGAGACACCCTCCACCTTTTCGTCAACCACTGGCCTTCGAGGCGCGGTGGAGAAGCAGCTTCCGCTCCCAGGAGAAACTACGTGGCATCGGTGCTGAGGGAGAAAGTTGACTCAATCATTCAGTCGGCAGTTGGCAGTCGGCAGTTGGCAGTATCCAGTAGTCAGTTCCCTGATAGCCTTACCCCCATCACCATATCTCCAACTCCCCACCTCACGACCTCATTACCTCACTACCCTTGTATAGTTATCATGGGTGACTTCAACGACGAGCCGGAGAACGAAAGCCTGCAAACAATTCTGAAAGCCCGTCTCGATGCCGGGCAGCTGATGCCCGAAGATCTGATCAACATGATGCACCTTACAGCCAGCAAAGAGGGAAGTCACAAGTTCAGGGAACACTGGGGATTATTGGATCAATTCATTGTCTCCGGCTCGCTGCTTGACAAACAACATCCCCTGCAGGTTGACTTCAACAGCGTCCAGATCTTCAGACCCGATTTTCTCCTGGAAGATGACCTTAAATACCTTGACAAGAAGCCCAAAAGAACCTTCCTCGGCCCAAGGTATAAGGGAGGGTTTTCGGATCATTTGCCGATAATCTTAGATGTTTTAGTACCATGTGAGGGATGGGAAGAATGAAGGTTAGTGAAATACGGAAATACGAAATATGTCCTCAAACCTTGAATCTCCCCGCAATCGTCTCCCCACAAAACGCACACTTGCTATCCTTGATGTTATTCTTTAGGATCGTAAATCCTTTTCGTTCAAGTACGACTTCGTTGCATTTTGAGCAATAGGTGTTTTCGGCTTTATTGTTAGGGACGTTGCCAATGTAAACGTATTTGATGCCAGCTTTTTTAGCGATATCGTGAGCCTCTTCGAGAATTGCAAGGGGTGTAAAAGGAAGGGATGTCAACTGGTACAAGGGGAAGAACCGGCTGAAATGAAGGGGGCAATCCTCCAGTCCGTTATCTACTATCCAGGCACACATCTCCCTGATCATCTGAGGCTTGTCGGTCCAGCCAGGGATAATCAGATTGGTAATCTCCAGCCAGACACCCATCTCGTGAAGAATCTTTAATGTCCTCAGTATCGGAGCGAGGCTTCCTCCGTTCAATTTCTGATAAGTCTCTTCGGAAAAGGACTTCAGGTTAATATTGGCTCCATCGATATAAACTGCCAGATCTCTTAGCGGTTTTTCGTTGATGTAGCCATTTGAGACGAGCACATTTTTGATTCCTCTTTTCCGGGCGAGCCTGGCCGAATCAAACATGTATTCGTAAAATGCGATGGGCTCCGAATAGGTATAGGCTATCGAAAGAGCGCCATTGGCAATGGCTTCTTCAACCAGGGCATCCGGGAAGAGATCAAAATTACGGGTTTCACGAGGGCTCACCTGAGAGATCTCCCAATTCTGGCAATTTAAGCACGCCAGGTTACATCCAGCAATGGCGACAGAAAAACTCCGTGAAGATGGATAGAAATGAAACAGTGGTTTCTTTTCAATCGGATCCACATGCTTAGAGCAAGGATTGCCATATGCAATCGTGTACAATTTCCCATCTACAGCAACCTTCGTGCGGCAGATGCTCTCATTCCCTTCAGTGAGCGTGCACTGGTTCGGACAAATCTGACACCTCACTCCTTTGGGAGTCACGATGTAATAAGGCGACTCTTTACTAAACCGGCCCAATCCGCTATCCGGGTTTTCTACTGTTTCATCCATTGGGATTCCTATTTTTGCCAACGACTCCATGGAGTGCAACCCAAGTGCTGCTCCTCCCGCACCTATCAAGCTGCGGCGAAGAAATTCCCGCTTCGAGATATTCTTTTTCATGTCAGAGGTTTTGATTTACGAAGTTACAGAATATTCCGAAATTTGCCATCGTTAATAAGGGGGAAGGCTCCATTTACGTCACAAGCAGTAGATAACTTGTTTGTTTATTATTCTTTTACAAGTCGCTTAATTATTACATATTCATCCTTAATCCTGATTTTCAATATGTAAATTCCTGGATGTAAATCTTCAATATTCAGTGAATTGTCTGAGAGCACAAGATGCTTCACCCTCGATCCATAAGCGGAAAACACCTCAATGAGCGAGTTTTTTAATGAGACCGGGCTCTTAATGTGAATAATTTGTTTAGCAGGATTTGGGAATACTAAAATATGATCTTCCTTGATTTGCCGTATCAATACCGGATACGGATATTCATAAGCTCCTATATCGATACGACCATCCACGACTCTGGGGTTTCCAGCTAAATCAAAATCAGGCAAACCAAGACTTAAACTATTCGGAGTGCCGACATTAATACATGGGGATATCGCTGTTAATGAAAAATTATGATTTGTGCTATCTGTAAATTCAGGAAACTCGTCTATATTAAAGTAATTTTCATAGTCAAACTCGTAAACTGGGTTTGTGTAATTATCCAAACAAAAGCTCTCCTTTCCTCCTTCCACATTACAAAAAAAGAACTGAGGCTCTGAATTTTGCCCCCATAAATCTTGAATAAATACCTGATCACCACAACTTCCTGCAACATTGCCCCACAAAATACAATTTTTCAATATTGGACTTGCATCACAAAATATGCCCCCGCCTTTGAATGACATATTGTTGCAAATTGAGGTATTAACTATTGTCAAAGGGACAGTTCCGGTGAGTTCAAGCGCTCCTCCCCTGGATCCACTTGAGTTATTATTTAATAAACTGTTAATTAGCTTGATACCTGAGTAGGATGCATCTATGGCCCCTGCCGAAAAAGAGGCATAGTTATGGGTTATTATGCAACTAATAATTATTATATCTGCATTTCCTAAAGCAATCGCTCCGCCAAAAATTGCTTGATTATTTTGAAATGTACAATTCGATAAAATTACTTGATCATGAAGTAGTGAAAATATGGCTCCGCCATTTTCATCATAATCGTCTCCTTCATCATAGGCCATGCCATGTTCAAATAGACAATAGAAAAATTTTGACGTGTCTGAAGATTGATTTTCATAAAATCTTACTCCATGCCAGCCAGTTTCTATATTTTCAGTTGTAAATACAATGCTATCTGTCTCCGTTCCAACTGCAAGAATGACTCCATCTAACACAGACAATTTATAATGACCTTGAAATTTAATGATTGTACCAGGGAGAATGTTCACTGTGGAACCTGAAACTACCGAAACGTTACCAATCACTTTGACAGTATCTGCATCCCAATTCACATTCTGATTTATCACCCCTGACACTTCAATAACTGTTTGTGAGAATAATGTTGCAGGAAGAAAAAACATAAGAGCAACGAATGATAAGTTAATGTTTCTGATTCCTTTCATTTTTTATCCTCTCAATATTACTGCAGGTTTCATAAAAAATCTTTCCAAGAATTCTTCATACGCATTTTCCAAACAAACCTACTTAAAAAACTTACACATTCAACCTGAATGCGAATATATACTCTACCCTCTTTTTGAGAGATAGAACCACATCGCAGTTCCTGTATTCATTAGTGCTAGTATCACCAGGGTCATCTTGATCCCGATCAGTGGAAGCAGGACCACTGCAGTAAGAAGAGCGCCCAGTGCTGAGCCGTAAAGGTCAATGGCGTAATTGGATGCAGCAACTTTATCGATTCCTCCTTTCGAAATCATAGCAGCATAGGAGAAGACAAGTCCCGTCAGGAATGCAATGCCCAGAACGAAGAGCAGGAAAGTTGTAAAAATAATGGCATCCGGGAGTTCCAGAAATGGGACCAATGAGATGAACAGAAGTATCAGGGTAACGACAGCGGCCATAAATAACTGAATAAGCAGGTAATTCCTGGGATGGTTCTCTTTGAACAGAATCTTTCGGGAAGCGGCGCCGATAGCCAGCCCCAGCATGAATACCATGATCAACACACCCAGCGCCTGGTAAACGAATCCAAAGGTAATCTGAAATCCCAGCAAGAGAATGATCTCCGTGGAAGCGGCTGTAAACCCAGCTGCGAAAACACCAGCATTGACACGGTCTATCGCAAGGAAGGAAAACACCAGCAGCATCAATATCATCCCGCCGATCAAGGTATAATTCTGCCGGAAATAGCTGAGCCAATATGCTTGCTGGTAAAAGTAGGCTACCGGGTGAAAATCGTAATTAATTCCACTCTCCTTAGATAGTTTACCCATTACAAAACGGCTCCTCTCCCGCAGTAGTTGTTCATCGAAATAGTATAAATTCACGTAATCGGTTTGAATTCCTCTTCGTATAATCAATGAAGGGATGGCCAGGCTGAGGGAGTCGTCGGATGCAAGAAAGTAGTTTTGGCTGGAAGGAAGGATGTAGACATTCCGAAAGTGGTTCTTCAGAGTATAGTAAATTGAGGAGTTCAACTCGCCGGCTTCAGGGCTCACATAATCAGACCCGGTAGGTATCGAAAGGGAGAGAACCCCGCCGGAATCCATCCGGTGTTTAAGAGAACCAAAAAATTCATCGGTATAATAGCGATTCAACTGAAGGGTAGATGGCTCAGGCAGGTTAATCAACACGACATCATAAAAGCAGTCACCATGCATAATGTATCTCCGGGCATCTGCTGTGATATATCTGACTGTTGAATCGGGAACCTTTCCTCCCAGGGTAGTGGTTATCTCAATCAACGCCGGATTGAGTTCCACGTAGTCAACCCGAACTGGCTTATATTTCAGAATTTCAGGAATGGCTCCACTCAACCCCCCTGAAACCAGCAACACCCGTTTAGGATGATCATGCTGAACCATGGCAAAATGCACCGACTCCTCATCCCGGATCACATTTCCCGAACTGAATAGCAAAACCCCATTCTCATAAACATTCTGCTGTCCGCTCTGCTCGGTAACAATTACCCGGCCGTATGGAGTCTCCCGGTCAACAACCACTTCCTGATCTTCGAAAAGCAGAGAGAGACTGAAGTTTGAGAAGGATATGGAGTAGAGCCCCAGCAAAACGCCTCCCGAAATGAGTGGAACAATGATCTTCGGGAGCAGCATTGGCTGGGAAAACGCATATAAGATGACACTGCCCAGGAACACAGCGGAAATGATATTCATCGCGGGAAAAGAGCCCATGGTCCAGAGGAAAACAAAGTTGATCAACCCACCCGCAATCAGGCTTCCCAGCGACTCCACGGCGTAAGCTCCACCGAGCGGGTTCTGACTGGGTTTCCTGGGAAGGATTGCTGTGAGGGCAGTAAACAGGAACCCACTGAGGAAGCAGACAGGTGTTTGAAGCAATAAGGATGAATAAAAAATCTCCCGTAAACCGACCATACTTCCGGTAGGAAACACGACACTCCGCCAAACATCAAGTTTCACAATGGTGAGAACAGGGATCACTGCAAGCAGCAGCATCAGGAATAGAAAATACGATTCCCGGTCTTTCATCTGCTGCGCAAACCGTCCTACAAAAGCGCCAAATCCGCTGACAAGCATCCAGTTAGCCAATACAACACCGAAAACAAGCTCATTTCCCTGGAAGACATACAGGAACTCACGAAGCAGGTAAATCTGGGTAGCTATAGAGATAAACCCCAGACCAAACAAAGCAGAGAAGATTGCAAATCTCTTGTACATTTCGTACCTTTACCTTTGTTTTATTTCAAAAATAATGCATGTAACCCAGTTTTTTTTCATTTTGTTAATAAGCTTTATGTTTGGTTCACAACTTGGATGCTCATCCCAGAATCAGGATGGATCATCACAAAAAAATGACCGGAAGCCTGCAGCAGCTGGAAGATTTTATTCCGACAACCCCACTGAACTCCGGTCAATGATAAAAAGCTTCTTTTCTGAAGCGATACTGCGTAAAGAGAATCAGACAGCGGCGATCATCTCCCCGCATGCCGGTTACCTCTTTTCAGGACAGGTTGCTGCCAATGCTTTCAACCAAGTAGATCCGGATCGATCGTTCGACAATGTTTTTATCATTGCCTCGAGTCACCAGGTGGCATTTTCCGGCGCCTCCATCTATAACCTGGGAGATTATGTGACGCCTCTCGGAAAGGTACCTGTAAACATCAAGCTCGCTAACCAACTCATTGAGAATAGCCCGCTTTTTATGTTTCATCCCGAAGCCGATAAATATGAGCACAGCCTGGAAGTACAAGTTCCCTTTTTACAGGTGCATCTGAAGAAGGCATTTCAACTGGTTCCTATTGTGCTTGGCACGCAGTCGGCTGAATCATGTAAAAAAATCGCCGAAGCCCTGAAGCCTTGGTTTAATGACCGTAACCTTTTCGTGATCAGCAGTGATTTCGCCCATTACCCGGGATATGAAGAGGCTAGAGCTGCCGACCAGGCGACATGCAATGCCATCGTTAAGAATGACCCCGAAATCTTCATCACATTTCTGGAAAGCTATAAAAAGAAGAAGATTCCTAACCTGGCGACCAACTGCTGTGGCTGGACATCTGTACTGACGCTCCTTAACCTGACATCAGGAAATCCGGATTACACATATACGCCCCTCTTCTATCAGAATTCAGGTGATTCGAGATATGGCGACAAGAAACAAGTGGTCGGATACTGGGCAATCACGATCACCCGAACGGGTGGCGATGCCAGGGAGGGTGCCGACTTTTATTTCTCTGATCAGGATAAAATCCGGTTGCTGGAAATTGCGAGGAGTACAGTCAACGGGTATATCCGTAACAAGAAGGTTCCCGAGGTTGATCCAACTGGCCTGTCGAAAAACATGAAGCTGCAAACCGGAGCTTTTGTGACGCTGAAAAAGAAAGGTGCATTGCGAGGTTGCATCGGCCGGTTCACGGCAAACATTCCCTTATACCAAGTGATTCAGGAGATGGCTGTTGCCAGCGCTACCCAGGACTATCGATTCTCGCCGGTTCAGTTCAATGAAGTCGACGGGCTCGAAATCGAGATCTCGGTACTCTCACCCATGAAACGAATTTCCGATATCAGGGAGCTCAAATTGGGACGAGATGGCATCTATATTAAAAAAGGGAGCGCTGCAGGCACTTTCCTGCCTCAGGTTGCAACAGAAACAGGATGGACAAAAGAGGAGTTTCTCGGGCATTGTGCCCGGGATAAAGCAGGCATTGGATGGGATGGGTGGAAAGATGCTGAACTCTATACCTATGAAGCCACTGTCTTTTCAGAATCTGAATTTAGCGGCCACAAATAGAAACATAAGGACAGTAGGTACATCTTTCTTCGTCTGGGGTTTGGCGGAAGGGATGATCGGTATCGAAAATATCAGCAAGGATCCGGCTCATAACCTCTTCCATTTTTGCGATTTCATAATTCCCAATCGTAGGAGATTTAGGGGCACCTTTCTCATCGGGCATCGTCACCCTAATAAATCCAGGCGCCTGTTTTTTCAGGGAGATGATACCTGCTTCATAATAGTTACCGGAATTTCGTCTGGCTAAAAGCCACGCATATGTCAGCAGCTGGAACCCCTTATCAAGGGATGGGTCTGAGATCAAATTATCCCAATTGGTGATGGCGACATCCTTCGGGTCTACACTCCCGGTTTTGTAATCGATCACACGGGTAACCTCTCCTATCCTGTCTACCCGGTCGACAAACCCCTTGAGCCGGACCTCCATCTCCGTCGCTTTCAGGGAGATAATCAGCGACTTTGACAATGGCTGTTCAAGAAGTTCGACGGTAAGTGTCTCTCCTTTTTCGGCCAGTTTTTCCACATGTCGTACCTCTCCCCGAACAAATTTCCGTATCATGATCCTGGCAACTTCCACCAGCAGCAGGTTTTTCCCTGTTTTTACACTATCCCCTTTGAAAACTTCACGGAATGCGCTGTCGATCACTCCATCTATTCGTGGTTCCATCGAAGCGAGATCGCCCCGGGTCAGGACTCGTTTGACAAACGGTTTATAGAGATTCATCAGGGCATGATGGACTGCAGATCCAAGTGTCCTTGGGTCAATTTCCCCCTCCTCTCCCTCCGGCTCTTTCAACCCTGCAATTTCTGAGAAATAGAATCTCAGGGAACACGAACGATACATATTGAGAGAAGTAGGGGCAAATCCGGATGAGGCTTTTTCCTTCAGTTTTTCGATCACAGCGCTCCCTTTTTCGATCACAATAGCGGGATATCCCTCTCCGCTCCTCAGTGGTGTTACGAGAAACTCATTCCTGATTGTAATAGACCGGTTATATCCAGGCAACTCTGTCTCGATCTGCCTGATGAAACGGCTTGGGTCACCTCCACCCATTTGGCCGGGTTCAGTATTATAAAGCAACCACACGTGGGTAGAGCGCTGCAGTAACCGGTAGAAGTGATAGGCATAAACAGCATCCTTCTGCCGGTATAATGGAAGATGAAAATCCCGCCGCACATCATACGGAATGAAAGATTGCAGGTTCTTTCCTGAAGGGAGTATTCCCTCGTTGCAAGAGAGAATGATCACTCGTTCGAAATCAAGTGTACGAGTCTCCAGCATCCCCATGATCTGCAGTCCTTTCAAAGGCTCACCATAGAAAGGCAGCATGGTTGTATCCAACAACTGTTTCATGAATTTCGCCAGGCTTTCCCAGGTAAGAAACCCCTTAGATTCCCCTATCAGGAGCCGGAGTTGACGAAGGATCCTGGCAACAGCATAGGCATATTCCAGCTCGATCTGAGGCGTTGTCTCTTCCTGGGTCTCAGGAAAAGTAGATTCGGTTAAACCAATGGAAGCCACAATCGCTTCTACCAGTGTCTGAAGACCGGTCAAGGCTCCATCCAGTGAATCCCAGGTACCGAACATCAGGTCGAGAAATTTAAGACTGGCGCCAAAAAGTCCGGTGTGTTCCGCTACCAGATCGTTACGCCGGAGGAATGTCTTTTGGCCTGTTTTAATCTTCTCCACAAGTTCGCGGAATGCAAACTGGTTGCCGTCAGTATTGACTGAGGCCAGGCGAGTCACATATGGGTGTTGCAGTACTTTTAATACATCCCGGAAGTAAAATCTCCCTGATCTTTTACCTCCTTGGGTCATCCTGATGGCATGATGATGCATCTCATAGACCAGCACGAGAATATCTGCGAGTGGGGTCTGACTGAGCGGGAGCCCCATCGTGATATTCACGGCATCGATTCCTTCTGGCAGTGAGTTGAGTAACGGTAGCAGAAGTTGTTCGTCGGGGAGGATGACAGCTGTTCGTTCATTTAGCAGTTGCTGCTGCTGAAACTCCTGTAATAGGTTACCTGTCAGTTTCACCTGTCCGATAATATCTGGCACACCAATCACTTCGATCTCTTTTGCGCCAGACTTAAAATCGTCAAATTTCCAGCGCAATGACCATTCGGGCCATCTCTTAAACCATTCCCTCAGGTAGTCTCCAGCTTCCTGCTTCGGATCATCCAGGTAATAGCTATCGGAATCCCAGAGCAACTCACCATTACCCTTTTTCACGAGAAGATCAATGATTTTCTCCTCGGATGTCGTCAGTGCGTTGAAACCTATAAAGATGACCTTTATCCAGGGGATCTCCGCTTCTTCTCTCTCCATCTTCTGCCAGGCATTTCTGAAGATCAATCCCTGATAGGCCTCTCCCCGGGACAGAAGCGCTTCTGTTAGTGCTGAATAGTACGACAGAAGGGAGTTATAGAACTTCAGGTAGTTCTGCTGAAACTCCGTCAGGGGTTCATTATCCGGGTTCCAGACTGTCATCGCACGAACCTCATCCAGGTATGTGAAAAGAGCTGCAGGATCAATAAGGTAACGATCGATCTCATTGAAATCAGTAAGGAGCTGACTCCCCCAGTTCAGGAATTCATCAAATGGCTGAGCTTTTTCCTTTTCTACATCCTGATGAATCTTATACAATTCGAAGAGACAATGAACCTGCTCCACCTCGCGCAATCCCGAAACAGAAGTGATAAACTCCTCAATAGAAAAGAGTGCCGGTGACCAGGAGGTTTGCTGGAGCATCCCGGAGAGATATTTTCGCAAAAAGAGTCCAGCCCTTCGGTTGGGCAGGATGATGGCTACCTCCGACAAGCTTTCGCTGTATTTTTCATAAATGTATTGAGCGGTTTGAAACAGAAACGGGGGCATGGGTTATTATTTTCTGAAACAGTTTGTCGTTTGATTATTCTTTACGATCCTATCTTTCCGATGTCTCTCCATACCAGGCTGGTATCTATAAAACCTTTAATTGGATGATTGGAAGCAAGCCGGATATACAGATCGGTGAGCGAAAACTTACCACTTTCTGTTATCAGCGGAAAAATATCCGGCTGGAGGATCTGGATTCCGCTGAAAGCAAAGTTTCTCAATGCGCCACATTCCCTACTGATCCTTCTCTCTTCTGTCTTCCTGTTCTCCCATCCGCAGAGGGTGTTCTCTTTCTCAAAAAGGAAGTAACGGGAGGTTTCACGATCCCTGACAGCCAGGGTGGCAAGAGGATCCTCAGTCCTGTGAAAACGCATCATCAGGTTGAGGTCCAGATCGGAGAGGATATCCACATTCCTTACTACAAACGGCTCTCCATCACTGAAAAACCAGGCAGCCTTCTTCACACCACCTCCGGTCTCCAGCAATTCATCCGACTCATCGGAGATCACAATCGATAATCCGAAGTTATCATTAACCCCGAGGAAATCCTCAATCTGCCTGGGAAAATGGTGCACATTGATAATTACATCGTGTATCCCGTATCGTTTGACGTGTTCCAATGCATGCTGCAGCAAAGGCTTCCCGTCGACTACCACTAGCGCTTTCGGCATGGTATTGGTAATCGGCCGTAACCGTACCCCCAATCCCGCCGCAAGTATCATTGCTTTCATTTTTCCGCTTTTCGCTTTTTGGTATTCGCTTTTCGCCAATCTTTCTATTTCATCCCGTTCATCACCCCAATCACTTTTATCACTCTCCTACTCTCTTACTCTCCTACTCTCTTACTCTCCTAATCTTTTCCGTTTG
>CAYUZX010000049.1:0-24810 GCA_964449285.1 uncultured Prolixibacteraceae bacterium
GATTCGACGACCAATTGATCGATTCCGGAGATGATTCCTCCATAGATTTTAACCTGGCCAAGGAAGACGAGGGAGCGCAACACATGGTTCCCAACCATACCATTAGCAAAAACAAGAATGGTACATTGATCTGCCATAGCTTTTTCGATATCGATATAATAGTGCTTGATCGGCATCTCCGGTTCGAGTATGCTGACAATTTTTTCTGCATCCGTATAGGTTTCTGCGAGATAGGGGATGGAACCCCACTCATTGGGGCGTGCTCCGGAGGTTACGCCAACTTTCACAGGAAGATTTAACAAACTACTCAATTCAATGGCCTCCCGGATCAATTCGATCTTCTGATCAACTGTCCATCCCTGAAAATTTGAAATTGCAATAGGAATAAACACCCGGGAGAGGTTGTCCTTGACTACCCCCAGGTCTTTGATGGTCTCAGGAGGATAGGAGAACCGGGCTGCAAGCTCTGCACGCATGACTGTTGCGTTGGCCTGTCCCCTCACAATTGCATCAATATCGCCGGATGCAATTGCTTCTATGAGTGATTCCTCGGGAGTATTGGTCGGAATAGATGAGATCTGTTTCAACTCCTCGCCAAAGGCAATTACTTCACAAAACTCTTTGGCTCTGATCAAGGAATTCACTATAGCCTCATCAGGATGAAGGATTCCGATGCCAATCCGTTTCCTGCCTGATCTGGCTTTTTCAGAGATGAACCGGTCAAATGCTGTTTCAGTGTTCATAGGGTTGGTTGTTAGATTCCAGGGTTGTAATTGGCCGGCATTGAAGAATGTACCATTTCGTTCCTTTTCTCGCCCATTCAATGTCGCACGGAAAATGAAAATATGATTCGATACGGATGATCAGATCGGCAAGCTCAAGAATCTCATCATTGCTAAGTTTAGCTTTTGCTGTTTGATCAGGTGGAAGATCCTTCCAATCACTTCCTCCTTTCGCATTCAGAAAAAAACCAGCCGTCTGTTCCGAAGGGTAGCTCTCTACAATTTGCCTGTCGCTCTTTTTAACGATATAGCTATCGGGGGTAATCGTTCCCGAAACCACTGCTTCTCCCAATCCGAAACCGGCTTCAATGATCATCTGGTCGGGATCCTGGGTGACCGGATGCACTGAAAACGCGACACCGGCTACTTCGCTGGCTACCATCTCCTGAATCACCACGGCCACTGAGATTCCGGCTGTCATCAGGTCATTCTGGAACCGGTATGCCAGGGCTCGTGGAGTAAAAAGAGATGCCCAGCATTTTTTAATATTGGAGATCAATTTTTCTCGTGTGGTTCCCAGGTAGGTGTCCAACTGTCCGGCCCAGGCCGAATCAGCACGGTCTTCGGCATTGGCGCTGGATCTGACGGCGACAAGAAAGGTATTGAGCTGATCGAAATACTGATAAATACGTTGGGTGATCTCTTTAGAGAGGGGGCTTTCTGTGATCCAGCCTGTTACCTTCTCTGAAAGAGAATTCAGAGCATTGATATCGCTTCCGTCAAGGGATTCCAACTCTGATCTGATTCGTTCATCCAGCTTTGCAATCCGAAAAAATTCTTCGTAACAGGATGTCAGGACCACGAAACCATCAGGGACAGGGATAGCATGAGTGAACATCTCTCCCAGGTTCGCCCCTTTGCCTCCTGCCGAATCAACATCTTTGGCTGTTATCTGGCTGAATTCCTTGACAAATGTCTCCATCTCATAGAGATTAGGGGAGTATCCTGACATATCCGGCATTGGCATCAACCTCCACCATTTCGCCATCTTTCAATAACTGTGTCGCCTTTTTCGTCCCGACAATACAAGGCTTTTTCAATTCCCTCGCGACAATTGCTGCGTGACAGGTGACACCACCCTCATCGGTTATAAAAGCTGCTGCTTTTCGCAATGCCGGGATGTAATCCGGCGTTGTCATGCCGGTAACAAGGATATCCCCATCGTTGACTTTGTCCAATTCACTGTCGTTGTGAACGATCGAAACAGGTCCTGTGCAATCCCCACGGCAAACTACCATTCCTCGCAACCCTTCCGATACATCTGCCAGATCCTCTTTCAGGGAAGCCTCCTTGTGTTTCAGCAAATCTCCGGTCAGCAACAAAAAATGGTTATCATCCAGTAAGAGGGCATCTCCGGCTTTTCGTTGTTCCAACTCCTCAGGAGGAAGCCGTTCTTCATGAGTGAAAAGCTGCAACACCTCGTTTGCCAAATAGTAGAACAGATCATGCGGACCCAGCCCATACACCACCGATAACGATTGCCATAAAGGTTCAAGAAAAAAGAAAGCTTCAAAAAATTTTTCGGTGCGGTAGTTCCTGAACCAGACAAACTCTTTCAACAGATCAACAGTTTTCTTCTCTTCATCGGAAAAACCATAGTGTGCAAGGGATGGAGCGGAAATGCCCATGTTGTCCAAGTCTTGCTCTTCCATGCTCTTCTTGAAGAAATCCACTGAATATCCCTGCGAGAACAGATCTCTGTATCCGAGATAACCATATTTTTTCCAATGCTCAATTAAGGCAGATTCCACATTAAAAGTGGGGTCGGTAGCAAGTGATTTGACCCTTTTCAGGTCTCTTAATTCGAGCTCTGGTCCATTTTTTCTCACTGGGACCGAAACTTCCAGCAGGGCATCGTTCATAGACTCCACTGTAACTCCATGCTTCTTCAGGATTTCGATCACTTTTTTCTCTATCAGTTTACTAAGGGGATGTGTAATCGGAATGAAGACTGATAAATTCTGAAAGAGTTTGGCCGATTTCCAGAATATCATCTCAAGAGTTGCCCGATCCTGCCCCTCTACCTGAATCTCCCGGCAAAACTGCACCAACTTCTCACCAGCTGTATGCCCTTGATGGGTGAAATGAAAAAATACTTCCGGTTTGTCATTCCAATGTGAAGAGATAATCTCTTCAAACCAATCCATATCGAACCAGGCATCGTTTTCAATGAATTCAAAATTACTTACATAGGTGTCAAACCCTGTTCGACGGGAAAACAGCTTTTTGTCGTTCCATGCATGCATGAACAGGTCGCTTCCAAGCAACGAGATCCTGCGTTTCATCAGTTTTTCGAAATGAGGCATCCGAATGGTTTTTAATGTATGTTTCCGGGATGCTAAAATACGACATTGCCTGATTAGAAAGCAAAAACTTACCTTGGACAAAGATTAGACAGCGTGAACATGATATTTCAATTAGTCAGAATTTTTGCATGAACGCTGCCATATCTGTTTCAGAGGCCAGACCGAGTTTTTTTCGTAACCTGTGCCGGCTTTTCTGAACTGCGGCTGTCGTGACATTAAGAATCTGAGCAATTTCGTTGGTTCCCAGATTGATGAGGTAGTAGGCGCATATTTTTTGTTCCCCGGAAGTCAGATCCGGATAGCTCTCTCTCAGACGAGTGAAAAAACCGGGGTGGACCTCTTCAAAATGCATCTTGAACTGCTCCCAATCCCGGTCTAAATTAAGATTGGCCCGAACCGTTTGACCGATTGTTTTATGACGGGAGGAGGAATCTTCAACCGAACCATTGCCAGTCTGTTCAATCTCATGTAAAATAGACAAGAGTATCTGATTCTTGACAGTAACCTGAATGGCCGATGTAGCTAACTTCCGGTTTTGTTCCTCCAATTTGATATATTGCAGGCGATTGATCTCCTTCTCGGCAAAGACCTGGTCCTCAAAATACTTGCGTTCCACCTCTTTTTTCTCTATCTCAAGAACATGCATTTGCTGTTTTTGTTGAAACAATACAGTTTTTTGTTTAAACATCCGACGGTTATATCGGGCCAGTACGACCAGAAGGATGACTACCAAAACCAACGCGGAGATAGCAACCACAAGCAATTGTTGGGTTTTCTGACGCAAGCTGATGTCTTTTCGTAGAATCTCGTTCTCTTTTTCCTTTTTCTCCGTTTCATACTTCGCTTCCATTTCCGCAATCTGCTTGGATTTCTCTTTGTTGAAGATACTATCTTTCAAAGCAGTATAACTTTTAAAGGCCGCAAGTGCTTGAACATACTTTCCTGAGGCTTCGTATAGGTTGGTGAGAAGATTGTAGGAATCCTTTTCGCACAGAGGTAAGTTACCTTGCTGAGCAATTTTTAAAGCATATGCCAGGTAAATATTTGCACTATCGTATTGATGCAGAGCAATGTATACTTTACCAATGTTGTTGGTAATAGTGGATATCCCGAGAAAATAATGCAACCGTTCGCTAATCAGGAGAGATTGCTTATATAGTTCCATGGCCTTTTTGTATTCGCCTTTTTTCTCATAGATCAAGCCAAGATTATTGAATGTCCCCAGGATGGATATACTGTCATTCAGTTGCTGATTGATTATCATCGCTTCTTCAAAAAAAGCGATAGCTTTCTGAAACTGATTATTTCCAATGGCTAAAAGGCCAAGATTGTCTAAACATTGAGAGATTCCCTTTGAATTGTCCTGTTCTCTGGAGAGATCAAGAGCTTTGGTCAGGGTGCTTTCAGCTTGCTGGTACTGTTTCAAATCCATATAAAGGCTGCCTGTGTTGTTTAAACAGGAGATCAGGAACTTTTGGTATCTTATGTTTTCCGGTTTCTTTTCGATTAATTTTTCTGTATATCTGGTTGCCTGTAATAAAATACCAAGCCCATTCTCTAGCTTTCCGGCATTTTTGTATACATTGCCTGTATTGCTGGAGGTAACCGCTAACTGGTATAAAACATCTATATTTGTTGTATCCTTTTCATAGGCTTCTTTTATCTTGTCAATGGATTGTTCCATGAAATCAAGAGACTGTGGTGTGTTGCCTAAGATGAAATAGACGATAGCGATCTCATTTAAAACATTAGAAATCTCTACCGGATCATCCATTTGTTGGGCAATGGGAAGGGCTTCCTGGGCATAAGTCAGACTTGCCTGGGGATTATTGTTATAGGTCAACCGCGATAGTTGATTGAGGATCTGTAGCCGTTCTGCTCCTTCAGTGCCCGGCAACTTCTTCATCAGGCTATCAAGCTTGGGATCCTGACTGAGCAAAACATTCGTGAAGAAACATAAAAGAAAAAGGAAACAGATTCTGACGAATTTCATAGAGTATTTCAAGTGCAAAGTAGGGGCAAGAAAAATATTAGATTTTTGAAAATAAATGTCCAGACAATTCTATCTCAAAACAAAAATAACAAACATTATTGTAATTTCTACGATTTTAAAATCATTTCACAATGACCTGTTTCATAGAGGTGTTGCCGGAGTTCATTCCTATGTTCTTAACCTCCTTCCGGAAGAGTGAAATAAAACACTGATCCTTTGCCAACCTGACTTTCAGCCCATATCCGTCCATCATGTTTTTCAAGGATACGTCTTACTGTAGCTAGTCCAACACCGGTTCCCGGAAACTCTTCAGTTGAATGAAAACGCTCAAAGGGATTGAACATGGTATCAGCTTTCTCCATATCAAACCCGGCGCCATTGTCCTTCACAAAATAGACTTTTTCTCCATCGATCTCGGTTTCCCCAAACTCGATCTCCGCTTCAGTATTTTTTCCAGAATATTTCCAGGCATTTCCCAGTAAATTATCCAACACGACACCCATGAGATTCTTGTCAGCATAACCTGAAATCCCTTCCTGGATCTTAACATGTACTATCCTGGAGGAGTCTCGCTGACGGATAAGTTGCATAACCTGGCTGGCAACATTACTCAGGTTGACATGGTTCTTTTCAATGACAGCTCTGCCTGAACGGGAGAATTTCAGGAGATCATCAATCAGTTGTGCCATGTTTTTTGATGCATTCAGGATAGTGTCTAAAAACCCTAGTGCTTCAGGTTCGAGCCTGTCGGAATAGTCTTCAAGCATCAATTGTGTATATCCATGGATAGTATGGAGTGGCGAGCGAAGGTCGTGGGATACTGTGTATGAAAAGGACTCCATCTCACGGTTGGCCGAAGTCAGGTTCTCATTCATAGCCTGTAGCTGTTCCTGCACCAGGATGAGTTCATCATTTCGCTGAACAGCGGCTTCATATACTGAGAGCAATAGATCGAGAATCTGCTTTTTGTCAGAGTTTATCGCATATTTATTGCCTCTGAAAACGATTTCAAGCACCATCTCTCCACCACCCGATCGCCTGATTTCACGATTTGCAAGTAGGTAATTGATCCGGGAGAGGAGGTACTTCTCTTCATATGGTTTCGTGATGAAGTTATCTGCTCCTGCCTGAAGCCCTTTTATGATGTCGAGCGGGTCTCTGAGAGAAGTGAGCAGGATGATTGGAATATCCTTCAGATCGGGCTCATCTTTAAGTTTTTTGCAGAATTCATACCCGTCCATGCCTGGCATCACAATATCGCTGATCACCAACACGGGCGGATCAGTAATCGCTGCATGATAGGCATCCATAGCAGTATAGAAAATCTTGTTATTCAGATTGTTCTCATCCAGGAAGTGTTTCAGCCGCTTGGCCTGAACCACCGAATCTTCAACAGCCATGATATAGCTGTCTTCCAATATAATATTATATCCGCTACTCATATTGATTGATGTTTCATTAACAAGTTAAATTGATTTATGATAGCCTGAATCATCCGCTCAGGAGGGAGAACACTACAGGAAGCGTGAAGCCGGATGGCTTCTCCGGGCATCCCATATACAAGGGATGTCTCTTCGTTCTGCACAATTGTAAAAGCTCCCATGTCCTTCAAGTTTTTTAACTCTTTGGCGCCGTCGTTACCCATGCCCGAGAGTAGGAGAGCAATCGTATTTTTGCCATAGACAGCACCTGCCGTCCGGAAGAGGAAGTTAACAGATGGACGTAATCCTTGTTCGGGGGAGGAAGAGGACATGGCGATAACTCTTCCTTGTTTAACCCCCAGATGGTGGTCGCCAGAAGGCAGATAAGCATGCCCGGGGAATAGCCGGTCTCCATCTCTTGGAATGCTTACTGGAATTGTTGACGCTTGCCCAAGCCACTGTGCGAATCCTTCCGCAAATCCTTTATCAATATGCTGAACGATGAGGACAGGAAAGGGGAAGTCAGGAGGAATCGATTTCATGATTATCTGCAGTGCGGCCGGACCACCAGCTGACGCTCCAATTACAACGATATTACTGGAAATGTGATTTTCCTCTTCATACCGTTTGCTGTCTGTCTTCTTCAGATCACTCTGCGTATTTTCCGGGGGTTTGAATTCACCCCTATTTCGCCGGATTACCCGTACTTCGGAAAGTGATTTTAATGTTGAACGGTAGCTCTTGCCGTGCTTTAAGAAGTTGGGGTGCCCCGGACCAATTGGCCTGGGAAGAATGGTCAGTGCACCTGCTTCCAACGCTTTGAAGGAGAGTTGAGTTTCGCTGGGATTGTATGCAATTGAGACGATAACAATGGGGACAGGATTGTTCGCCATGATCTGACGTGTAGCTTCAAAACCGTTCATTACTGGCATGTGGATATCCATACTGATAACGTCAGGCCTCTCCCTCTCCACGAACGCGACTGCTTCAACTCCGTCGGAAACAATGCCAACGATTTCAAACTGCGGGTCTTCCGAGAGTATTAGTTTTAAAAGGTTCCTTGCCGTAAGGGAATCATCCACAATAAGTACCCGAATTTTATTTTCTTTTGTCATCATATCAACCGATGGATTGTATCCACCAGGTTACTTTGCTCAAAACTACTCTTATTTATGTAAGCATTTGCTCCTGCATCCATACCTCGTTGCCTGTCGTCAGCCGACTCAAGAGCGGTAACGAGAATAACCGGGAGCTCGCTTAATTTTTGATCTTCCCGGATCTGGGAGGTAAGTTCAAATCCGTTCATCCTGGGCATCTCAACGTCTGATACCAGGAGATCAAACCACTCCTTTTTCAATAATTGAAATGCCTCTTGTCCGTCAACTGCTGTTTTAACCACATACCCAGCTGTTTCCAGGATATTTCGTATCAGCGACCTGGCTGTGATTGAATCTTCTGCTACCAGGATCGATTGCGTTTTTGTCTCCTCTGGCGACAGGCGGTCGATCACCATTTTGGCTGAGGAGTTGGAAGAGGTTTGTGCCGCTGATTCAAAAAGTTCGGGAACATTAAGAACAGGAACAATCTGCCCGCTCCCAAGGATCGTTGCACCCGCCAGATTCCTCACTTTACCAAGGATCGGTGTTAGGTCCTTTACAATCCCTTCCTGTTCGCCCATAACCTCATCAATCACAAAAGCAATCCTTCTCAATGAGGCGCCCATGATTAATGCCGGGAAGGTTGTACTACTCTCTTTTTTTGATCTCCTGTAAGGAATCCCCAGAACTTCATTCATTAATACCAATTCTATCATCTGTCCGTCGAGAGAGACTGCAGGCGCTCCTTCAATGGTCATTATATCCTCGGGACGTAAGCGGATAGCCTGGTCGACTGAATTTGTAGGTATAATAAATAACTGATCCTGTACTCTGACGGGAATCCCATGAAAAGTGGAAAGCGTCAACGGTAGCAAAATAGTAAATGTTGTCCCTTTTCCCGGCGTGGAATCTACCGATATGGAACCACCTAGATTTACAACTTTTTCAGATACGATTGCCATCCCCAGTCCCCGGCCGGAAAGGTCTGTTATGAACGGACTCGTTGATACCCCAGACCGAAAAATCAAAGCAAATATCTCCTGGTCTGTAAGCTTTACATAGGATTCCCCGGTAATGATCCCGTTCTTTATCGCGGAAGAGAGTACCTTTTCTTTTTGGATGCCGGCACCATCGTCGCTTACCTGGATCATTACCTGCTGGTTGGTCTCCTGGACGATAAATATCGAAAGAGAGCCTTTGGGTGGTTTGCCATTTTTTGTTCTCTCTTCAGGAGTCTCTAACCCATGATCAATGCAATTTCTTATAAGGTGGATAAGCGGGTCTTTGATCGCTTCCAGGATCCTCCGGTCGATCTCGGTTTCTTTCCCAAGAATGTTGAACGCAATATCTTTTTTCTGGTCTCTCGATAGATCCCTTACCAGTTTGGGCATCATGTCCGACACGGTTGAAAAAGGGTACAGAAGGGTCGTTTTAATGTTAACCAGCAGGTTGTCAATCATCCGGGAGAAGGAGCGCTGGAATTGGCTGATGTTGTTATAAAGTCTATAAAGTGATTCATCTCTGGAATGGATATCCCTGAGGTCGTTGATATGACTCTGGAGAGTCACTTTCGCTGAGATCAACTCTTCAGTCTGATTCAACAGGTCATTCAACTTTTTGGTAGAGACCCTGACGGAGCCGGATTGCATTTGTTTCTCCTGTGAAGGGACCTCTAGTTGCGGATCAGGAGTAATCAACGAATGCGGAATGGTTTCAGGTTCCGAAGATTCTGACTTGAATGTTGGTGGAGAGGGGAGTTCCACTGATGTCGGACGGGCCGTTAACGTACATTTGTCTAGTCTTTTCTGAAGTGTTTTGATGCCTTCAGACCGAATCGACTTCTCTTTCTGTTCAACCTCAGAGAACATGATCTGGAGGGTGTTAGCAACTTTATGAAAAACATCGAAGAAATCCTGAGAAAGAGAAATCTTCTGCTCCTTCAATAGGTGTAAAACGCTTTCAGCGCTCTGGGATAGCCTCTCGATGTCGAGCAGGTTGACAGCCCGAGCGGCGCCTTTGAGGCTATGAAACTCACGGAAAGTAGTTTCAATCAGCTGCTGGTTTGCTTCTGACTGAAGATCCTTCTCCATCTCTATCAACCCATTGATGATAGCCTGATGGTGCTCGGCGGCTTCAATCTTGAAATCAGCCAGGAGTTCCCTGAGAAACGCTTCCTGTTTGCTATCCATTACACCTGTTATACGTGAAATTTTCTGATGGTCATCTTCAACGTTTCTCCCAGTTTGGCAAGATTTGTAGCGACAGCCTGCGTTTGCCTCGTGCCGATCACATTCTGTTCGCTAGCCTGTTTGATATTTTCCATTGCAGGTACGATCTGATCCATTCCGGCCATCTGTTCATTGGTTGAGGAGGATATCTGGAGCGCCGACTGGGCTGATTCTTCAACTGTTTCAGCCAGTAACTCAATTACCTCACCGCTTTCATTGGCCAGGGAGCTGCCGTTCTCAACAGCTTGACTACCCTTTTCCGCGGCCATCACGACATGGCTAACCGATTTTTGAACTTCGTGCAGAATATCCTTTACCTGAGAGGTTGATTTTTTTGATTGCTCTGCCAAACTTCTGATCTCCTGGGCCACTACGGCAAATCCCCGACCCTGTTCTCCGGCTTTGGCAGCTTCAATGGCTGCATTAACAGCGAGTAAGTTGGATTGGTCGGCCAGATCGTTGACGGTGGTGGTGATATCTCCGATCACCCGGCTCTGGTCTGCCAACTGGACTATACTCTCTGCAATCAGGTCCATCTGGGCTTTGATACGCTGCATCCCTTCGATGGTTTTCATAACAGCCGATTTACCATTCTCAGCCACTTCAGAGGCTTTCTGAGCGTTTTCAAGAACTTTGATGGCTTTTTTATTGGCCAGCTGCGAGGTTTGTCGGACCTCTTCAATTGTCGTGGTTGTCTCTGCTACTGAAGTAGCTGTTTCTGTAGCGCCTGTAGATACCTCTGTAGCAGTTGTAAGTATCTCATTGGCAGTTATATCAAGAATATTGATACTCTCGGTGATCTCCCTGGTCAGGCTGTGGATAACCCATATTGCCCACGTTACCATCAGCCCAACCACTAGCATGGAGATGACTCCTGGAATCCATATCAGGACTCGGGCTCTTTTACTTACATTGGTAGCCTCAATGGTTAATTCCTGGGTCATTACAGTTAGATCTCTTTGGATACCATTGATGACCCCAAAGAGTTTTTCGTACAATGGGATTTGGATCGTTGTAGTCAGGATCACAGCATCCTCCCTTTTCCCCTCCTTAAGGTACAACATTTGAAGTTCACGGTTTTTTCTGTATTCAGTGAACAATGCCTCAACCTCTTTGTACTTATTGAAGGTTTCGGGATAGGCCAGAAGCAGTTGCTCAAGATTCCCGTGAATTGTGGTTATCTCATTGGCCTGGATACGGATTTCACTCTCCATCTCCCCAAGGCGGGTCAGATCACTGGTCATCACCATTTGCAATGCGAGAGAGTGATTGCTGTTCTGATCCGCTTTCATTTCCGTAAGCATGTTTGTGATCTTATGGGATTGTTCAATCTTTGAGTAAATCTCATCGATTCGTTGGGTTCCCACAATTCCTGATATGATCACAATTATCACACAGATGAGGATGATTCCCGCTCCGAGGTATAACTGGGTCCGGGTACTGATGATAAATCCAGATTTCATGATGTTCCTCCTTGATTTATGGTTGTTGATAAAATTAAAATTTTCGGTTTGTTAAGGAAGATTCAAGCTTGTTGATTAGGCTCTTACCGTCGATGATGATAATTGCATCCTGTGTTATACCCAGTAAGTGTCCGGCTCCGATTCCATTTAAGTTCGACGGAAAAGGTTTGATGGAAGACTCAGCCACCCATCGTGCAGGAAGTACCGCATCGGTCATAACAGCCACTTCATATGTTTCTTCCCGGAGGATGATCGCTTTCGTGGATGCAACGATCCCTTCTTTTTTCAGCGTGAAGATTTTTTTTAGATTAACCACGGGAATGATTCTTCCCCTGACATTCATAACTCCATGAAGGAAGGCAGGAGTACCTGGGATCGGAGTTATCTCACGGATGCTAAGGGCTTCCATTATAAAAGCTGTCTCAATGGCGTAATGCTCTCCCGAAAGAAGAAATTCCAGAACCTCTTTTCTGACTCCTTCATCAGATATTTTGGACTCATTCTGTTTGGCCAGTTCCTGAGCCCTGTTTTTCAGTAATTTCTGTTCATCAGTCATGCCCCGATGTTTTAATGGGTTGCAATAGACCTCTCAGGTGACCTGCCGTCATCCCTTCGGCCCCAGGGATGAGATCATCATCCTGAAACCGTAGGAGTAGATCAGCCACATTTTGTTTATGTTTCCTGGCCTGTTTCTCTTTTCCTGCCCGAAGGCAGAGGGTAGCCATCTGAAAATGGGCAAGCAAATGATCGGGGTCAAGGTAAAGAGCCCTCTTCAATTGTTGTTCGGCCTTACTTACTTCACCCTGTTCAAAAAGGATCTTCCCCTGGAGAAAGTAGGCTTCCGGATTGGAACGGTCGGCTGAAATCATCTCTTCCGACCAATGGAGAGCATTTTTAAAATCCCCCTGGTTTGCATAATTTCTTGCAAGGTTCAGGGGATTTAGTGTTTGATCATAGACTCTTTCCGATGGCTGGATTATAGTAGCCGGAGGTTTTAATTGAACAGTCCTCTCCCGATGATGTGCTGATTGTTTTCCGATTGGAGGGGTGATTGTACCTGGTCGCTTGTTCTCATGGATTCGTGATCTTTTTGGAAGCTCAGCAGGTTTACCGGTTTTTCGATAGAGAAATGAATTCTTGTAGTTTACCTTGCTGAGCAGATGGAATAGTTCATCGGAAAGCTCTACCTGGCTAGTGATAAACCAACCCTGATTTGTCAGGGCGTGGTAGAATTTCTCACCAATCGCACTGGCAGTTTCCGGAGCGAAATACATCAACACATTCCGGCAGAATATCACATCCATCGAGTTTGTGTTAGTGCGTTGTGTAGGAAAGGGATCCTCCACCAGATTCAGCGGTTGAAACCTTACCATGTTACGAATCTCCGGTGAGATCTCAAATTCTCTGCCAACAGATACAAAATATCTGGTTTTAGGCTCCGTTGGCGTCTCCCTGAAAGACCAGGGGGTGTATCTCCCGGTGGTGGCTTTATTCAGATATCTCCTGTTAATATCCGTTGCCAGGATAGAAATATCCCACGAAGCGATGTCGGGAATGATTTCGGAAAGGATTATCGCCAGAGTATAGGGTTCCTCTCCGGAACAGCAACCTGCACTCCAGATCCGGATCGAACGGGTAGTATATTCTCTCTCTTTCAGCAGAGAAGGTATAATCATATCCCGGAATGCCTCAAGGATTTGTTTCTCCCTGAAAAAGTAGGTTTCACCAATAGTGAGTTTCTCAGCAAGGATATCGAGTTGTTTACTTGAAAGTTTCTGCTCAATCAACAGAGAGATAAAGTCTGTCCCATCATCTTCAAAACCAAGCTCCGTGGAAGCCAGGTGCAAGCCTGATGAGAGGTCCTGGTACCTGTTCTCAGGAAAGTGAAGCCCCAGTTTCTCTGAAACTACCTTACTCGCCTGTGCTACACGGGAATGATTATTCATTTGATTACACCTTCTTCTTGTTAATCTTCAATGCCTTGTCCAGATCGAGTTCTTCAATGGAGGAGAGGAGCTTTTCCGGGTCATAAATCAGAACAAGTCCGTCACAACATCGTGTAATGCCTTCTGTTTCAATCTTATCATGGAACATACCTTCAGTGGTGGTCGGGTCATTGTCACGTGAAATCACTTCTTTGACTTCATCCACAACAAGAGCCATCCTGAAAGAGGATGTTCGAATGATTATCAACCTATCTGAAGAAGCGACTGAACGATCAGGGATTCCCAGTCGTTTCCTGAGATTCAACACCGGAATGATTTCACCATGGTAGTCAATGATGCCCAGAATGTTTCGTGGGACTTTCCTCAACGGTGTAACCTCAACGGCTCTTTCAATGTGCTCAACAACTGCAATGGGAATCGACAGAAGCTGTTTGCCAATGGTAAAAGAGATTAGTTGAGTGGCTGTATCTGCCATTTTCGTCGCTAACTCGCTACCTTCTCCACCAGATCAGCCATGCGGCAAGAGTATCCGAACTCATTGTCGTACCAGGAGATGATCTTTAAAAAATTCCCGCCAATAAGTTTGGTCATTCCCGAATCATAAATAGAGGAGTGGGAATTGCCTACTATATCAACACTTACCAAAGGTTCAGTAAGGTACTCGAGGATGCCTTTCATCGCTCCATCAGCAGCATGTTTCATGGCCGCATTGACCTCATCAATTGTCACATTTCTTCCCAACTCACAAGTCAGGTCAACCATTGAACCATCGGGTGTAGGAACACGAACGGCGAATCCGTCGAGTTTGCCTTCTAACTCCGGAATCACCAGGCCGATCGCTTTGGCAGCACCGGTCTTGGTGGGGATCATCGACATTGCAGCAGCACGTGCCCGTCGCAGGTCTTTATGCGGTCCATCCAGGATAATCTGGTCGTTCGTGTAAGAGTGGATCGTATTCATCAACCCTCTGATAATTCCGAAATTGTCATTCAGAACTTTGGCGACAGGTGCCAGGCAGTTGGTAGTGCAAGACGCATTGGAGATAAACTGCATGTCGGGCTTTATCAGGCTGTCGTTGACGCCCAGTACAACTGTGAGGTCCACATCCTGAGGGTTATCTGCGGGAACAGATAACAGAACTTTTTTAGCTCCTGCAGCAATATGCTTGCCCATCTTTTCATGGTTCCTGAAGATACCTGTCGATTCAATCACAACCTCAACGCCCAGATCTCCCCAAGGAAGGTTTGCAGGGTCACGTTCAGCGATCACCTTCAATTTATTCCCGTTCACTACAAGGAAATCACTCTCAGCGATAACAGTTCCTGAAAATTTTCCATGTACAGAATCATATTTCAGCAGGTGTGCCAGTGTATTGGCATCAGTGAGGTCGTTGATGGCGACTACGTCAACATTTGACTTGGCGAGAAGCGCCCGGTAGGTGAGCCGTCCGATCCGTCCAAATCCGTTAATTCCAACTTTAATCTTACCCATTCGTATTGATTTTATTGTGTTTTACATAAACCATAGAAAGTGATAGCAAAATTACGTATTTATCTGTTCGTGGGGAAAAAATCGGCCTTTTTTTGAATTCGGTTTGAAAAATAGTAGTTTCGTATCATAATCTTATGAAAACAATATATATCATATCTGACGGCACAGGGAGAACTGCTGAACAAACACTTATGGCAGCCCTCACACAATTTCCGAAAGCAACTGTTGATATAATCCTGAAGCCTGAAGTTCGTTCTGAAACACAACTGGAACCGCTTATTGCCGAAGTCAAAGAGGCAGGCGGAATGGTAGTGCATACCTTGGTTTCACAGGCATTGCGGGATAGCCTGGTCCGGATTACCCGGATCCATAACATCGATGTCATCGATCTTATGGGGCCACTGCTGGGGCGCCTGTCACTCTATTTTGCAAACATTCCTTCACAGGAGCCAGGCCTTTTTTTTAACCTGAATAAGGAGTATTTCAAACGGATCGACTCTATGCAGTTTGCTTTCAACCACGACGATGGCCAGAGGTATTATGAATATGAGAAAGCCGAGATTGTGCTGGTTGGGGTGTCAAGGACATTCAAGACTCCTCTTTCAATCTACCTGGCATTCAAAGGTTGGTTTGTCGCAAACTACCCTGTGATCCTGGGTGTCGAACCCCCGGATATTCTCTCTCAATTGCCCTTGGGCCGTGTGTTCGGATTAACAACTGAAGCTTCCGATCTTTCATCGTTGCGTTCAGTGCGTCAGCAATACCTGGGCGGAAGTGGCGGAGAATATGCTTCAATCGAATACGTAAAAAAGGAGCTGAATTACGCTAATAATATCTTTAATGACCACGATTGGCCTGTTGTTGCCGTTACTTCCAAACCCATCGAGGAGATCGCCTCAGAGATCCTTGCCATCAAGCGCAGGATTATGCCGAACGAGTAGCAAGAGCAACCTGATCAGGAGAATTATCCCACCTCCCGGCCTCAACTTTACGAAAAAGGTTTAACTTTGCACAAACCTCCAAACCTATTTTTTATTCATGCCTAAAACCAAGTTTATCTTTGTCACCGGTGGTGTTACATCCTCATTGGGGAAAGGGATTATTTCTTCTTCAATTGCAAAGCTGTTGGTTTCCCGGGGCTTCACAGTCACCATCCAGAAACTGGATCCGTACATCAACATCGATCCTGGCACGTTAAACCCATACGAACATGGAGAGTGCTACGTTACTGATGATGGAGCGGAGACCGATCTTGACCTGGGGCATTATGAACGATTTACAAACGTTGCTACTTCCCAGGCGAACAATATAACAACAGGAGTGGTGTATCAGTCGGTGATTTCCAAGGAGCGCAAAGGAGAATTTTTGGGAGAGACTGTTCAGGTAATTCCCCATATCACAGATGAGATTAAATACCGCATCAAACTTCTGGCTAGTCGTGGAAATCTTGATTTTCTTATCACAGAGATCGGCGGCACCGTTGGTGATATCGAATCGTTGCCATTCATAGAAGCGGTACGACAACTCCGTTGGGAACTAGGTAATTCCATTGTTGTTGTACACCTTACCCTGGTTCCCTACCTGGCTGCAGCCGGTGAACTGAAGACGAAACCTACACAGCACTCTGTAAAGTTGCTCCAGGAACAAGGAGTTCAACCCGATATCATTGTATGTAGGACAGATAGAAGTCTCAATGAAGGAATCCGGAATAAAATAGCCCTTTTCTGTAACGTAAGCCCCTCATCAGTCATTGAATGCATCGATGCGGAGACGATATACGATGTCCCTATTCTGATGAAAAAAGAAAATCTTGATTTGGAGATATTGAGAAAGGTAGACGTCTACACTGAACTGGAACCTGATCTTGAAGACTGGAAAAAATTTCTCCACACGCTGAAGAACCCAATGCGGAACGTAAAAATTGGTTTGATAGGCAAGTACGTTGAGTTAAAAGATGCTTACAAAAGCATCAACGAATCATTTATCCATGCAGGGGTCGCCAATGAATGCAAGGTTGAAGTGAGATCGCTCCAATCGGAATATCTGGATGAATCCAATGTTAATGAAAAGCTTAAGGGCCTGGATGGTATTCTTGTTGCTCCCGGTTTCGGAGAGCGGGGAATTGAAGGCAAGATTACAGCTATCAGGTATGCACGGGAGAATAGAATCCCCTTCCTGGGAATATGTTTGGGGATGCAATGTGCTGTCATTGAGTTCGGACGAAATGTGCTGGGTTATAAAGGAGCGCATTCGACGGAGTTTGATGCATCAACCCCATACCCTGTCATCGACATGATGGAGGAGCAGAAGAAGATATCAGGACTTGGAGGTACCATGAGATTAGGCGCCTATCCCTGTCGACTCAAAAAAGAATCGTTGGTAGCAAGTGTGTTTGGTACTGATAATATCTCCGAGCGTCACCGCCACCGGTTTGAATTTAATAACGCATACAAAGAAGCATATACTCAAGCAGGCATGATGCCGGTAGGACTAAATGAGAAGGATAATCTGGTGGAAATCATTGAGCTGAAAGACCATCCCTGGTTTGTTGGTGTACAGTTTCATCCTGAATTCAGGAGTACTGTTGCCAACCCGCACCCCCTCTTTGTCAGTTTTGTCAAAGCAGCTATAGATCATGCCACCGGAAAACAATAATCTAAAAATATGAACAGAAACACGATCATCGGGCTTGTCCTGATTTTTGGAATTTTTATTGCCTACTCTTATTTTATGTCCCCATCAAAAGAGGAGATGGCCGGCAAACAACAGAGAGCAGATTCAGTGGCACTCGTGATGAAAGAACGACGCGATTCAGCTGCTGTGGTAGAGGCCAGCCGGATGGCTTTGGAAGAGTTGAAACAAGCCCAGGAGATGGAGAAGAGAGGGGCGGTGATCGACAGTTCCGAAATGATTCAACTGGAGCTTCAGGATCAGTTAGGCCGTTTCGCCAACTCCGCTACCGGCGAGAATAAATACTATACGGTTGAGACGGATCTGTTTAAGCTTCGGATCAATTCAAAAGGTGGACGTCTTGAAAAGATCGAGTTGAAAAAGTACAAAACCTGGGAAGGAAATCCGACCATCATGATGAATCCCGACTCTCTGCACTTTGGGTTCTCCTTCTTCTCAGGAAACAGGCTAATCAATACCGAACGGCTTTATTTTCAGCCTTTCTGGATGGATATGAATCAACATGGTAAAGACTCGATCTACGTGACCGGACAGGATTCCATCCGTTTTGCTATGCGCCTATACCCGAATGCGGGAGAGGCAGGATATGAACAGGAGAGATATATCGAGTATCTCTTCACTTTTTATGGGGATAAATATATGGTTGGCTATCAGCTCAACTTTGAGGGGATGTCTGATGTGATGGATGCTTCAACCAATTACCTCGTCTTAAACTGGAAAGAGAACCTGACCAGGGAGGAAAAGAGCCTCAAGATGGAGCGGATGAATACCACCATCTACTATAAGTACCTTGAAGACAAGGTGGATTACCTGAGCGAAACAAAAGATGACGAGAAGTTTCTTAAAAATGAAAAGATCCGGTGGGTCTCCTTCAAACAACAATTCTTTCTCACCACGCTGATTGCCGATACCTATTTTGCTGAACCAAAGATTCAAACTGTTACGCTGCCTTTCGAAGGAAATTACCTGAAGTCGATGTCGGCTGAGATTGGCATCCCATTCTCTCCCAGGGAAACAAAAGCAATCCCTATGAGGCTATACATAGGCCCCAATAAATATTATACATTAAGAAAGTATCACCTGGATATGGAGAAGCAGATCCCACTCGGCTGGAGCTTCTTCCTGATGGCCTGGATCAATCAGTTTGCGGTAATCCCTGTCTTCACTTTCTTTGGTAACATGGGATGGAATTACGGGATCATCATCCTGATTCTCACCATCATGCTCAAGATATTTCTCTTTCCAATCGCCTATAAAACATACAAGTCATCAGCCAAAATGCGCGTGTTGAAACCAGATATAGATGAGATCAGCAAAAAATTCCCGGATAAAAAGGACGCGATGAAGAAACAGCAGGCAACGATGGATCTTTACAAGCGGGCAGGGGTGAATCCGCTTGCAGGATGTGTTCCAATGTTGCTGCAGTTCCCAATCCTGATCGCTCTTTTCCGGTTTTTTCCCTCTTCAATCGAGTTGCGGCAGCAACCCTTCCTATGGGCAACAGACCTCTCCTCATACGATTCCATCTGGACTTTCCCCAACGGTTTCACCATCCCGTTTTATGGTGACCATGTCAGTCTCTTTGCCCTGTTGATGACCCTCTCGAGCATTCTTTACACCAAGGTGAATGAACAGATGATGGTTAGTTCACAGCAACAGATGCCGGGGATGAAGACCATGATGTATATCATGCCTGTCATGTTCCTCTTCTGGTTCAATGACTACTCTTCAGGCCTGAGTTATTACTACCTGTTGGCCAACGTCTTCACATTTGCTCAAATCTACTTGATTCGCCGCACCATCGACGAAAAGAAACTGCATGCGCAGATTGAAGCCAATAAAAAGAAGAGCCCGAAGAAATCAGGCTTCCAGAAACGGCTCGAAGATATGGCGAAGAAACGCGGAATGCCTGTAAAGAAGTAAGGGTCGAAGTGATAAACTTAGCTTTTGGTTTCAAGTTCAGCGCTTAAGGTTATACATATGTACCTACTTCTTGATCAGGTCAAGAAACAGTTTCATCCCTTCCTTTTTCCGTTTATCATAGGGATATGAGATGTTGTTTTCGAGGTAGCTGATTGCATCGAGGCCACGAGGTATTTTATTGGGAAAGAAATCAGGAATTTCCCGTTTTCGTAAAATACCGTACTCCAGTGCTTTATTGAATTTCCGAAGAAACCCTTCCGGGAGAGGTTTATTGGCAAGCCATACGGCAAAAACAAATGGCAGGGAGGTGTATTTGATCCACTCTGCGGCAAGATCATATACGAATGGGTAATGATTGACAAGTTGAAATGTTTTGTCACCAATAGCGACAAGGCTTTCGCATCCGTTTGGCTTTTCGGCTTCACCAGGGCCGAGTTGACGCCACATGGGGTTGATATTCCAGAATTTCCCAGCAAGCACCCGGATGAGTTGAACACTCGTCTTTGAATCAAAATCCAGAGCAATTTCACGGATCTCGTGAAGGGGAAGATGACTCAGCAGAAGAACTGTTTTGACCTCTCCTTCTGCACCTATACAATAATCGGCTACAGAAATAGGATGATCCAGCTCAGGGATGGCGCCCACCGGTACAAGAGCCAGGTCCACGATGTTTGTCCTGAGTTTTTCTGCACAAACAGATGGGATGTCAAGCTGTAGGTCGATATCATCCAGTTCACCGCTGGTTTTCAATCCAAAAACGAAGGGAAAAGTATTCAGGTAAGAGACTGCCGATATTTTGATCAGATCCATGTTGGCCGACAAAAATAACAAAAATCGCATTACATTTGCAAAGGTATTCGTATCAGGACATGGTGAAAAAACTTCTGGCCTTCTCGTTGCTTTTTCTTCTCCTCTTTAACTTCATGGGTTACTACATCATTTTTGAGGTGAACAGGTATCAGATTCGCAAAGAGATGGAGCCATCAACAATAGGATTACGACCCATCACTGTGATCGAGATTGCCGATTCGGATACTTGCAATGCTCTCAGGTGGGTGAATGACCGTGAATTTGTTTATCATGGTAACCTCTACGATGTAATTTACACAAGCCCCAGGAGCACAAAAACAGTCTATTACTGTGTTCATGATAAGAAAGAGGAGAACCTGGTCAAGGCATTTCAACATGCGAACACCAGCAAACTCACGCAGGCATTATGGAACCTCATTGTTCATAGTGCAGTTCAGGTCCCTTTGCTTACCATTGAATCGGAACCACCTCTTCTTATCATCTATCCAAACTCAATAATACAACTTTGTCAGGTATCAATCCCACCAGATTGTCCCCCTCCCCGAAACCAATCAGGGTTTGCCAGAGGCTGATCAAAGCCTTTTCGTTTGTATTTAGGCCAGTTGTATCCTGCTTTATTGTGGTTTGACACATGTCATACCTCTTTGTATTTATACATAATAGCCTGAATATCTGATAACTATATTTTCTTTTTTTATTAATTCCGATCAATTATGCAAGTGAAACTATATATTTTTCTCATTCTAAACTTTGTTTCTGTTACTGCCGTGACACAACAGGTAACGGTACTGGACAGATCCGACCTGCAGCCTATCGACCAGGTCTCTATTACCAATCAGAATCATAGCTCCCTGATAGTAACAAATTCGCAAGGGAAGGCTGATCTCACTGAATTTGGTAGCTCCGACACCTTATATCTTACCCACATTGCGTTTCAGCCTTTCATCATTGCCAGAAAGGAGTTATCAAGGCAAAATGCAACGATTTATCTCACCGAGCATGTCATACGTCTGGATGAATTTGTGATATCAGCTAATCGCACTCAGGAGAAGAAATCCGATCTCCCTTATAAGATCGAGACGATTTCGGCCAAAGAGATCCAGTTTGAGAATCCTCAGACATCCGCCCAGATGTTGGAACAGACAGGAGAGGTTTTTGTTCAGCAGAGTCAGATGGGAGGTGGAAGTCCTGTGCTCCGTGGATTGGAAGCCAACAGGGTCCTACTGATACTTGATGGTGTGAAGTTGAACAATGCAATCTACCGTGGAGGCCATCTCCAGAGTGTGATGACTGTCGATCCGGGTTTGCTGAGCTCGACAGAGATCCTATTCGGACCCGGTTCGGTTATTTATGGTAGCGATGCTCTGGGTGGTGTTGTAGCCATGCAGACCTTTGATCCGACGTTATCGCGGGAGAGTAAAGCGCGGGTCAGCGGACAGGCATACGGTCGTTTTGCTTCAGCTAACCTGGAAAAAACCGGTGGATTCCGGCTCAATATCGGGGTAAAAAAATGGGGTTTCCTCACAGCATTTACTTATAGTGATTTCGATGACCTGAGGCAGGGTCGCAGCCGGAACCCTTTTTATGGTTCATTCGGAGAACGCCCTTTCTATGCAGAGCGTACCAATGGGAAGGACAGTATGATGATTAACGACAAACTATGGATACAGAAACCTTCCGGATACAGTCAGTACAGCCTGCTTCAGAAGGTGCTCTTTGCCCCGAATTCGGAGTTGAATTTTACACTTAATATACAGTACTCCAACTCCAGTGACATCCCCAGGTACGACAGGCTGACAGACACTGTAAACGGGCAACTGAAATATGCCGAATGGTATTACGGCCCGCAGGAGCGCTTGTTTGCTTCACTAAAAAGTTCTCTCTCAAACAAGAACATCCTTTACGATAACGCGACTATCGTGCTGGCCTATCAACGTACCAGGGAGGAACGGGTTAATCGCCGTTTCGGCAAGACAGACAAGAAGTCCAACCTGGAAACTGTTGATGTTGTATCACTCGATGGAGACTTCAGGAAGCGATTGGCTGCAAAGGATGAGCTAAAGTATGGTATTTCGGCCGATTTTAACCTTGTTGGATCATCAGCATACCGGGAAAACATCACTACCGGAAGCACTTATTCCGATATCCCTACGCGTTATCCCGATCAGAAGGCACAGATGTTTAACATAGCGGCATACCTTTCAAACAATTGGAAAATCAACAATATTTTCACCTTCTCTCAGGGGATCAGGTATACCTATGTCTCCCTTTCGGCGGCGTGGTCTGATACCATGATGAACATCATGCAATTTCCATTCAGTCAATCGGTCGTTCAGGATAACCATGCACTCAACGGTTACTTCGGTTGGGTCGTTCATCCTGGGTACGACTGGAAAATCTCGCTGATTGGTTCATCCGGCTTCAGGGCGCCAAATATCGATGATATAGGTAAGGTGAACGATTCAAACAGCCAGGACCAGATCCTGATTGTTCCCAATCCAGCCCTGAAGCCTGAATATGCTTACAATCTGGAACTTACGTTGGCAAAAACCTTTGAAAAGAGTGTGCGGGTGGAGCTAACTGGATATTATACCTGGCTGACTGATGCCATCGTGCTGCGACCGTTTCAGTATAACGGGCAGGATTCGATCTTGTTCGATGGTGTATTATGTCAGGTTGAAGCCAATACGAATGCAGGACATGCATATATTTACGGTGCTCAGGGAAGTTTACGGGCGCAAGTCACACGGACCTTTTCCATCACCAGCAATCTTACCTATACCTATGGGCGGGTGAAAGATACAAATATGCCTCTTGATCACATCCCCCCTGTGTTCGGTATGACATCATTTAAATTGGAGTTGAGTAAGTTCAAAGGCGATTTTTATGTTATGTATAACGGATGGAAACGAATTGGAGATTACAGTCCATCGGGCGAGGATAATCAGTCCTATGCAACGCCAGAAGGGATGCCAGCATGGTATACACTCAACCTGAAACTCAGCTACCAGATAAATAAATACCTGAATCTGGAGGGAGGGGTGGAAAATATCCTGGATCAGAACTACCGGAAGTTTGCTTCCGGGATCAGCTCTCCGGGAAGGAATTTCATCCTTGCTCTACGCGGATCGTTCTGAAAGGGTTTGATGAATCAACAACACCTGCGGGATAACCAGTGTGCTGCCATCATTGAGGATGACGAAATTGGAGAGGGACGCTTTCTCTCTATCGGGGAGTTGAAACTGCATCCGTTGCAGGATCATCTCCCTGGATAAATTATCCCTCTTCTCTATCCGTTCAATTGAGATCTCTTCGGGACAGGAGACATGGATTACAAGGTCATACTCTTCCCGGAAGCCGCTTTCGAAAATGATTGCGGCTTCATGTATTACGTAAGGGGATTGGCTGTGTTGGCCGGTCCATACTATGAAATCTTTACGTACCAGCGGATGAATTAACTTTGTCAGTGATTTCAGGATCTTTGAGTCTGAAAAGGCCACTTCTGCAAGGGCCTTTCGATTGAGGTTCCCGCAACTGTCAAGAATTTGTTTACCGGCCAGGGAGACAACCTCTTTCAATACATCATCTCTCAGGTACATTTTCTTTGCCTCTACATCCGCTTTGTATACAGGGACATTAAGGTAGCTGAATACTAAGGCAACAGTACTTTTCCCACTTCCCATATTTCCGGTAAGTCCAACTTTCAACATCTATTTTCTCCTCCGTTCAAATTCGAAGAAAAGGGTGTCGGGGGAGGCTGAGAGCAGGTAGTTTTGGAAGCGGGATTGGCTGGAAATCTCGTAACCGATGGGATTAGAGAGAAGGTATCCACGGTAGACATCTCCTTTTGCCTTCACCTTTATGGTGGAGAGATCAAGATCATAAGTATGAGTAGTTGTTTTTAAGAACCTGTCGGTAAAAAAATCATATCCTTGAACCCTTAGACTGAGAGTCAGAATCGTATCTGAGGCATGTATCAGTTTATAGGAGGGAGGTATGTGTGTGAAGTTTATGCGGTAGTCGATTGTATAGTAGTACTCCCGCGAGAGTTTAACCAGGATCCATAATAAAACGGAAACCAGCAGGCACATCAGAAAAACATACAACTGATTCCTGAATTTCTGACCACGGCGTTTTCGCGCATTGCCAATTAATTCTATGAACTCGGGTTTCATAGTACCGGAGTTTCCCGGCAGAAACTACTTGCTCTCGATGGTGTCGGCCGTGCTGGAGGCAATAGCAGATTTCTCAACCCGGAAGCGGACCCCATTCTCAACTTCAATAGTCACAGTGGTTTCCTGCATCTCGACGATCCTTCCATGGATTCCACCAATGGTCAGTATTTTCTGCCCTTTTTGGATTGATTCCCTGAATTTTTTCTGGTCTTTTGACTTCTTCATCTGCGGACGGATGAAAAAGAAATAGAAGACTACAATGATCAGAATTAGCGGAAGAAAAGACATCCAGCTACTTCCTTCACCGCCCTCCTGCTGAGGGGCCATTAAGAGAATTGTCAATAGTTCGGTCATACCTTTTTTTAAATTACGAATTACGAATTACGAATTACGAATTACGAATTATTATTTTTATGTTAGAAATTCTTCCACAACATGAAACCCCAACCAATTCAACATTTACGTCTCACGTCTCACGTCTCAC
>CAYUZX010000050.1:0-14943 GCA_964449285.1 uncultured Prolixibacteraceae bacterium
CGTATCGCGTATCTCAAACTGAAGAACAAAAGTAACGAAATGTTTGATGCCCCGTACCCGACGATTTTGTAACTTTGCACTCCTTCCCTGATAGATAGTGAAAGCCAGCGAAATAGCATCTCTCTTCCTCCACGACCCCCGGAATCAAACCCTTGCCGGAGCTCTGGCTTCAGGTGAGATCCGTAAATTCCACCTGAAAGGGCTTGCTGGCTCATCGAAAGCCTTTGCAACAGCTGTACAGTTCCGCCTGGCGCCTGCGCTACACCTCATCCTCCTTCCTGATAAAGAGAGGGCTGCCTATTTTCTGAATGACCTGGAACAGATCTTTGAAGAGAAGGATAAAAAATCTGAAGAGAAAAAGATCTTGTTTTTTCCCTCCTCTTACAAACGCGGTTACACGGCCGGTGTGAGGGATAACCAGGGCCTTTTGTTGCGTACCGAAGTGATGAACAGGCTGCACCAGGGGGAGAAGGAGTTTATCGTGGTTAGCTACCCGGAAGCCATGGCCGAAAAGGTGGCAGATAAACGTTTTTTTGAACAGCACACGCTGAAGCTGAAACAGGGAGAAGCGGTCTCACTCGATTTCGTTCTTGACCTGCTGATTGAGTACGAATTTGAGCGGACCGACTTCGTGCTGGAGCCGGGCCAGTTTTCTCTTCGCGGCGGGTTGATCGATGTCTACTCTTTCGGCGGAGACCACCCTTACCGCATCGAATTCATCGGAGATAAGGCTGCGTCTATCCGTTCGTTTGACCCGGCGACACAGCTTTCGATAGATACGCACAAGGAGATCACGATCATCCCCGATATCCGGATTGATCCTGATAAGCGGATCGATTATACGTCAATATTCTCCTTCCTCTCTGAACAAACCGTCATCTGGGCAGAAGAGCTCGAAGTCATTGCCGATGGAGTTGAACAATCTGCTGTGAACGATCTTTTCCTTGGCCGCGAAGGCTTCCTGAAAGAGATACAAGCTTTACCGGTGATTGAATCCGGGCACAGGACATTTTTTACACCTGACCTTGAACTGGCTTTCCACACCTCCCCTCAGCCCTCGTTCAACAAAAATTTTGACCTTTTGATTGCCCAGCTGCGGAAACATTCCAACGAGGGTTACAGAAACATCCTGCTTTCTGATAATCCCAGGCAAACCGACCGGCTGATGTCGATTCTGGAAGATATCCAGGCGAAGCAGCCCGATCAGCCACCCATTGAGTTTAGCTCCCTCTGCTACTCCATCCACGAAGGCTTCATCGATCACGACCTGAAGGCTGCCTTCTTCACCGATCACCAGATTTTCGAACGTCACCACCGCTTCAGGCTGCGGGACGGCTATGCCGGGAAGGAGGTGATGACCCTGAAAGAGCTTTACAGCTTGAACCCCGGAGATTATGTCACTCACATCGATCATGGGATTGGGGTGTTCGACGGTCTGGAAAAGCTCGTCAACAATGGCAAGGAGCAGGAGGCGATCAGGCTCATCTATAAGAACCAGGACATCCTCTACGTGAGCATTCACTCTCTCCACCGGATATCGAAATACTCGGGGAAGGAGGGAGCGACCCCAACGCTGAACCGGCTTGGATCCGACTCGTGGAAGAAGCTCAAGGCCCGCACCAAAAGCCGGGTCAAGGACATCGCCAAAGACCTCATCAAGCTCTACGCCGAGCGAAAGGCTACACATGGATTTTCCTGTGTCCCCGACACCTATTTGCAAACCGAGCTTGAAGCCTCTTTCATCTATGAAGATACACCGGATCAGATCAAGGCTACGCTGGATGTGAAGAAGGACATGGAAGCCGGTTTCCCGATGGATCGCCTGATCTGTGGCGATGTAGGGTTCGGGAAGACCGAAATTGCCATCCGGGCAGCTTTTAAAATGGTGTCAGAGAGTAAGCAGGTCGCGATCCTTGTCCCCACCACCATCCTGGCATTGCAGCATTTCAAGACCTTCTCCGACCGGCTCAAGGATTTTCCATGTAACATCAACTACCTCAACAGGTTTAAAAGTGCAAAGGCACAGAAAAAGATTTTAGAGGAGCTGAAATCGGGAACGCTGGATATCGTAATCGGAACCCATCGGCTGCTGAGCAAAGATATTGCATTCAAAGACCTGGGCTTGCTCATCATCGACGAAGAGCAAAAGTTCGGCGTATCAGCCAAGGAGAAGATCAAGCAGCTGCGGATCAATGTGGATACACTCACACTCACAGCCACGCCGATTCCCAGGACTCTCCAGTTTTCGCTGATGGGTGCACGCGACCTCTCGATCATCAACACAGCTCCGCCCAACAGGTTTCCTATACAGACGGAGATTTACCCTTTCAACGAGGAGGTGATCCGGGAAGCTATTCAGTACGAAATTTCACGGGGCGGACAGGTCTTTTTTGTCAACACGCGTGTTCAGAACATCATGGAAGTCGCCGGAATGATCCAGCGCATTGTTCCGGATATCAATGTTGCCGTGGCACACGGACAGATGGAGGGAGCTAAACTGGAGCGGGTCATGCTCGATTTCATTGAGGGGGACCACGATGTGCTGGTGGCCACCACAATCATTGAATCGGGACTGGATATTCCCAATGTTAACACCATTATTATCAATGATGCACAGCATTACGGATTGAGTGACCTGCACCAGCTACGCGGAAGGGTAGGGCGTTCCAACAAGAAGGCCTTCTGTTATTTGCTGGCCCCGCCGATGTCGGCCCTTACGGATGAAGCCCGGAAACGGCTGCGCGCCATCGAAGAGTTCGCCGACCTGGGAAGCGGATTTAACATAGCCATGAGGGACCTCGACATCCGGGGCGCCGGGAATATCCTGGGCGCCGAACAGAGCGGGTTTATCTCTGAGATTGGGTTTGACATGTATCAGAAGATCCTCAATGAAGCGATCCTGGAGTTGAAGGAGCAGGAGTTTAAAGATCTTTATCAGGTTGATCAACCGAAAGAGTTTGTCAAAGATTGTGTGATCGAGACCGACCTGGAGATTCTCATACCTGATCATTATATCACACATATTACCGAACGTCTGAGCCTTTACAAGGAACTTGATTCTATCGAAACGGAGGAGGAGCTGTTCCAATTCCGAAGCAGACTGGTCGACCGGTTTGGACCGGTGCCTCTTCAAACCAAAGAACTGATACAGACCATCAGGTTGCGGTGGCAAGCCAGAAGTCTCGGATTTGAAAAGCTGGTACTGCGGAAAAGCAGACTGGCGGCTTACTTTCCCTCCGATCCTCAGTCGGGGTTCTACCAGTCGGAACAATTTTCTGCCTTCATTGAATTCATCAAAACACATCCTTCATATTGTCTGATGAAACAGGAACGTGACAGACTCTCACTGGTCTTCAGGGAGGTGCCGGGGATTGAAGCAGCTATCGGAAAACTTTCTGTTTTTCCAAGATAACTGCAAATGTTCCTAATTTTTTTTACTTTTGAATAATTGATATGACCTTATGGAGTTTTTTATTCTTGCAATCCTAATCCTTGTCAGCGGCATCTTCTCCATGTATGAGATTGCTCTGGTATCTTGCCGGGAATCCAGGCTTCAGGAAAAAGCTGAAGATGGAAATATAGGGGCGAAGATAGCGCTGGGCCAGCTAAAAAAAATCGAAGACTTCCTCTCTACCATGCAGATCGGGATTACACTCGCCAGCATCCTTGCAGGAGCATACGGCGGTGTTGCTATAACAGCTAAAATACTACCTTATCTCCAGGGACTTAATATTGATCCTGATCTGTTATATAGGATAACATTATCCCTGGTTGTGACTTTTGTTACCTATTTTACGCTGGTTTTCGGGGAGACGGTGCCAAAGTCGATCGCTTTCAAGCATTCAGAACCAATCACCATCACACTTGCCCCGTTTATGAAGGGGGTGGCAAAGGTGCTTCACCCACTGGTTTGGGTGTTGAGCATGTCAACCAAAGGGATCATGAAACTCTTCGGAGTGAAAAGCAGTACAGAGCCTCATATCACGGAAGAGGAGCTGAAGCTGATGATCCGCCAGAGTTCCGAACATGGCGTGATTGACAAGCAGGAGTCGGAGATCATCAAAGATGTATTCCGCTTTGGAGCAAAGACAGCCTTCTCCATCATGACACCCAGGATCGATATCCGTTGGATTGATCTGACTATGCAGAAGGATGAAATCTTAGGACTCATCAATGAAATGGGATATTCGAAATACCCGGTTGGCGATGGATCACTCGACCAGATAAAGGGCATTCTCGTGGTCAAAGACCTGATCGGGATTCTTCACTCAGGGGATACGCCTGATATTACATCCATCCTGTCAGAACCTCTCTATGTGACAGAGAACATGTCGGCATCCGACATCCTGGAGAAATTCAGGGAACGGAAGATCCACATAGCAATCGTCGTAGATGAGTATGGTACTGTTGAGGGACTGATTACGCTCCACGACCTGGTGGAACATATTCTGGGCGACCTGCCCGACCTCTCTGATAAGGAGCCTCCCGACTACGAACAGAATCCTGATGGGTCATACATCATCAGTGGCAGTATGAACTTCTGGGAGTTAGCCGATATGCTGGAGATTCCGGACCTGGATGATGAAGAGTTTGAAGAAGAGGCCCGGAACTTCAGTACTGTTGGGGGATTGGCTATGTATACCCTGGGAAGCATTCCGGAGGTGAACGATCACTTCACATTTGGTGGCTACGACTTCTCCATTCTCGAGATGGATGGAAATCGGGTGGCAAGTCTCTCTGTTCACATATCAAAAAATCAACCGGAAGGCTGAAAGTTACTAACAATTAACAATTCAGTAATCCCATCTCCTTTCACTTTTCTTATTTTTGTCATTCGTCAATAGGTATAATCAAATCTTATATGTTATGAAGAAACTTTACCTTTTCATTATTGCTTTAGCTATGGTCGGATACATTTCTGCTCAAGACTGCTCAGACCTCTTTATTTCGGAATATGTGGAGGGGTGGTACAATAACAAAGCGATTGAAATTTACAACCCTACCCCCAATGTCATCACCTTTACCAATACCTACCGGTTGATCCGATGGTCGAACGGCTCTACCATTGCCGATCAGGATATTCTGTATGTATTGCCCTTGACGGGAGATATTCAGCCCTACCAGGCTCTTGTCATCATTCAGGATACCAACTTCCCGGGACAGGATTCCATGGTGTGGGCCGGATTGAGAGCTAAGGCGGATTACCTCGCTCCTGCCGATTATAATGCCGGAACCCAGGGATGCCGGGTTGTTTTCTGGAATGGCGATGACGCTATTTCTATCCAGAAAAAAACAGGTGGGAACTGGGTGGATATAGATATCTTCGCTGAGATTGGTGTTCGGCCTCTCAACTGGCAGGGAGAGGTCACTCCTGCAGGCGCCTGGACCGATACGCCCCCCTACTGGAGAGGGGAAGGTGCATATCTGACCCAGAATCAAAGCCTGATCCGTAAGCCAACAATCAAGCATGGCATCAATAGAGTCACAATGAACACATATGGAGATACAGTGACCGGAGGTTTCCCCAACAGCTTCAACGCCCTTGTTGAGTTTGATTCACTTCCAGCCAACTTTTTTGACAGCCTCGGACTTCATACGTGTGATTGTAAATCACTGAGCATCAAGGATCGGCAAAATCCGGATCGGACTCAGATTTTTCCCAATCCGGTAACCGGAAATCAGGTCACCCTCCGTGCCCTTGAACCGATTGAATCCATCGAAGTCTACAGCATGTTGGGAGAGCGCATCTACATGATGAAACTCATCGCCAATACGCGTGAGGTCGTGCTTGATATTACATCTAACATGCGGAACAGTGTTCTGATGGTTCAGGTAAATACAAGAAATAACAGGGTGTCCACGCTAAAGATGGTGGTCCGGTAATGGGCAGGAAATGGTATGAGGATTCTATCAATCATTTTTATCGCTCTCCTCTTCCCAGGATTCCTTAGCGCACAGCTTTTTACAATCAAAGGAACTGTCTCGGATGCCACTACGGGTGAAACCCTGATAGGGGCATCAATCCTGTATGGTGAAGGGAAAGGAGTTGTGACCGACATGGATGGACAGTATGAACTGAAAGTCCCCAGCGGGACATACACCATCAGGGTTTCCTATGTAGGCTACCTGGAACAGACACAGATCCTGACGACAGGCAGCAAACCGGTAACCCTCAATTTCAAACTTAAAACCATGACCCTCACCGAAGTGGAGGTCGTAGCGGATATGGCGCTGACCCGGGAAACGCCGGTGGCCTTTTCAACGATCAGGCCGAAAGAGATTCAGGAAGAGCTGGCTTCACAGGATATTCCGATGATCCTGAATAAAACACCCGGGGCATATGCTACCCAGCAGGGGGGGGGTGATGGGGATGCCCGGATCAACATCCGTGGATTTAGCCAGCGAAACCTTGCCGTGATGATCGACGGGATCCCGGTCAACGATATGGAGAATGGATGGGTTTACTGGTCAAACTGGTTTGGGCTGGATGCCGTGACGCGGAATATTCAGGTACAACGTGGCCTTGGCGCGTCCAAACTGGCGCTGCCTTCTGTAGGAGGAACCATGAATATCCTGACTCAGAGCATTGAAACCAAACTGGGAGGCAGCATCAAGCAGGAGGTGGGGAGTGATGGTTTCATGAGAACAACCCTTGGTGTAACCACCGGCCAGATGAAACATGGATGGGGTGTGACACTTTCCGGCTCCTATAAACAAGGGAAGGGCTGGGTGGATAACACCTGGACCAAAGGATGGTTTTTTTACCTCAGGGTGGATAAAAAATTGGGAAACCACCTGATTACCTTCTCAGCCATGGGAGCGCCCCAGGAACATGCACAGCGGTCCTATAAAAAGACGATTGCCACGTTTGACAAAAATTATGCTGCCAAACTGGGAGTGGATACTGCCAATTTAGGCCCATCCTTTGGAATCAAATACAACCCCAACTGGGGGTATCTGAACCGGTGGCAATATGGCTCAAACGGGGAGGTATTATACCAGGATGAGCCAGAGAAGCTTTCCCAGGCCATGAACTACTATTTTAAACCACAGCTTAGCCTTCGCGATTTCTGGAGAATACACGACAAGTTATACTTGTCTAACATTATCTACGCTTCATTTGGCCAGGGTGGAGGTACCGGAACGGCAACATCCGACAAATTCGGCTCACCCGGAAGCTCTACGCCACCCCTCGATCCGTTTACTGGCCAGGTAATGTTCCAGAATTATTACAACTCCAATATGGAAGATTCTACCGGACGATCAAGCGGCATCCTGCGAAGCAGCCGGAATGACCATTACTGGTTTGGATTGCTCTCTACATTTAACTGGGAGATTACGGGTGAATGGACTCTTTCGGGCGGCCTCGATCTTCGGACATATCGCGGAGAGCATTACCGTGAGGTATATGATCTGCTTGGTGGATCCTTTTTCCTGGACAACTCCAATAGAAATAAATCCTGGAATCAGAAGCTGTATGATGACGATAAAATCCTTTACAACAACGACAGCAAAGTTCGATGGGGAGGCTTGTTTGTGCAGGCAGAATTTAAACGGGGAGGTTGGACCGCGTTTCTGAACCTGACTGCCGCACTGTCTGCTTATCAGCGGATTGACTATTTCCGGAAAAAGGATGTTACCCTTGATAATATCAGCTATACTGAGGTTGTTGGGTATGGGGATGTTTTTTATTACAATGGTTCCCAGAACCTCATCTATTCAATGGTAGCCGGCGATTCTCAGTTCCAGTCTAACGATACTACGTTCGTTGTCAAACGGGCGGGATCTACGCGTGACACCCTCTATATTGTGGATGCCAGCAGTTATGATATGAACTCCCCGGAAGCCCGGTTTACCAGGACGCCATGGCGGATATTTCCCGGATATACAGTGAAGGGAGGTGTCAATTACAACATTGATGAGCGAAACAATGTCTATATGAACCTGGGCTACCTCTCCCGCGCGCCACGATTCAACAATGTGTTTGATACGGATAACAAAGAGTTTCTGGATATCCGCAACGAAGTCGTCCAGGCGTTCGAACTGGGATACAGCTACTATTCGAAAAAAATCGGACTGAACATTAACGGGTACCTTACCAACTGGAAGAACAAACCGCTGGATAGCCCGATTTATGCTACATTTGAAGAGGATTCATATCCTGTGAATATCAATGGCATTGATGCTTTCCATATGGGGATTGAACTTCAGTTCGGTTGGAAAATCATCCCCTCCCTGCAATGGGATCAGGTCGCTTCCTGGGGCGACTGGCGATGGATGTCGGCCGATACCGCTTATATCTATAGCGAAGCCAACACCCTGATCAAGAAGTTTTACTTCAATGCCAAGGGAGTGCATGTTGGCGATGCAGCCCAGTTTCAGTTGATGGAGAGTCTGCGATGGGAGATCATTAAACGGTTGTACGTCTCAGGGTCATTTACCCTCTTTGCCAAAAACTTTTCAAATATGGATCCGGTAACACTAAGCCCCGACTACAATCCGAACTATCTGGATGAAAATGGGAAACCAAGGGATTCATGGGAACTTCCGTTATATTACCTGGTTGACCTGAATGCCGGATATCGGTTTGTATTCAAGAATTTTAAACTGGACCTGCGGGGTACCGTGCTGAACCTGCTTGACCAGAAATACATCGCCGATGCCCAAAATAACGATTCTTATTCCACGAGTAAAACAGACTTCGATGCAGCATCTGCAGGGGTTTTCTTCGGCCTGGGTAGAAGGTTCAACTTTTCAATCATGATAAGCTATTAAAGGAAATAGCGAGGTAGCGAGGTAGCGAGGTAGCGAGGTAGCGAAATGGCGTTGCAGTGATAGTGATGATGATTCAACTAGAAACAACTAACGATAAAATTATTAGTCTTAATAAGATAGAAAACAGAAAATGATGAAGTATACATTGATTTTTTTGGGAGCGGTATTGTTCTCTTTGCAGACAGGGTTTTCGCAGAATACCATTGCTGAAGCCCGGGCCCTTGCGCTGGGAACAACAGTGACGGTGAAAGGTGTTGTGACGAACGGAGCCGAATTGGGCGCCATCAGGTACATGCAGGATGCCACAGCCGGGATTGCGGCCTACAGTTATGATATGAGTTCAGTTAAACGAGGAGATTCAGTAGTAGTTACTGGCGTATTGAAGAACTACAACTACTTGCTTGAACTGGACCCGGTGAATTCATTTACGGTGCTTGCCGGGAACAAGCCTTTGCCTGCTCCCCAGTTGATTACTCCGAATCAGATGAGTGAATCCTATGAAGCTGAAATCGTTAGAATGAATAACGTGCTCTTTTCCAATGCAGGCGGTACATTTGCTGGCAATACCAACTATACGATCACAGCAGGAGGAGAGTCGGCGCAGATAAGAATCAACAACAGTTCTTCGCTGGTTGGGGAGATCATCCCTTCGGGAGAGGTAGACCTGGTTGGCCTTTGCTCCCAGTTTTCCTATACAAGCTCATCCTCCGGATACCAACTACTGCTACGCGATCCCGAGGATATCCTCTCAGGAAGTTCCATCCATATTATCTCCCCCGTCACTCAGTCGAATATAACCACTACAGACTTTCTACTGAGTTGGGAGACAGATGTTGACGGATCCACAGAACTCTATTACGGCTTCACTCCCGATCTCGAAGTCGGCCACATTTCGACACCGGGTACTGGAACGTCTCACACCTTAGGCCTTACCTCCCTGGCGCCTTCCGACCTGGTTTATGTGAAGGTATTCAGTGTGACCGGCCAGGATACTGCCTTCGGCCCTGTAAGGCCCTTTATCACCGAGTCGGTCTCGACCGGAGATTTCAAGGTCTATTTTACGGCCACTGTTGATAACTCAGTCTCCACCGGCGCCCATGCGATCTTTCTGGATGCCTCGGCCGACGACACTGTCATCCAGTATATCAACCGTGCCAAGTATACCATTGATGTGGCGATTTACAATTTTACCATTGAGGGTATATCAAATATCGCCAACGCATTGAATGCCGCATTTTCACGTGGGGTGACCGTGCGGGTGGTGACCGACGGTTCTACTGGTAACAGTGGAATTCCGGAACTGACTGGTGGAATTAAGAAGATAGCCCGCCCCGCCGGCGACGGGATCATGCATGACAAATTTATGATCATCGACGGGAAATCGACCGTTCCGAATGATCCGATCGTGTGGACAGGTTCCTGCAACTGGACTGAATGGAACATCAACACCGATGATAACAATATGCTCTTCATCCAGGATATGAGCATGGCGAAGGTCTATATGCTTGAATTTGAAGAGATGTGGGGTTCCTCTACGGCCAACCCGGATCCGGCAAAGGCAAAATTCGGCATCGACAAAACTGATAATACCCCGCATGAACTGATCATTTCAGGGAAACGGGTGGAGGTCTATTTCAGCCCGTCGGATGGGGTAAACAGCGTGATCATTGATCATATCAATAAATCGAATAACGACATTGAGGTGAATACCATGCTGATTACGCGGGATGATATTGGCAATGCATTGGCCGCCAGGGCTAATATCGGCATTAACACACAGGTGATGATCGACAATGAGAGTACCAGTGGCGCCACGGTGGTGGAAACTCTGAAAAATACACTTGGAAATAAATTCAGGGAGTTCGGTGAACCGGGAACGCTGCATAGCAAATCGATGATCGTCGACCAGTCCAACTCCTCTTCCGATCCGTTTATCCTGACAGGTTCACATAACTGGAGCAGTAGCGCTGATCAGAAGAATGATGAAAATACAGTGGTGATCCATGATGCCGGGATTGTGAACCTCTATTACCAGGAGTTCAGTGAGCGTTATATCAACGGGATTCCAGTGAACCAGCAGACAATTCTAAACCTTGGCCCCAACCTGGAGGTGTGTGCAGGGGTTGAGGTAATCCTGGATGCCGGAAAGTTCACTACCTATAACTGGTCTACGGGAGATCTTTCCCAAACTGCCACCGTTGATTCGACAGGAGTTGGCATCGGGACGAAGATGGTCTGGTGCAGGGTAAGCGATGCGTATGGATATCAATGGGATACAGTCTATATCACGTTCAAGGATTGCTCAGCTATCCCGGAAAATCAAGAACCCATCTCCCGGGTGAGGGTATACCCAAATCCATCTGACGGTCATTTTACACTTACTTTCCAGTCCAACTGCCAGGAAACCATTACCTTTGAATTAACCTCGTACAACGGAAGGACAGTCTCCTGTTTCGAGAAGGAGGTTATAACTGGCGAGAACACAATCATCATCAATCAGCGGGATCTTCCTTCCGGACTATACCTGTTGCAGATGAGATCAAGTAGCAGCTTCGTCATACGTAAAATAGTGATATCGAATTAGCAAATGCCGGACAGCTTAGTCATCATTCCCACATACAACGAGAAGGAGAATATCGAACAGATCATCCGGAAGGTTTTCTCCCTGGAAAAGGATTTTAACATCCTCATCGTTGAAGACAATTCGCCTGACGGAACTGCAGGGATCGTAAAGAACCTGATGCAGGAGTTCCCATCTCGCCTTTTCATTGAAGAGCGAAAGGGCAAGCTGGGACTGGGAACAGCATACATTCACGGATTCAAATGGGCCCTAAAGCAAGGCTACGGGTTTATCTTTGAGATGGACGCTGATTTCTCCCATAACCCTGAAGATCTTCTAAGGCTCTATGACTCGGCAAAAAATCATGGTGGCGATCTGGTGATCGGCTCCCGTTACATCACGGGCGTCAATGTTGTGAACTGGCCAATCGGACGGGTGCTGATGTCCTATTATGCCTCCAGCTATGTACGGCTGATCACCAGGATGAAGGTACGCGACACTACTGCCGGCTTCAAGTGTTACAGGAGTGAGGTGCTGAAAGCCATCAACCTTGACAAGATTCGGCTTATGGGATATGCTTTTCAGATAGAGATGAAGTTTACTGCCTGGAAGCTGGGATTCAATATCATAGAGATTCCAATCATCTTTACCGACCGAACACTGGGGACATCTAAAATGAGCAAAGGAATCTTCAAGGAGGCCATCCTTGGAGTGATCAAACTCAGGTGTAAGAGCATTATCCATAAATACAAGCGGGTAAATGCATGACAAGAAAGGATTTCTGATCCAAAACGCTACCATCGTTAACGAAGGCAGCATTTTCGTTGGTGATGTGCTCATTGAAAACGAAAAGATATCCGGCATCTGGCATCAGGGATCCCGGATCCCGGATCCCGGATCCCGGATCCAGATTATTGACGCCACCGGTAAATACCTTCTCCCAGGCATAATTGACGACCAGGTGCATTTCCGTGATCCGGGGCTCACGGCCAAAGGGGACCTCTACACCGAAAGCCGGGCCGCCGTAGCTGGTGGGGTGACCTCCTTCATGGATATGCCTAACACCAACCCGAAAACCATCACACGAAAGCTTCTGGAGGAGAAATTTGAGCTGGCTGCAGGAAAATCGCTGGCTAACTACACATTTTTCCTCGGAGCGACGAACGAAAATCTGGAAGAGATACGAAACATAGACCCCCGCAAAGTTTGCGGGGTGAAAGTCTTTTTGGGTGCATCCACCGGAAACATGTTGGTGGACAAGCGGAAGGCACTCGAAGGAATATTCTCACAAAGCCCAGTGTTGATTGCGGTCCATTCGGAGGATGAGGAGATCATTCAGGCAAATATCCGTTCCTTTCGGGAGCGTTATGGAGAGGATGTGCCTATGGAGGCTCATCCCCTCATCCGGTCGGCCGAAGCCTGTTTAAGCTCATCCGAGCGGGCGGTTGCGCTGGCCAGGAAATTTGGCTCCAGGCTTCACATCCTGCATCTCTCCACTGCGCTGGAGTTGCCGCTCCTTGACCGGGGCATGCCAGTGAGTGAGAAAAAAGTTACCGGAGAGGTTTGTGTTCATCATCTCTGGTTCAACGATGAAGATTACCCACGTTTGGGGGCAAAGATTAAATGGAATCCTGCCATCAAATCGAAAGAGGATCAGCGAGCCTTACTGGCTGGGGTTCTGGATGGGACGATCGACTTGATAGCCACTGACCATGCACCTCACCTCCTGGAAGAAAAATCTAATCCCTACTTCTCATGTCCATCCGGTGGCCCGCTCATCCAGCATAGCCTGGTGGCTATGCTGGAATTGCACCTTCAGGGAAAGATTCCTCTAGAGATGGTGGTGCAGAAGATGGCTCATAATCCGGCCGACCTTTTCCGGATCGAAAAAAGAGGGTACATCCGCGAAGGCTGTTTTGCCGATCTTGTGCTGGTAGATTTGCATGCTCCATGGAAGGTTACACCTGAAAACATCCTCTATAAGTGTGGCTGGTCACCCTTCGAGGGAGATACCTTCCAGTCATCGGTAGAATCCACCTGGGTGAATGGTCATCTGGCCTATCATAAAGGCAATCTTGATGAGACACGTAAAGGACAAAGACTATCATTTCATTATGAATAAAGCACAATTTTTCATGCAAAATCATGCCGGATTTACCTTACGATTGGTAATGCCGTTTTTTTTCTTCATGTTGCTGATATCCTGTTCCCCCCGGCATAAGGTGGTTGAAGAGAGCTATCCTGATGGGTCTCCACGGCGCGAGTGCGAATACAAAGGCTCGGGCGAGGATAAGGTGTTGTTGAAAGAGACCTTTTACTATACCAACGGGCAGGTAGAGATGACGGGCGCTTACAAAGATGGGGAACGCGATGGATACTGGACTTACTATTACGAAAATGGGAACGTGTGGAGTGAAGGGTCTTACAACAAGGGAAAAAATGATGGCAAACGGCTAACATACTTTGAGAATGGCCGGCTTCGCTACGAGGCCTTTTACGAGGATAACAAACGTGTTGGCATCTGGAAATTTTACGATCAGGCCGGAAACCTGATCAAAGAGGTCGATTATTCAAAACAACCCCTACCAGACCCTGAAACCCGGAAGTGAACTGACAACCCCTTTTCTGCCAACTGCCAACTGCCAACTGCCGACTCTCCCTGTAATTCGTCTAATAAGTTAAAACAATATAAACTGGCAGGTGGTCACTGAATCCGCCGACATATCCGCGTTTGTAAGCGTAACTTCGAAAAGGTGTGGGTTCCTTCGCTCCTTCCGGATCAAGCATCCAGGGCTCACTTAGGATATACCCCGCAGGAGGATTGATGGAGGGTACAGTACGCCTCTTTTTTGATATCAGGTTTCCCGAAACGATGATCTGATCAAAGAGATCCCAATCGTGGTACCACAAGGTCCCATTCCCCTCCTTGAAGGAGTTGTAAAAGAGATTGTACAGCTCACCTGAAGCTGTTTTTTTCTTTACCGGTAACGCTTCCAGTGTAAGTGCAACACTCTCATCGGCCGGCTCGTCATTGAAGTCTCCCATAATCAATATCCGGGTTGAAGGATCCAGGGCAAAGAGGGAGTCCACCACCTCACGCAAGAGGGTTGCATTCTCAATTCGTTTGGGCCGGGTCTTCTCTTCTCCTCCCGAACGGGACTTCCAGTGATTGACAAAAAGGTGGAGCGTGTCGCCAGCAGGTCCCAGCAGTTTGACATAGAGAATGTTTCGGGTCTGAAACTCTCTGGATGCAGCAACTGCCCGATGGGAGATGTAGCGTAGTTTATCTGTCCGGAAGATCAGTGCGACATCTATACCCCTCGGGTCTGACCCCTCTTCAAGAATGACCTGATAAGGAGCCCGATGAAGCGGGGTTAGCCGAACCAGGTCTTCGAGCACCTCGCGATTTTCCACTTCGGCAAAACCAACGATAGCTGGCAGCGACAGACTGTCGATGGCAACAAGAACCTTTCCCAGGTTGGCCACTTTGTGATAATAGCGTTCGCTATTCCACGCTTTATCCGACCCGGGAAGGAACTCATTGTCATTTTTATGCTTGTCGTCAATCGTGTCGAAAAGGTTCTCGACATTATAGAAAACTACCTTCA
>CAYUZX010000050.1:15043-24660 GCA_964449285.1 uncultured Prolixibacteraceae bacterium
TGCTTGTCGTCAATCGTGTCGAAAAGGTTCTCGACATTATAGAAAACTACCTTCAGTTGTTGTTTCTGTTTCTGACCAAAGCCAGAATAGATGCTAAAAAGGACGAGGAAAAATAGAATGTGTATGCGCATAGTAGATTATACTAAATCAGAAACTCGTAAAATGAAATACGAAATACATCACTAGTATCCATTATCCAGTCATCCAATATCTGGCATCTGGCATCCGGCTTCTAGTCCGTTACAATCACCAGGTATTTGGTTATGCTCCAGAATGCTTTCGGATCGGTGATCTTTAACGCCTGAACCAGTTTCTTGTCGCCTGTAAGTTTGTATGAGCTGGTCGGGTGTTTGGATAGGACCTCAGCTTTTTTACTCAGGATTGGGATCTCGGTCGTTTTGCGGATGTCGATACGGGTAAAGCTACTTTTGCTAAAGTCGTCGAGAACCTCTTTACCTTTGAGCAGTCCACCTTTGATCACCCCTTTGTCTTTCAGGTCTTTTGCCGTGCCGATGATGTAGTACGACGTGTTTAGGGCAGTAGTTTGCTGATCAATGGTCTGGGTTTGATCTGAGATTTGGCTCGACTGTTGTTTAACTGTTTGCGAGAGATTGTCGATCTGCATGGTTGCTGCTTCAATCGATATGTTCATCTTGGCAAGTTTTTCACGGAGCTCTTCGATCTCAAGATCCTTCAAGGCGATCTCTTTATTCACCCGGTCGACCAGTTTCTGGAGCTCGTCAACCTTGAGATTTGAATTTTTAATTTTCCGCTGCAGGGCATTCAGGGTCTCCCTGTTTTTAAGCATCAGGGAATAGATCGTCTGGATATCGCTTTTGATCTGTTCTTTGGCCGAGACTTTCAGTTCGCCTCCACGGTCGGCACTGAGTGAGATGATGTTCTCTTTCATCTTAATGGTATCCAGCGTACCCTGAATATCATTGATGGATGAGATGAAGTCGTTGATGGCTTCATCTTTCTGCAATGCCTGTGTCATCAGACTGTCGTTCCTGGATTGCAACTCTTCTGCTTGTTTTTTTGCCTCTCGTCCACAGGCAAGGAAGAGGGGGATAAGAAGGATAAGGAAATACTTTTTCATAGCGAATTTGTTTTGATTTACACAACAAAGGTAGAAAGAAATAACGCCAATTTGGCAGATGAAGTATAAAAAGATAGGTAATATCTGATCTTAGGTGATGTGTTGACTGGTCCTGATAAAGCGAACAGCTTTACAACCTCTATCTATATTTTTCCTTATCTTCGCCTTCATGGATATTGATCCCATAAACGAAGAATTGCTGATCAGAGGTTTTGTTGAGCAGATGGCCCCTTTTTCTGATCAGGAATGGTACGAGTTCTGGAGCCGAATGGACTTCGCTGAGTTTAAAAAGAATGAGTTTTTGTTAAAATCCGGACAGGTGGAGAATTACCTGTACTTCCTGGTTTCGGGCATTGCGAGACTTTTTCTCGACACAGAGAAAAAGGAATTCACACTCCGGTTCAACTTCCCCAATATGTTTTTCAATGCCTACTCCTCCTTTTTTACCCGAACTCCATCATGTTATTCCATTGAGGCCATTACCGATATCCGGTTATATCGAATGAGTTTTGATCGATTAGAGGAGCTATACAAAGTTACTTCAAACGCTGCAATCGTTGGGCGCCGTGCCCTGGAATATTTCTACCTGTTGAAAGAACAGCGGGAGATTCGATTATTGTGTTATACAGCTGAAGAAAATTACAGGGAACTTCAGCAGGAGCAGCCCGACCTAATACAACTTATTCCCCAGAAATACCTTGCCTCCTATTTAGGAATTACGCCACAAAGCCTCAGCCGGATCCGCAGAACATTTAATCCTGAAGGATGAGTATAACGTTAATCACCGAACTTGTTAATCGAATTAGTTACCATATGGTAATTTCTTGAATATTATTTAATTTTATTTTTGATATACAATAGATAAAAATATGCTTATGAAAACCTTTCGTTCTGTTTTTTCGCTTCTGATCCTCTTTGTTTTAGGATTTTCGTTTGGTATGATCTCCTGCAAAAAGAAATCTGATCCCCCTCCCTACGACTACACTCCCGAGTTGCAGGCGATGTTGGATACCCAGTGGAATGCCTTCTGGGCAGATAAAGAGAATCCTGTCGGTGGATTTATGATGAAGATCAGCTCACCACTGGGTGATTACTTTGCTTCGGCTAATTTCAATGATTCGGTGAATCAGCATTTTCATTTCCGTGGAGCCAGTACTACTAAAACCTTTACCGCTGCTGCCATAATGCTTTTGGCCCAACAGGGGAAACTGAATATCGAGGATAGGGTGACAGACTTGATCCCTGGTAAAACTGAGCCTTATCTTCCGGCAACTCCGGATTTTAACATCCCTCATAAAAATGAGATTACACTTAAATTGTTGCTCCAGCACAGGGCCGGCGTTTTCGACCTGGTGAACGATCCGGTCCCCGACACGGTGAATGAACCCTACGCCGGAATGCAATATTCTGTATATGTGATTGAAGTATTGGGAGATACATTGCACACATTCACCTATGAAGAGTGGGCTACTATACTCTCCAAACACCATCTCTCTTATTTCACCCCTGATAGCGCCTATCATTACAGTGATATAGGATATAACCTCCTGGGATTGATTGTGGAACGGATTTCGGGGATGCCGTTTGAGGACTATGTGAAGCAGCATCTGCTCGTTCCGAACGGACTGAATGAGACAACCTTTCCCTCGCTTGGCACAACATACTGGCTTCCGGATCCTTACGTTAAAAGCTACTACTGGATGCAAGGACAATCCTTTGAGTCAACCTATTGGAGTAACCCATCCAGCCATGTGGCAGAAGGAAATGTGATCACCACAAACTATGACCTGAATCTCTGGGTTAAACGGTTGATCAGGGGTGAAGCTGGTTTATCACGGGCAACGGTAGATGAGATGATGGATGTTCTGGAAACCTTTGAGTCACATCAATACTACGGACTTGGGATTGTCTATACACCAGGATTAGGTTACGGACATAATGGCGCCACTGCCGGATATCTTACCGTGATGCGGTACAACCCCGACAACCAGGTTTCGTTTACTATGATTGCTTCATTCTGGCACATTGAAGATCTATACACGGAGATTTATCATATGTATGATATTGCTCACGAAGCCAATAAAATTCTGGGATATGAATAAATTAACGGATCAAAAAGAGGTAGTTCGGACGATATGATATAGAACCAATTAAACAAATAACCATGAAAATAAAAATCCTTTTTATAGCCCTATTGACTTGTTCAATGACAGTCATGGCCCAAAAACAGGTTGACACTTTCATCCCGGGAAACAGTGATGGTATGATGTGGTTTAATCTAAGCTCTCTGAATTGGATCGAAGCGTTTGATTCGCTGCATCTCATCATGGAAGAGAGGTATCCCTTCACAGAATGGAAGGGAATTGACTGGGATCAGAAGCTCAATCTTTCCCAGCCCAAAGTTCAGGAAGCACAAAACGAAGGAGATTTGGTAAAATTCACAGGGGCTCTTTTAGAATACCTCTTATCAGTACCTGACGGACATATTACTATGCTTGATTTTGCGAAATTGTTCAATCAAGCTACACAAGCAGGAAGTTATGGATTAAATATGCTTCCTCTCACGGACGGTAGTGTTGTCGTAAATATCGTCCCGGAATGGGGCCCTGCATATCTCGCCGGCATGCGATGTGGTGATGAGATCCTCTCCTGGAACGGGATACCCATACTGGATGTTCCTGAAATGGAAGTTTATAATAATCCGGGAGGTGTATCTGCGAATTATGCCACTGAAGAGGGTCGGATGCTCAGCCGATATATCATATTATCAAGAGATTCTGTGGATGCGATGGTTGATATTACTTACCTGTCTCATGAAACAGGAAGTCAGCAAACAGTTTCCCTAACTGCCGTTGCAGATACGTTTTCCTTGTTGTATCAGGCAATGCGTCTTACAGCTCCTGTGCAGGAAACTACTAATAAGGTGAACTACAAAATTCTGGACGGGCAGGTCGGTTATTTACATGTGCAGGATGAAGATGCTCCCGACAGCCTGACCCTTGAGGAGATCAGGCAGACTGAAATTTATCTGAAGGTAAAAGAGGCGATCACTTACTTCAACACTCAAAATATCGACAAGTTGGTGTTTGACCTCAGGTACAATAATGGCGGGAATGATCTTATGGGTTCGGCCATTTCGGGATTTTTTATTGAGTCGCCGACCTTTTACGAATACATGACCGGAACCAGTGATGATAATTACGCTATCATTGATTCAATCATCACGGTGCCGGAAACACCAGGATTTAACGGAGAGGTTGTGGTAATGGTTGGACCCAAGGACATCAGTACGGGTGAAGGGATCCCCATGATGTTGCAACGGTTGCCCAACGCCCAGATCATCTCTTTCTGGGGGACCAACGGGTCATTCGGTATCGTTCCCAATGTTGTTATTATGCCGGATTCGCTCCAGTTTATCCTTTTCCCATATGCCCGCTCTCTGGATCATGATGAGGTCATTCAACTCGATACGGATGCTTTGTTGTTGGGAGGTGTGCAACCCGACATTAAAATTCCTTTAACTGTTGAACGGGTCATTGAGCAGTGGCAGGAGGGAAAGGATGTGGAGCTGGAATATGCGATCAGTACCCTGCTGGACATTCGGGAAATTACCCTGCAAAAGGAGTATAGGATATATCCCAACCCGGCTGATGCCACCTTCCATATCAAATACGATTCGAAGAAGCCAATAACCGTCCAGATCGCTGATGTAAGTGGCAGACTGGTCAAGCTTGCCGGACAGGTTACTTCCGGTCAACTCATCGATATCAGCAATCTGCCTGCCGGTCTCTATTTTGTGACTATTGATGGTAATCAACGATATCGTGTAGAGAAGTTATTGGTTCAGTAAAACCAGTGCCGTGGCGCCATGGTGTTGAAAGAATGTCAAACCAATTAGATAACTAAAATCAACTAACAGCTATGAAAAGATTCTTTACCGCTTCCCTGATCTCCGTCTCATTATTGGGGATCCTGTTGAATCCATCCTGTAAAAAGAAAGAGGATCCAGATCCGACACCTCCCGACAGTACGTTTGTTCAAAAAGTGGATAAAATACTTCAGGATACCATGGCGAAATATGGGATTGCCGGTGCAACAATGTATGTTGAGGATGTCCAGGGCAATGTGGCATGGATCAGCGCCGGGATGGCTGACAACGAGCAACAAATACCCGTGAATCCTGAAACGAAATTCAGGGTAGCCAGCATCTCCAAAACATTTCTGGCCGTAGTGGTCCTGCAACTGATGGAGGAGGGGATGTTTGCCCTGGACAATAAATATGCCGATTATCTGGCCGATTCTATTGTAGCGCTTTATCCTTATGGATCAGAAGTCACCATCAGACAATTGCTTGAACATACAAGTGGTATCTATGATTTTGAAGACATGCAGTTTATCGCAATGCTGTTGGGAGATCCTACCCATCACTGGACTCCATGGGAATTGCTTGTCTATGCTGCAACAGCTGATTCTGCCCACTTCGATCCACCGGGAACGCTCTATCATTATTCCAATACCAACTATATTTTGCTCGGACAATTGGTTGAAAAGGTAACCGGGATCTCCATGCAGGAAAATATCCGCGACCGCGTATTGACCCCATTGCAACTTCAGAATACCTTTTCGGGCGGACTGGAAGCTGTTCCTCAAAGCAACTATGCCAATGGCTATGTCGATATACCCGGTATGCTTCAAATGACCGTAAACGACCAAACCCTGCCGTTGTACTTTGAGTGGGCGCACGGACAAATGATTTCTACGGCTCATGATCTTTATATCTTTTACAATGCTGTTCTTAATAAAGATCTGTTTCAGAATCAATCAACCCTGGATGCCATGATTGAATGCAGTGCACTTTCAAATGGAACTTATGGAATGGGTATTGCGAAAAACAGTCAGCAACTGGGTTATGGTCATGCAGGCGAAACCCTGGGATTCATAAGTTTCGCCTCGGTCAATCCTGAAACAGGATCAACCATTGTCCTGCTCTATAACACACAGGATCATGATTTCCAGGGAGCTATGGTGAAGGCGATTTATTTCCTGATCTATCCTGAAGAGGGATAGTTTCCTGCTTTACTCAATACTGTGAAACGTTTTTGGATGTCGGGAAATGGGCGGTGTAAACGCTGATTAACTGACCTGCTTTCTGGGTTCCTGCGTATTAAACTCCTGGATATATCCAATTTCTGCTTCCACATTTAGAGGAAGCGTGAGGAAAAATGTTGATCCAACTCCTAATGTCGACTCAAACCACAATTCTCCTCCCAACAGTTGGGCTAGCTTTTTGGAAATGAAGAGCCCTACCCCGGCTCCCTGGAATGGCCTTGAGTAAGTATCATCTATTTGCCGGAACGATTCAAAGATCAGTTTATTGTTTTCGGGAGCTATGCCGATTCCGGTATCTTTCACATAAAAAGTGACAAATTGTTTGCCTGCCCAGGACTCTTTCTTGTATCCGATCTCGACTAAACCTTCATGGGTAAATTTTACTGCATTTTTTACCAGGCAAACCAGAATCTGCTTGATCCTCGTCTGATCGGAATATAACGGCATGTTGGATGCTGAATCTCCTGGAGTGAGTTTGATATCGATATATTTCTTCCGTTCATGTGCTTTCTCCTGACATCCTGCCTCAAGCACATCATTTACAATTGAGTGAATGCTCACAGCCTCGTTTTTAATCCGGATATCACCGGTCTCAAGCAGGGTGATGTCAAACAGATCCTCAATAAGTTTCAGGAGGATATGACCGTTATCGTGAATCGTTTTTGCGTAGAGGGCTACTTCGTTGGATGGAGTTTCTGGATTGAGCAGAGCCGAAAAGCCGATAATCGCGTTGAGGGGTGTTCGGAACTCGTGCGACATGGTCGCCAGGAATACTGATTTCAACCGGTCCGCCTCCTGTGCCTTTTGGAGAGCATCTTTGAGCTGCTGTTCGGTGTTTGAGATCCGAAGCATGGAGGTGATTTGCGCCGCGAGTTCCGCTTTTTCGATTGGCCTGATGAGAAAAGCATCAGCGCCGGCACTGAATCCTTTTACCTTGTTTTTCGAATCGGTTTCATAAGCTGAGATAAGGATGACGTGAATATTCCTTGTCTTTTCGTTGGTCTTCAGCCGTTTGCACACTTCATAACCATCCATTTCAGGCATCACCACATCAAGAAGAATTACATCAGGATGCTCCTGCCTGGCAAGTTTAATTCCCTCTTTTCCCGAATGGGCAGCAACTACCTGGCAATTGGGAATCGCATCTTCCAGGATTGCCCGGATGGAGGTCAGGTTGCTTTTACGATCATCAATAACGAGTATCTTTCTCATGAATAGAAAGGTTGAGAATTACAACTAAATCAACATACTCCAAGAGGTTTAACGATAAAGTCTGGTGAAAGGTTACACTTTACGGTTCACCAGGGAGTATATCACCGGAATAAAGAAGAGATTCAGCAGGGTTGAGGTCAGCAATCCCCCAAGGATCACCTTTGCCATTGGGCTCTGGATCTCATTTCCCGGTAAATCGCTTCCCAGAGCCAGCGGCAACATCCCCAAAGCAGCACATAATGCTGTCATCACGATGGGATTCAACCGATCAAGCGAACCTGACAAAACCCGTTTGTGGAGACTAATCCCATCTTCACGGAGGTGTTCATAGCGTGATACCAGGAGAATCCCGTTACGTGTTGCGATACCGAAAAGAGATATAAATCCGATGATAACCGGGATGCTGATCACACCGGTTGTCAAGACGACGGTAAATACGCCTCCGATCAGTGCCAGCGGGAGGTTCATCATGATGATTCCGGCGGTCTTGAATTTTTTAAATTCCTGGAAGAGCAACAGAAATACCACGAGGATGGCCCCGATCATCGACCAGAAAAGGATCTGTGATGCAGCCTCTTCACTCTCAAACTGCCCGCCATATTCAATCCTATAGCCCTCAGGAAGAGCGATTCCCGCGTTGATGATCTCTTTGATCTCATTCACCGTACTTCGCAGGTCGCGGCCGGCAACATTGGCCGAGACTACGATCTTTCGCTGCATGTTCTCCCGGTTGATGGTGTTTGGGCCTGTTGCCGAAACCACATCGGCAATGAAGTACAATGGAACTTTATGCGAAGTGGTCGGATTATCCCCGTGCGGGACCGGAGCATCCGGCAATCCGAAACGGGTATCAACCGGGATGTTCCGGATCGCTTCCATGTCGGCCCGGTTGGTTTGATCGTACTTCACGGTGATGTCGAAGGTAGAAACCCCTTCATAAACCTGTGAAACCACCTTTCCTGCGAGTGCAACATCCACGAATTCGGCAAAATCGGGCGTGGATATCCCGAAGCGTGCAAGCATCTCCCTACGGGGTTTGATCTGCAGTTGTGGCCGTTCGATCAGCATCTCTACGTTCAGGTCGGCCAGGCCCTGTACATCCGCGATTTCATCGCGGATTAGGTTCGCTATCCCATATATGTGGTTGAGGTCATCGCCAAAGACCTTGATCGCGATATTGGACCGGGTCCCACTCAGCATGTGGTCGATCCGGTGGGAGATAGGCTGTCCCACCTCAACGCTGATTCCACGAATGGAGGAGAGCCGTTGCCGGGCATCGGCAAAAACCGCTTCACGACTTCGGTCGCTTAGTTCGAATGGAACCTCCAGTTCCGAGCCATTGGTTCCCAAGGCGTGTTCGTCCAGCTCTGCTCTGCCGGTCTTGCGGGCAACCGTTTTGGCTTCAGGGATTTTCATCAACTCTTGCTCAACCAGTTGAGCCAGCTTATCCGACTCCTCAAGTGAGATCCCCGGCAGGGTGTTGGCCATGATGGTCATCGAACCTTCGTTGAAAGGCGGGAGGAAACTCCGGCCAAGCGAAAAAAGAAATATCAAAGAGATCGCAAAGAGGATGATCCCCGAAGCGACAATCTTCCATCGGTTTTTCAGTGCCCTGGAGAGTCCAACCTCATACCCCCGTTTCAGGAACCTGACGATCCAGGCATCGCGATCGGCTCGGCGTGCCGTACGCTCATCCGAAAGCCAGAAACTACAGAGTACAGGTGTCACAGTAATAGCAACCAGCATGGAGGAGAAGAGGGCGACAATAAAAGAGATCCCAAGCGGCTTCAGCATTCTGCCCTCCAAGCCACTCAGGAAAAATAGCGGAATGAATGTAACGATGATGATCAGGGTGGCGTTGAAAATCGACGAACGGATCTCTGTACTGCCTTTGTAAACTACCTCCAGGATGCCTGTTCGTTCATCTATCGGCTTCCTGAAATTCTCACGTATTCGCCGGTAGACATTCTCTACATCGATGATGGCATCATCAACCATAGCACCAATAGCGATTGCGATCCCACCGAGGCTCATGGTATTGAGGGTAAACCCAAACCAGTTGAGGGTAAGAATCGCCATGAAGAGCGAGAGGGGCAAGGCAAGGAGTGAGATGACGGCCGATTTCCAGTTGTTAAGGAAGAGGAAGAGAATGATAACCAGAAAGAGGGCTCCCTCCATGATCGCTTTTTCTACGTTG
>CAYUZX010000051.1:0-19380 GCA_964449285.1 uncultured Prolixibacteraceae bacterium
TCTACCTTGATCTTCGATTTCGGGACCTCAACCACTCGATGGTTTGCCATCACGGCATTCCTGACTCTGGTTAAATAATCTGCAATGGGATCCGTAACCATATTGTTTCTATTTATCTTTAGTTTATACTTTATATGTATAGACGCAGCATGCTGCGTCTCTACCAGGACGCTTTTCTAACGCCAGGGATTAATCCTTTTACGGCCATTTCCCGGAAATTAATACGAGAGACACCGAACAGTCTCATGTATCCCTTGGGTCTTCCGGTTAACTTGCAACGATTGTGCAGTCTGACCGGAGATGCATTCTTAGGAAGCTTTTGCAAAGCGATGTAGTCACCAGCCTCTTTCAGAGCTTTCCGTTTTTCAGCGTACCGCTCGACTAATTTCTCTCGTTTGCGCTCTCTGGCTTTGATTGATTCTTTCGCCATGATCTTATTTGTTTTTAAATGGTAATCCAAAGGCTTTTAGCAAGGCATATGCCTCACGGTCGTTCGGCGCAGAGGTCACAAATGTGATATCCATACCGTTGATCCGGGCAACCTTATCAATGTCGATCTCCGGGAAGATGATCTGCTCTGTTATACCCATGGTATAATTTCCGCGTCCGTCGAACCCTTTATCGTTAATCCCGCGAAAGTCTCTTACGCGCGGCAGGGAAACTGAAATCAAACGGTCAAGAAACTCATACATTTTATCTCCGCGCAGGGTGACTCTGACACCTACGGGGTTTCCCTTCCTAAGCTTGAAGTTTGAGATATCTTTCTTTGATTTTGTTGATACGGCTTTCTGACCGGCAATCATGGTCATCTCATTAATGCCTGTATCAATGTGTTTCCGGTCAGTGATGGCTATACCTAATCCCTGATTCAAACTGATCTTGAGGATCCGGGGGACCTGCATATGGTTTTTGTACTTAAACTCCTCCATCAATGCAGGAACGACTTCCTTTAGGTATTTCTCCTTTATTCTTGCTGTGTAGGCCATTATTTAATCACCTCCCCTGTTTTTTTTGAATAACGAACCAGTTTTTCATTCTTGGCGTCAACTTTCCTGGTGATACGGGTTGGTTTCCCTGTTCCATCAATGACCATCAGGTTGGAAATGTGAACCGGAGCTTCTTTTTTAATGATCCCGCCTTGCGGACTCTTTGCATTCGGTTTGGTATGTTTTGAAACCAGATTCACCCCTTCTACGATGGCCTTCTCTTTGGCTTTCTCCACCACCAAAACTTTCCCCTGTTGGCCTTTGGAATCGCCGGCAATGATCATCACCGTGTCGCCTTTTCGGATATGTAATTTCTTTTGCATGGGATTTGTATTACTACGTTAAAGCACCTCTGGCGCCAACGAAACGATTTTCATAAACTGCTTCTCTCTCAGCTCTCTGGCTACAGGACCGAAGATACGGGTTCCGATCAGTTCACCGGAAGCATTGAGCAGTACAACTGCATTGTCATCAAACCGGATATAGGACCCATCATTTCGACGTATCTCTTTTTTTGTCCTCACCACAACAGCGGTGGCAATCGTGCCTTTTTTAATGTTCCCGGAGGGGATTGCATGTTTGACGGTTACGATGATACGGTCGCCAACTGAGGCATACCGTCTCCTTGTACCGCCAAGTACTTTGATGCACAGGACCTCCTTGGCACCGCTATTATCTGCTACAGATAATCTTGACTCTTGTTGTATCATGACTATTTAACCTTTTCAATGATTTCTATAAGTCTCCAGCATTTGTTCTTGCTAAGAGGCCTGGTTTCAGCAATGCGAACCTTATCTCCCTCCTGACATTCATTGGTCTCATCATGAGCCATAAACCGGGAGGTTTTTTTCACAAACTTTCCGTATTTCGGGTGCTTCACTTTTCTTTCCACCTCAACCACAATGGATTTATCCATACCATTGCTGATAACAACCCCGGTTTTTTCTTTTCTTAATTGTCTGGTTTCCATGATTGTCAAATGGTTACTTGCTGATTAATATTTTCACCTTTCAAAGCTCTGTGACGCAATTCCGTTTCAAGGCGGGCGATTGTTTTCCGGTAAGCCACGATCTTATTCGGGTTTTCGAGAGGTGAGACGGCATGGTTGAGTCTCAGCTTAACCAGCTGGCGTTTCTCCTCATCCAGGCGTTCTTTGATTTCGCCTGTGGTCATTTCTCTGATTACTTTCTGTTCCATGATTTCTATTATTCTTCAACGTAATCTCTGCGAGCAACAAACTTGGTGGCTACCGGCAGCTTTTGGGCGCCAAGGCGCAAAGCCTCTTTTGCAATTTCGATCGGCACACCTTCTGCCTCAAACAGGATGCGTCCGGGAGTGATCCGGGCTACGAAATATTCAGGAGCTCCTTTTCCTTTTCCCATACGAACCTCAGCAGGTTTCTTTGTAACTGGCTTATCAGGAAAGATGCGGATCCAAATCTGGCCCTCCCGTTTCATATGACGGGTAATCGCCTGACGCGCAGCTTCAATCTGACGACCTGTGATCCAGGCCTGCTCCAGTGTTTTAATCCCGAAGGAACCAAAAGCCAGCTCATGCCCGCGACCGGCATTCCCCTTCATTTTCCCCTTCTGCTGTTTCCTGTATTTTGTCTTCTTTGGCTGTAACATTATCTGTTTGTATTACTATGGTGCTACATTATTTTCTGGTTCTGGGCTTTGGGGGCCTTGGACCTCTATCCCGATCTCCTCTGGGACGCTGCGGGCCGCCCATTGGTTTCCCCTTCTGGCTGCTCGTACTGGGAACCAGGTCGGGTCTGCCATAGATCTCCCCTTTGCAAATCCATACTTTGATACCGATACGGCCATAGGTAGTATGGGCTTCACAGGTTGCATAATCAATATCTGCACGGAAGGTATGGAGTGGAATTCTACCCTCTTTATACTGCTCACGGCGTGCCATTTCTGCACCACCCAACCTGCCGGCAATTCCGATCTTGATTCCTTCGGCGCCTATTCTCATAGCTGAAGCGATAGCTGTCTTGATGGCCCGGCGATGAGAGATACGGCCTTCGATCTGACTTGCAACAGTATTGGCTACGATGACAGCATCAAGTTCGGGCCGTTTGATCTCGGCGATGTTGATCTGGATTTCTTTACTGGTTACCTTCTTCAGCTCTTCCTTCAGTTTATCCACCTCCTGACCGCCTTTTCCGATAATAATTCCCGGGCGGGCTGTGTGGATAGTAACAGTGACCAGTTTCAGCGTTCGTTCGATTACGATCTTGGAAATACCGGCTTTCGAAAGACGGGCATTCAAATACTTCCGGATCTTCTCATCCTCAATTAACTTGGGTGCAAAGTTCTTTCCGCCATACCAATTTGAATCCCAGCCACGAATTATACCTAACCTGTTAGCAATCGGGTTCGTCTTCTGTCCCATTATCCTTTTTTATTATTTGATTTTAAGTTAGTCCCTTTTTTAGGCGCTGAAGCAGCTTTTGCTTTAGGAGCCGTTTTTGTTTTTACTGAAGCTTTTGGAGCTCTGGTCTTTGGAGTTCCTTTTGCAGCTGCTTTTGGAGCTGCTTTTGGAGCTGCTTTTGGAGCTTTCTTCTCCTTCTGAGCCTTCACTTCAGTTTTAACCTCTTTCACCGATTCTTCCATCCCCGGTTCGGGTTTGTTCAGGCTATCGAGGATGATGGTTACATGATTTGAACGTTTCCTGATGCGATGTGCTCTTCCCTGTGGGGCAGGCTGGATCCGCTTCAGTATACGGCCTCCATCAACCTGGATCTCTTTGATAAACAGGTCGTTTTCCTCAATCCGCATTCCTTCATTCTTGGTCTGCCAGTTAGCAATTGCTGACAACACCAGCTTATGCAAACGAATGGCAGGGTGCTTTGGATTAGTTTTCAAAATATGCAGTGCCAGTTCCACCCGTTTTCCACGGATCAGATCAGCAACTAGTCTCATCTTCCGGGGAGAAGTGGGGACATTATTCAGAACGGCAAATGCCATGTTCTTCTTTAACTCTTTCCGCTTCTCAGCTCGTGTACGACTTTTAACTCCCATTGTTCTTCAATTATGTCGTTACTTTTTACCTTTATCCTTATTCCCGGCGTGACCCCTGAAGATACGTGTAGGGGCGAATTCGCCGAGTTTATGGCCTACCATATTCTCCGTGATATAGACAGGAATGAATTTGTTTCCGTTGTGTACGGCAATGGTCTGGCCAACAAAATCAGGAGAGATCATGGAACTTCTCGACCAGGTTTTGATCGCCGTCTTTTTCTTAGAATCGACAGTTTCCAAAACCTTCTTCTCCAGTTTGTAATTGATATACGGACCTTTTTTCAGTGATCGGCTCATAATTCAACTATTGAATATTATTTTTTTCTCTTTTCTACGATATATTTATTGCTGGCCTTTTTCCGGGACCGAGTCTTGTAACCCTTAGCAGGCATCCCATTTCGTGAACGCGGGTGTCCGCCGGAAGCTCTTCCTTCACCACCTCCCATGGGGTGATCAACCGGGTTCATGGCAACGCCACGAGTACGAGGCCTTCTCCCTTTCCAGCGGCTACGTCCGGCTTTCCCCGACGACTCAAGACTATGGTCAGGATTTGAAACTATCCCGACTGTAGCCTTACAAGCCTGAAGGATCATCCGTGTCTCACCGGAAGGCATCTTGAGGATAGCAAACTTGCCATCCCGCGACATCAGCTGGGCTGAGTTACCGGCACTTCGCACCAGCTTAGCTCCCTGTCCAGGACGCAGTTCCACGTTATGAATGATGGTTCCAAACGGAATCTCACTCAGGAATAACGTATTTCCTATTTCAGGAGGAACCCCTTTCCCTGAAAGAACGGTCTGACCAACTTTCAGTCCGTGCGGAGCAATGATGTATCGCTTTTCACCATCTTTATAGTTGATCAAAGCAATCCTGGCCGTACGGTTCGGATCGTATTCGATCGAAGTCACTACCCCGGGGATATCATCTTTGTCCCGTTTGAAGTCAATTACACGGTACCTTTGTTTATGACCACCACCCATGTATCGCATGGTCATTTTTCCTTCGTTGTTGCGTCCACCGGTTCTCTTTTTTGTAGCAATCAGGCTCTTCTCAGGAGTTGATGTAGTAATCTCATCAAACGCACTGATGACCTTGAATCTCTGACCGGGAGTTGTCGGTTTGTATTTTTTTAGCGCCATTTCAATTAAATATTGCTGTAAAAGTCAATCGTTTCACCTTTAGCCAATGTAATGATGGCTTTCTTAAATGTATTAGTCCTACCCTTTATTACACCGCCTTTGGTAAATCGGGATTTGTTCTTACCGGAATAGATCATGGTATTGACCTCGAGGACATCCACGTCATACAACTCCTTGATCGCCTGTTTGATCTGGAGCTTGTTGGCCCGACGGTCAACAACAAAACCGTAGCGGTTAAGCTGTTCACCCATCTGGGTCATCTTCTCGGTTATGATCGGTTTGATTATAATACTCATTGCTTGCGAATTAACTGATTAATTCTGGGTTATATTTTCAATCTCCTTGAGTGAACTCTCAGTGACCAGCATGCGGGTAGCGTTGAGAATCTCGTAGGTATTGAGATCTGATGCATTGATTACCTTCACCTTTTGGAGGTTACGTGCCGAGAGAACGATGTTTGAATCGTTTCCGGTTGTAACCAGCAACGTTCTGCTACCATCAATCTGAAAATTCTTCAACAGTTCGATCACATTTTTCGTCTTCGCTGCTTCAAACGTGAAATCCTCAACCACTGTAAATCCATTCTCTTTCACTTTATAACTTAACGCCGAGATACGCGCAAGTTTTTTCAGCTTCTTGTTGAGCTTGAAGTTATAATCTCTTGGCTGGGGACCAAATGTTCTGGCACCTCCTCTGAAAAGCGGGCTTTTAATACTTCCCTTCCGGGATCCGCCTGTTCCTTTTTGACGATGCAGTTTCCGGGTACTGCCTGAAAGCATCGAAACCTCCAGTGTTGCATGCGTTCCCTGCCGGCGATTGGCCATAAACTGCTTCACATCAAGGTAAATCGCATGATCGTTGGGTTCGATACCAAAAACAGCATCGTTCAGCTTTACCTTACGATCGGTTTTTGCACCCTTTACGTTATATACTTCTACTTCCATCTCTCAATAATTACATATGATCCGTTTGATCCCGGGACTGCTCCTTTGACCAGAACCAGGTTCTTTTCAGCAATAATCTTTATAATCTGAAGGTTAATCACCTTAACACGGTCGCCACCCATTCTACCAGCCATCCTGATTCCTTTGAACACGCGTGATGGCCAGGAGGATGCTCCTACAGAACCGGGAGCTCTGAGCCGATTATGCTGCCCGTGGGTTGCCTGACCGACGCCGGCAAAATTATGACGCTTCACGACTCCCTGAAATCCTTTTCCTTTGGAGATACCAACCACGTCAATATATTCTCCCTCTTCAAAGATTTCGACCTTGACCACATCACCAAATGTCTTTTGGTGACCAGGCTCGAAACGCGAAAACTCGGCAACCACCTTTTTGGGTGTGATCCCGGCTTTAGTAAAGTGGCCTCTTTCAGCTTTGGTTGTGTGTTTTTCCTTCTTATCTTCAAAAGCCAACTGGATGGCTTCGTAACCATCTTTCTCTTTGGTGCGGACCTGTGTGACAACACACGGACCAGCTTCTATCACCGTGCACGGAATATTTTTTCCGGCCGTGTCGTAAACACTGGTCATTCCGATTTTTTTCCCAATTAATCCAGACATTTTTCTTCGTTTTTCTAATTAGTTTACGATCACACCTTGATTTCCACTTCCACGCCACTGGGTAACTCTAGTTTCATCAGGGCATCGATGGTCTTGGAAGTCGTACTGTAGATATCCAGCAATCTTTTATATGAGCAAAGCTGGAATTGTTCCCTGGATTTTTTATTAACAAATGTCGAACGCAAAACAGTAAATATCTTCTTGTCGGTAGGTAACGGGATAGGTCCACTGACCACTGCACCTGTTGCTTTTACTGTTTTGACAATCTTCTCGGCTGATTTGTCTACCAGGCTATAATCGTAAGACTTCAACTTAATTCTGATTCTCTGGCTCACGTGTTTTATTTTATAGGTAGAGACGCGATTAATCGCGCCTGTACGATTGTTGGTTAATTATAAATTGGTATATATCCTCTTATTTTAAACAAAACTTCATCCATGATCTCCTTGGGAGTTGCCTGGTATTGCGAAAACTCCAGCATGGAAGTTGCCCTCCCTGAAGTCAGGCTTCGCAGGGTAGTTACATAGCCAAACATTTCGGACAGAGGCACCTTCCCATGAATAACCTGGTTCCCTAACCGGGAATCAATCTTCTCCACATGCCCCCGGCGCTTGGTCAGATCGCTACTTACCTCCCCGACATACTCGTTGGGCGTGATCACTTCGAAACGCATGATAGGCTCAAGCAGAACGATTTTAGCTTTTTTGGCGGCTTCACGGAAAGCCAGGCTAGCTGCTACCTCAAACGAGAGGGCATCCGAATCAACCGAATGGTATGAACCGTCAATTAATCTTATGTTGATACTCTCCATCGGGAACCCGACAAGCGGGCCATTCATCATCGCAGACTTTAATCCTTTCTCAATCGCAGGAATGAACTCCTTTGGAATAGCACCTCCTTTGATCTCATTCACAAAATGCAATCCTTTGGTTTCCTGATCGGCCGGTGAAATTTCAATCACCAGTTCGGCAAAACGACCTCGGCCACCACTCTGTTTCTTGTAAACCTTACGGTATTCAACAGCACTCAGGATGGCCTCTTTATAAGCAACTTGAGGAGTTCCGCGGTTGCATTCAATGTTAAACTCTCGTTTCAGCCGGTCGCAGATGATATCGAGGTGCAATTCGCCCATCCCACTGATCAGCGTTTGACCGGTCTCGTTATCCACGCGAAGCTTGAAGGTAGGATCCTCTTCAGCCATCCTGGCAAAAGCCATGCTGAGTTTATCCACGTCTTCCTGTGTTTTAGGTTCCACTGCCATGTTGATCACCGGCTCGGGAAACGCCATGGTCTCCAGTATGAGTGGGTGTTTGACATCACAGATAGTATCGCCGGTATGTACATCTTTCAAGCCAACGGCTACTCCAATCTCTCCTGCTTCTATCAGTTTGATGGGGTTTTGCTTGTTGGCATGCATCAGGATCAGGCGCATGACCCGGTCCTTCTTTTCGGTAGTGGCATTGAGAACCTGCTGTCCAGCCTCCAGTTTGCCCGAATAGACCCTGAAGAACGTAATCCTTCCAACGAAAGGATCGGTTGCAATTTTGAATGCCAGAGCGGTAAATGGTTCCGATGGATCAGGGTGGCGCTCCTCCTCTTTGCCGGTAAAGGGGTTGATACCTATTACGGCCGGTATATCATATGGAGATGGAAGAAAGCGAACAATATTGTTAATCAGAAGCTGAACTCCTTTATTCTTAAAAGATGCTCCACAAAGAACCGGTGTAATCCGGTTTTCAATTGTAGCTTTCCGCAGGCTGGTAATAATATCTTCCTCTGTGATACTATCGGGATCATGAATAAACCTGCTCAACATTTCATCACTCTCCTCTGCTGTTCCTTCAATGAGATGTGATCTGTACTCTTGCACGAGATCAGTCATGTTTTCAGGAACCGGAATCTCGTTGAAAGTCATGCCAAAGGACTCTTCATCCCAGGAAAATGCTTTTCCGCTGATCAGATCCACGATACCGGTAAACGCCTCTTCCTCTCCTATCGGAATCTGAATCGGAACCGGGTTAGCTCCCAGCTTCTCTTTGATTTGTTTTACTACCTGGAAGAAGTCGGCTCCAACCCGATCCATCTTGTTGACATAACAGATGCGTGGGACATGGTAGTGGTTGGCTTGTTTCCAGACAGTCTCTGATTGTGGTTCAACACCTCCAACCGCACAAAAGATAGCAATGGCTCCATCAAGAACCCTCAGAGAACGCTCGACCTCAACAGTAAAATCAACATGGCCCGGGGTATCAATGATGTTGATCCTGTATTTTTCGTCATTGTAGTCCCAGTAGACAGTAGTAGCTGCAGAGGTGATCGTAATGCCACGCTCCTGCTCCTGTATCATCCAGTCCATAGTGGCGGTACCATCATGAACCTCTCCAAGCTTATAGTTGATGCCGGTATAGTATAATATACGCTCAGTCGTCGTGGTTTTCCCCGCGTCGATATGGGCCATAATGCCGATGTTGCGTATATTTTCTATCTTCCCGGGCATTGGAATTAAAATCTGAAATGTGAAAAAGCTTTATTGGCTTCAGCCATCCGGTGAGTATCTTCTTTCCTTTTAAAGGCGGTTCCTTCTTCCTTATATGCAGCTACGATTTCGGCAGCAAGCTTCTGTCCCATTGTCTTCTCATGACGTTTGCGGGAGAAGTTCACCAGCGCTTTCATGCCGATCGACATTTTACGGCTGGGACGGATCTCAGAAGGGATCTGGAAGGTAGCACCACCAATCCGGCGGCTGCGCACTTCTACTGCAGGCGTTACATTGGCAAGCGCTTTCTTAAACACTTCCAGAGCATCTTCACCTGTCTTTTCGCTTACAATATCCATAGCCTCATAAAATATACTATAGGCTATATTCTTTTTCCCCTGCAACATGATGTTGTTCACAAACTTTGTAACCAGAGTATCTTTGAACCTTGGATCAGGGATCAGTGGACGTTTCTTGGGTCTTGATTTTCTCATATGCTATATCTAATAAGCATGGGTCTTCCATCTATGGAACAGACGACCCATGGGTCGTCTTTACTTTTTTACTTTTGGGCGTTTGGCACCATATTTCGATCTGCGCTGCATCCGCCCTTCTACACCGGATGTATCAAGTGCACCCCTGATGATGTGATAACGAACACCGGGCAAATCTTTTACACGGCCACCACGAATCATTACAATAGAATGCTCTTGAAGGTTATGGCCCTCTCCGGGAATATAGGCATTCACCTCTTTCCCGTTGGTCAGACGAACTCTGGCAACCTTGCGCATCGCCGAATTTGGCTTCTTTGGCGTAGTTGTATATACCCTCACGCACACACCTCTGCGTTGTGGACAACCATCCAGGGCAGGAGCTTTGCTCTTGTCTGTTAATTTTTTTCTTCCTTTTCGAACCAGTTGCGAAATCGTAGGCATATCAATCGGTTTAAACTATTTTAATGGTCAAAATCCCCAAAACGGGCGTGCAAAGGTATAAATTATTTCAATTTCAGCAACTCGAAATGATAATAATTTAAAGAACCTGAGCAGTTTTTAATTCCGGAAGCTTCGCGGGAATATAGAAAGGAAGGTGATAAGAGGCAGAGACTTGTTCCGGCTTCCGCATTTGAAGCCGGTTGAAAACCTATAGTCGTCTCTCATTGTCAGGTTCCCTAGCTATTTCAGCTTGTCATCCAAACAAAACCGTCGCCGATTTTTGAGGGTGCAAAATTACAACTAATTTTCAACCCTGCAAGGGATTTCTTTGAATTTTCGAATTAAAATTTTAAGATTTCTGATTTAAGGTGCATTATGTCACGAATGCTTCACAATCACCAGGGTACCTTCACGGTCGGGGATCAGCACAGGAATTTCAGGAATGGTGCGTAGAAATTCATCGGCAGCCCGGATAACACCAGGCCATTTTGGATTGTAATCGTGGATAAGCAGGACACCTCCACGACTTAGCCGGGGGTAAAAGAATGCAAGTCCGGCTTTGGTAGGTTTGTAGAGGTCAGCATCGATATTGACCAGTGCAAAAGTCTCACCTGTCATTGTTTTCGCCGAATCGGGGAAGTAGCCCGGAACCACTTCGATAAGGTCATTCCCGTTGATCTTTTTCAGCACCCCGGAGATGGATGTGTCGGCGAAATTCAGTGTAGTATATGTAGCAGCCATGCCGGTCTCTCCTTTGAGGTCCTCTTCCGGGAATCCTTTAAACGTGTCGCAGAGATAGAATTTCCTTGCTGGGTCCATCAGGTGTAGGAGCCTGGCACTATCCCCTTTGTAAACACCCAGTTCGGCGAATGCACCGGTAACGTTATCCCGCAGCAATCGTTCCACCTGTAACCACCAGGTAAAAAACCGTACCTTGTCGGGATAGAATCGCTCCAGCCGGACCAGCAAAGTGGAGAGTTGTCTCATTTTTCTGGCCTCTTTCCAGGCAGCAGGCTGGTTAAAAGAATAAAACATGGTCATCCAGAGGAATCTGATTACCAAAAATATCAACAGAGCTATTAGAATGAAGTTGACGAGCTGAAAAAGAGATAAACCCATGGAGCCATTTTCCGGTAAAAATAACGATTTATTTCCCAATTATAAATACTTTTACCAATCTTTCCACCATGCATAAACCTCTCCTCATCGGATCTAAAATAGGACTGATATTAACCTTCACATTGGTTTTTTTTCATGGGGATCTGTTCTCCCAGAAACCTACCTTTGGCGACCTGATCCCGAATATCTACCTTCCCTCTGCCATGGATCCCTCAGACCCAATCGATTGTCACCGTTATTTTCAAGTGGCTGACAGCATCAACCATCACGTTTTCGCACTCACCGGGATAAATCCCATTCCCGTATATCACTGTGGTAACGATACCCTCAGCTACAACCGCAGTTCCATGGATGCTTACATGAATGAACTGTCTCCCGGCTCTATCCTTGCCAGGATGATCATCGACCGGAACGGGTCGCCTGTTTGCTGTAAGGTATATATGAAAGGCGGTGATTCGCCCGGGAACCAGATTGAGGATGCCCTCTCCAAACTAATCATGATGCCAAGCTACCAAAACGGTAAACCGGTCCCCACTGAATGTCGGTTCCTCTATGATTTTCTTGCCCCACGAACTTACGGAAAAAAGGTCATTGACTGATAGCAGAAAGAGACTGCCTCATATCGAGACAGCCTCTTTCAGACAAGGCCATGAAAACCTGTCAGTATAGTATTTCTAGTAGATGTTCGAGTCATTTCTGTAACCGGGCAGATCCATGTACCAGTCGGGATATGAAACCCCACCAGATTGAGCCCACTCGGCAAAATGGTTGTAAGCCAACATAATATCCACATATTCAATGGGGTAATCAAAATCGTCTGGAATATTGATTGCCCAGGGCAGACCTGATGCTGTTTTATAATAGTGGTTGGCAGATGGGTTTGTGTCGTCGTCGAGCGTTCCGAAGTAGCTGTCATCAGCCAGTGATGTGGGGATGTAATCGGGGAGGTGAACTTCAACAGCCCGATCGCCGTCCTTGATGAGAAATGGATTGAATGGAGGAGTTCCCACAACCGTAGTAGAAAGTAACGTATTGAAATGGATTAGTATGGTCACAGTGTCGGAAATGCCAACAGATGAACCAGCGAGCGTATTATAAAAAGCACCACCAACCCGGTTGATCACATTCTCTGCGTTATCCCATGCTATGACAACTGCTTTGGTTTGGTCACTCTCTGTGCCATTTGCATTGAGGGAAATGCTCCCTGGTGTCAGGTCATATCCACTAACAGATGTGATCTGCGAAGGGAGCACATTATCCAACTGAAAGCCAAAACCATTTTGGAAGCTGGCCCCTATGGCACGGATATAAAATTTAGCGACGATATCCACAACTTTGTTTTGTGCATTGGTGACTACATTAAATTTATAATAGTTTACAAGGTCATTCATGTCATAGTCACCCATCGCTGGCCAAAGATCTTCATATACTGCTGTACCTGTGGTGTAACTGTTATAGGCCCGGGTAGGATCGTCCGGATAGTCGTCATCGCAATCCGTTACTCCATCACCGTCAGTGTCGGGACATGGTGTAGGTGGAGTTACTCCCTGTGGATTACAAGCCGAGGTTGGGATCGTGTTAGCAATGTTGGCAAAGCTGACAAAGGTGGCGCCACCGGTGAAGTTTGATGGACCTCCGCTGACCAGTACACCGTCGGTCTGGGCAGTTTCAATGGGTCCAGTGATTACATTGGGGCCGTTGAAACGAATCTCATCGGTCACCATCACTTCATTCATCGTTCCTTGTCCCTCCATATCAGCATTCATGGTAAGATCCTTGGTGTAGATCATCGATTGGTTCTTCAGCAACATGAAGGATTGTCCTCCCTGGATCTTGGTCTCCTCGTATACTTTAATGTAACCGGTCTCATTGGTGAATTCACAGTTATTCAGGTGGAATACACCATGTACAATAAGCTTGCAGGCATTCAGGAAGATAGAATTGTTGCAATTCATATCGCCGAACACTTCGATGGAACCATTGTTGGTGACATGCTCAATCACATTCCAGTGGCTATTGATGGTGAGTGAACCTGTATTTATAAGTTCTCCAGTACTACCATTCATATTATACTGTCCGTTGACGGTCATGATACCGAAATTCTGCACAAGGTCATTCGGAGTAAAATTCCCTTGGATCGTGAGTGTTCCCCAGTTGGTGAGCTGGGCGTTTTGGTTCATCGTAATGGATGAAATGGCTGAAGATGCAGTCTGGAAGACCGTCATTGTCGCATTTTTACCCATGTTCATCGAACTGATATTGGCGATTCCTCCATCTGTGACAAGAAGGATACAATCGTCCTGATTATCACCCATGGAAATTGTTCCGGAAAAGGTCCCGCAGATCTGCAATGTGCCATTCGAGATATTCACAGAACCCGTATAAGAATTACCGGATGTGATGCAATGTGTCAGACCATCGTTGATATTCAGGGATCCTGATCCGAAATGCTCCACATCACAGCCTGTTCCGCAATCGGGTTCTGTAACAGCGTCTCCTCCTTTAAGCAAGCCATCGTCAGGCACAGTGAATACATAATTAATATTGTCGCTTACATTTACGGCTACCACTTGTGAGAAGCCGCTCGCAGCAGATAGCTGGAGCCAGAGTTGCGACAGGGCAGTGGGAATACTCAGCTTCGCAACCATCGGGAAACTATTCCCAACCGATCCCGAAAAAATTGCATTCCCTCCGTTGAAGGGGTCTGCATTGTAGATAGTCACCCGGCTATATTGGTTGAAATAAGCAGGAAGGTCGAGGCTTACATTCAGCGTCACAGTCCTTGTCGTCCGCCAGTCAAATCCTGCCGGAACATTCAGGTTGCTTGTGGCTGAAGCTTGCTGATATGGAGAAGGTAACGGATCAAAATCTTTTTTACATCCGGTAAATGTAATCAGAATTACAGCAAGTGTAACTCCCAGAGTCGTAAGTGTTGTTTTCATGGCTTTTTTTGTATCGTTTTTTCAAACTTTTATGATACAAATATCTACCATTCAGCGTCTTACAAAAAGTCATAATGAGTATCCGGATATTCTATGAGGGTATCTGTTGATAAAATCTTCGTATCTGATACGATGAGAACTCGTATTTTTGCGTTCCCAATCTATCCCATGGCACACTCGATTCTGAACAACCTGAACGAAGAGCAGAAAGCTGCCGTTGTGGCTTCTGACGGGCCTGTAATGGTCATTGCCGGAGCAGGTTCGGGAAAGACCAGGGTATTGACCTACCGCGTTGCCTGGTTGCTGGAGCATGGGGTGGATCCATTCCGGATCATGGCGCTCACATTCACCAACAAAGCAGCCCGGGAGATGAAAGAGCGGATCATCGGGCTGGTTGGAGGGACTGAGGCCCACAGCGTTTGGATGGGGACCTTTCACGCCATCTTCGCCAGGGTATTGCGGGTTGAAGGGCACTTGCTGGGCTATCCTCCCAACTACACAATTTATGATACCGACGACTCCAAACGTGTACTCCGGAACCTGATAAAAGAGAATAACCTCGACGACAAGATCTACCAGCACGGCTATATCCTTCACCGGATTTCATCTGCCAAGACCTCCATGCTTTCTGCCGAAGAGTACAGCATCAATCCCGAGATCCAGGAGTTTGACTCATCTTCAGGAAAACCTCTGACAGGCAAAATCTATACACAATACCAAAACCGACTCAAGAGGGCGGCAGCCATGGATTTCGACGATCTCCTGTTCAACATGAATATCCTGCTCCGTGACTTTCCGGATGTCCTCTATAAATACCAGCAGAAGTTCCAGTATATATTGGTGGATGAGTATCAGGACACCAACTATGCCCAGTATCTGATCATCAAGAAACTGGCTGCCAATAATGAAAATATTTGCGTGGTGGGCGACGACGCGCAGAGCATCTATGCATTCCGGGGAGCAAACATTCAAAACATCCTGAACTTCCGGAACGACTATCCCGACCTCCAGACCTTCAAGCTTGAACAGAATTACCGTTCAACCAAGACCATTGTAAATGCGGCAAACAAAGTCATTGCAAAGAATAAGCAACAGATTTTCAAGAAGATATGGACTGAGAATGAAGAGGGAGGGCTGATCCGCCTGATCCGGGCTTCCACCGATACAGAAGAGGGAAACCTTGTGGCACAGTCGATCTTTGAGCAGAAGATGAACAACCAGCTTCCCAATGATGCATTTGCCATCCTCTACCGCACCAATGCCCAGTCGCGGTCGCATGAAGAGGCGCTCCGCAGGCTCAATATCCCCTGCCGGATCTATGGAGGAATCTCCTTTTACCAGCGTAAAGAGATCAAAGATATGTTGTCCTACTTCAGGCTGGCCATCAACCCTAAAGACGAAGAAGCACTCTTGAGGGTAATCAACAACCCCGCAAGGGGTATTGGTAAGACCACGATCGAAAAGCTGATTGTTGCTGCTGATGACAGCGGTTTCTCTATCTATGATGTGATTGGAAATCCTCAGGTTCATCGCCTCTCACTCCCTTCTGGCACTATGCAGAAGATCATGGCTTTCCTCACCATGATACGCAGTTTCGGGGCGATGTTAAAAACCCACAATGCCTATGACTTAGGCAAGCAAATAGCTGCATCGAGCGGGTTGTTGAAGCAGCTTTATGAAGACAAAACGCCGGAAGGGGTGAGCCATTACGAGAATATGGAGGAGTTGCTCAATGCAGTAAAAGAGTTTACCGAGTCGGAACGGGCTCCAAATGAGGAAACCGGAGAGATCGACACATGCATCCGTACCCTGGATGAGTTTATGCAGGACGTAGCTCTATTGACAGATGCCGACTATAAAGATGGTGAGGGCAAAGACCGGGTACTCCTGATGACTGTCCATGCCGCCAAAGGGCTGGAGTTCCCGCATGTATACCTGGTGGGATTAGAGGAGAATCTCTTTCCGTCGATCCAAAGCCTCAATTCCCGGTCGGATCTGGAGGAGGAGCGCAGGTTATTCTATGTCGCGCTTACCCGCGCCCAGAAGTGTGTTACAGTAAGTTATGCGGAGAACCGCTACCGATGGGGGAATCTCACGATCTGCGAACCAAGCAGATTCATCTCCGAAATTCCACAGGAGCAGCTGGATCTGCCGAAAAAGGCATCGATAAGTCCAGGCGGGTTCAGTACGAAAGATAACTTCTCTGCCTCTCTCCCCGGTCTAAAAACGCCTCAGAAAATCACGCCTGGATACAAGAACCTGAAGAAAGCGAGTACTTCAGATATTCCGGATGACTTCAACGCAGCATCCGTCGAATCGATCGTCCCTGGCATCGAAGTGATCCATGAGCGGTTTGGGAAAGGCAAGGTGGTTCATGTTGACGGCGAGGGCCCCAATAAAAAAGCGACCGTCTTTTTCCAGGGAATCGGGCAAAAGCAGCTTCTACTTAAATTTGCCAGGCTTCAACTGGCCGGGTCCTGATCGTTTACTCATCTCCCTCTTCAGGAATCGGTGAGAATGACGCATGATAATTATCTGCTTCTTTTCATATTGTGCACTGATTGACAGTCAGAATTGTTATATCTTTGCAGAAATTTTCAACTAAATGGAATATAACACGTCACGCGGTCCGATGGCAATTGCAGAGTATGGAAGGAACATCCAGCAGATGATTGAGTACATTACCACCATCGAAGACCGTGAAAAACGGACAACAGCAGCTAAATTTATTGTAAATGTGATGGCCCAGATGCACCCACAGGTGAAAGAATCGGGCGACTACAAACACAAGCTCTGGGATCATCTTTTCATTATCTCCGATTTCAAACTGGATGTGGATGGTCCATATCCCCCACCCCCACCGCTGGTTCTCAGCACCAAGCCCGAACCATTATCCTGTACCAGCACTGAGATTAAATTCAGGCATTACGGAAAGAACATCACGTTGATGATCGAAAAGGCTTCGACATATGAAGAGGGCGCTGAGAAAGATGAGCTGGCAAAAGTGATTGCCAACCACATGAAAAAATCGTACCTCAACTGGAATCGCGATTCAGTGACAGATGAACTGATTGAAGAGCAGTTGGGCATTCTCTCCAACGGCGAGCTGAAACTGAAGGAGAACACGAGACTCTCTGCAACCAGCGATATTCTTGCCCAGAACAAAAAACGCCGCCCCTTTCGTCCGAAAGAGAGTAACAGCCAGAACTACCGGGGCCGCAGGAAACCACAGTGAGCTCATTTGAGATCACCGGAGGAAAGAGGCTATCCGGCGAGATTGTCCCCCAGGGAGCTAAAAATGAAGCCCTCCAGGTTATCTGTGCCACCCTGCTGACCAGCGAAAAGATAACGATCCGAAACATCCCTGTAATCCACGATGTCGTAAGGCTAATAGAGTTGCTGAAAGATCTGGGAGTGGAAGTTGGTCAGGAGGGACCCTCGACCTTTACTTTTCAGGCCAGGGAAGTTCGCTTCGACTACCTCCATACCGATGACTTCAGGGTAAAAGTAGGCTCAATGCGTGGCTCCATTATGATTCTGGGGCCACTTCTTGGAAGATTCGGCAAGGGGTATGTCCACCTCCCGGGAGGAGATAAAATTGGACGTCGAAGACTCGACACTCATTTTATCGGATTACAACGACTCGGAGCCAGCTTCACCTACGATACAAAACATCAATATTTTGCATTTGCCGCCAACAAACTCCAGGGCTGTTACATGCTACTGGATGAAGCCTCTGTTACCGGAACAGCTAACATCCTGATGGCAGCCGTATTTGCCAAAGGAACCACAACGATCTTCAACGCGGCATGTGAGCCTTACCTTGTCCAGTTGTGCGAAATGCTAAACCGGATGGGAGCACGAATCTCAGGCGTAGGATCCAACCTCCTTACCATTGAGGGAGTTAACGAACTTCACGGATGTGAACACACCCTCCTTTCAGACATGATTGAGGTTGGAAGCTTTATCGGGCTGGCTGCCATGACAGGCTCAGAGATCACAATCCGGAATGTGAACTACCAGCATCTGGGCATCATCCCGGAGGTTTTCAGGAAGCTTGGGATCAATCTGGTCCACAACGGAGATGACCTGTTTATCCCGGCACAGGATCATTACGCCGTGGAGACCTTCATGGATGGCTCTATCATGACCATCGCAGATGCTCCATGGCCAGGATTTACCCCCGACCTGATCAGTATTATCCTTGTCATAGCCACCCAGGCCAGAGGAAGTGTCCTGATCCATCAGAAGATGTTTGAGAGCAGACTTTTTTTCGTCGACAAGTTGATTGATATGGGGGCTAAGATCATCCTGTGTGATCCGCACCGGGCAACTGTGATCGGACTTGATCATGAATATCCTTTGCGCGGCATCCGGATGTCATCACCCGATATCCGGGCAGGCGTTGCCTTACTGATCGCTGCTCTATCAGCAAAAGGGACGAGTGTGATCGATAATATTGAACAGATTGACCGTGGCTATGAACGCATCGATGTCAGGTTGAATGCCCTTGGTTCCGACATCAGACGTATCAAAGGCTGACAATTTGTCGGAGATCCCTTAACGGCAAATTTTTTGTACCTGCCCTCGCACGAATTAATACGACTCATTTAGTTATTATTGTATGCAGAAGAGACCAAAGAAAAAACCCGATACAGAAGATATTGATGACGAGTTGATTCATGAAGATGATACCCCTTCCATTGAGGATGTTGAAGAAGTTGAAGAATACGAAGTTCCTGACAGTCCAGATGATAAGATCGCTGAGCTGAATGACCGTTTTCTGCGTCTGTATTCCGAATTTGATAACTACAGGAAACGGACCATCAAAGAGCGGATTGACTTGAGCAAAACCGCTTCGGCTGAGGTGATAACAGACCTTCTTCCAGTACTGGATGATTTTGAGCGTGCCATTAAAGCGTTTGCTGATACCGGCGGCTCAGATTCTGCCCTGAAAGAGGGTGTTATTCTGATCTACAACAAATTTCTGAGTATCGTTACCCAGAAAGGGCTGGAGCAAATGAAGACCATTGGGGAGCCATTTGATACCGATTTCCATGAAGCGATCACCAAAATCCCTTCCCCATCACCCGATTTGAAGGGAAAGGTGGTAGATGAGATTGAAAAGGGATACCTGTTGAACGGTAAAGTGATACGGTATGCGAAAGTGGTGGTAGGAAGCTAAGGAAG
>CAYUZX010000051.1:19480-23165 GCA_964449285.1 uncultured Prolixibacteraceae bacterium
TGTTGAACGGTAAAGTGATACGGTATGCGAAAGTGGTGGTAGGAAGCTAAGGAAGAGGGACGAAGGAAGAGGACAATGAGGAATGATGAATGTACAGCCGCAATTTATTGCGACTCCGCTGAACACCGAACAATGAACGAACGTGCATGACGACGAAACGAGACTATTACGAAATACTGGAGATCAGCAAAACTGCTTCAGCCGAAGAGATCAAAAAGGCTTACAGGAAGCATGCACTGAAATACCATCCTGATAAAAATCCGGATGACGCTGTTGCCGAAGAGAAATTCAAGGAGTCTGCAGAGGCCTATGAAGTTCTTAGTGATCCGGCAAAGCGACAGCGTTACGACCAGTTCGGCCATTCCGGCCTGGGTGGATCCCAAGGCTTTGGAGGGTTCAGTGGCGGAATGAGTATCGATGAAATTTTCAGCCATTTTGGCGACATCTTTGGCGGAGGTGGGGGCGGATTCGAAGACCCCTTTGGCGCCTTTTTCGGAGGAGGACGACGTCGTACGGGCCGTACGGTGCACAAAGGAACCAACCTGCGGGTAAAAGTAAAACTCACCCTGGAAGAGATCGCCCACGGTGTCGAAAAAAAGATCAAGGTGAATAAATTCGTCCAGTGCGTAACCTGTAGTGGTACGGGTGCTAAAGACGGAAACGCCTACCAAACCTGCTCTACTTGCAACGGAAGTGGCCATGTAACAAGAGTTACTTCTACTTTCCTGGGGCAGATGCAGTCGACATCTTCCTGTCCGCATTGCGGCGGCGAAGGAAAAGTGATAACCGATAAATGTCCCGACTGCGCAGGTAACGGTGTGGTGAAAGGCGAAGAGGTAATCAGTATCAAGATCCCCGCAGGAGTTGCTGAAGGAATGCAACTATCGATAAGCGGAAAAGGGAATGCTGCGGCCCGTGGAGGTGTTCCAGGCGATCTCTATGTTCAGATAGAAGAGCTCCAGCACAACGAATTTGAACGGGAAGGCAACCACATCCTCTACAACCATTTTCTCACCTTTTCTGATGCCGTCCTGGGCACCTCAATTGAGATCCCTACCATCGATGGAAAGGTGAAAATAAAAATAGAGGCAGGTACGCAAAGCGGAAAAATCCTTAGATTGCGTAATAAGGGATTACCCAGTGTGAATGGCTATGAAGGGAAGGGAGACCTCCTGGTTACCTTACAGATCTGGACGCCAAAAACCCTGAGCAAAGAGGAGAAGAGCCTTCTGGAGAAGCTCGGAAAATCCCCAAACTTTCAACCTGATCCCAGCTCAAAAGAGCGTAGTTTTTTCTCGAAAGTAAAAGATTACTTTGAATAACCAATGGACCTCTTTTCTGCTTCCAATATCACCAAACAATACGCTGCCCACAAGGCACTTGACGAAGTCACCATAAATGTACCTGAAGGAAGCATCTTTGGGCTGCTGGGACCGAACGGGGCCGGAAAAACAACATTCATCCGTATCATCAACCAGATCATCGCACCCGATTCCGGTGATCTCATGTTCCAGGGGAGGAGACTTCAGCCTCAGGACGTTGAAAAAATTGGGTACCTCCCTGAAGAGCGAGGATTGTATAAGAAGATGAAGGTTGGTGAACAGGCACTCTACCTCGCCCAGCTGAAAGGCTTATCCCGCAACGAAGCCGAAAAGAGGTTAAGACACTGGTTCTCTAAATTCGAGATCATGGGGTGGTGGAATCGAAAAGTTGAAGAACTTTCAAAGGGAATGCAGCAAAAAGTACAGTTTATTGTCACAGTGATTCACCAACCCCGGCTTCTGATTTTTGACGAACCCTTCAGCGGATTTGACCCGATCAATGTCAACCTGCTGAAAGAGGAGATCCTGAACATCAAAGCAACCGGCTCAACCATCATCTTTTCAACCCACAACATGGCTTCCGTAGAGGAGTTGTGCGACCATATCGCCCTGATCAATCATGCCAGAAAAATCCTTGATGGGAATGTGAAAGCGATCAAAGATCATTACTCCACCAACACGTTCGAAGTGCGGTTCAATACCTTTGATCAGGATCTCCGTACGATTCTTCCGGAGACATTTGAAATCACACAAACTGGCGTGGATGAGAAATGGCAGGTGGCCCGGGTCAAGCTTCCTCAGGAATCCAAACCGAATGACCTGCTTACCTTACTTATGCCTCATGTAACGATCCATTCACTGAATGAGATCATTCCAAGTATGAACGACATCTTCATCAACGTAGTTACTGATAAGGAGGCTGTATAATGAATAAGATCCTGCTTATCATCAGGAGAGAGTACCTCACCCGTGTAAAAAAACGGTCGTTCATCATCATGACAATCCTGGGCCCTTTATTGATGGCAGGTATCGTGGTTGTTCCCATTTACATTGCCACAACGACTAACGAGACGAAACAGGTAGCAGTGATAGATGAAACCGGGCTCTTTTTCGAGAAGTTCAAAGACACCGACAACATTCGCTTCCATTACCTCAGCACAACTATCAATAGCGCTAAAGAGACCTTTGGGAAAAGCGATGACTACGCCCTGCTCTACATTCCGAGAACAGAGGTGGCTCTGCCTACCAATGCCATTCTTTATGCGGGGAAGCAGGTTAACATCAACGTGAAAAGCTATATTCGGAATGTCATGTCGAAACGAATAGAAGACCTGAAACTGCAAGCTCAGCTGACGGGTCTGACAAGGGAGGATCGTTCACCGATTAATCTGGATGACTTGCTCCGGTCCATAAAGACATCTGTGGATATCAGCACCATTAAGATCGGTTCAGATGGGCAGGAAGAAAAGAGTTATACAGAGGTAAGTATGGTACTTGCAATCTTTGGAGCTATCCTGATTTACTTCTTCATCTTTATGTTCGGATCCCAGGTGATGCGTGGAGTCATTGAAGAGAAGACCAGCCGCATCATTGAAGTGATCGTCTCTTCTGTTAAACCATTCCAGCTGATGATGGGAAAGATCGTTGGTGTAGCCCTGGTGGGGTTGACCCAATTCGCCCTGTGGGTAATTCTGACATTTATCATCATCACTGCTGTAACCGCTACTTTTACAGGTAAAACCCTGTCGGAAGCAAACTCGAAACAGTTGATTGAGCAGTCAACCGGCGGGTTCAATCCCGGACAGGTAGTTCATTTGCCAGAAGAAGTACAACAGGAAGGTGGAGCAAATGAGGTGATGGCAGCCATTAACAGCATTGACTTTCCGGTCATGATAGGCTCTTTCCTCTTTTTCTTCTTATTTGGATACTTAATGTACGCCGCTTTATTTGCAGCAATCGGCGGGGCGGTTGACAGTGAAGCAGACACGCAGCAATTTATCCTTCCCCTCACGGCACCGCTGATCCTGGCCATCGTAATGGCTCAGTTCATCGTCCAGGATCCGGATGGCCCGATGGCTTTCTGGCTCTCAATAATTCCATTAACCTCCCCCGTAGTGATGATGATCCGGATTCCGTTTGGGGTCCCCACGTATGAAGTTCTTATCTCCATGGCCTTATTGCTATTGGGCTTCCTGGCTACTACCTGGTTGGCGGCAAAGATCTACAGGACAGGAATCCTGATGTATGGGAAGAAGATTAGTTATAATGAACTTTGGAAGTGGATCAAATATTAATGCAGGAATGTAGGAATGCAGGAATGTAGGAATGCAGGAATGTAGGAATGCAGGAATGTAGGAATGCAG
>CAYUZX010000052.1:0-3008 GCA_964449285.1 uncultured Prolixibacteraceae bacterium
ATTATAAAAGAGTTCAATTATGGCCAGAATTGCAGGTATTGATTTACCCAAACAGAAACGGGGAGTGATCGGACTGACTTACATCTACGGGATTGGCAGAAGCAATGCGGAGAAGATCTTAACCATGGCTGGGGTGGATGTAAATAAAAAAGTTCAGGATTGGACTGACGATGAGCAGAATGCGATCCGTACCATTCTCAACGACCATTTCAAAGTGGAAGGAGCCGCCCGTTCTGAGATTCAGATGAACATCAAACGATTGATGGACATCGGATCCTATAGGGGAATCCGTCATCGTCTGGGACTTCCGGTCCGCGGACAGAGTACTAAAAATAACGCCCGTACCAGAAAGGGCAGAAAAAAGACAGTTGCCAACAAGAAGAAGGCAACGAAAAGTTAATTGTAGTTAGTAGAGTTTATGGCAAAGACTGAGAAAAGTTCAAAAAAACGGGTCGTGAAAGTCGATCCTATTGGAAGGGCATACGTAAACGCCTCTTTCAATAATCTGATTGTAACCCTCACAAACAATACCGGTCAGGTAATCTCCTGGTCATCTGCCGGAAAGATGGGATTCAGAGGATCTAAGAAGAATACGCCTTACGCTGCTCAAATGGCAGCGCAGGATGCCTCAAAAAAGGCATACGATGCCGGACTGAGGAAAGTCAAAGTTTATATTAAAGGCCCCGGTGCAGGGAGAGAGTCTGCTATCCGTACGATCCACACATCAGGAATTGAAGTGTCTGAGATTATGGATATCACTCCGTTGCCACACAATGGATGTCGCCCACCAAAGAGACGCCGTGTTTAAAAGAAAATGTTAAAAGATCTATTATAATAAAGAGTTATGGCTAGATATATTGGTCCAAAAACAAAGATTGCAAGAAAGTTCAGAGATCCGATCTATGGACCTGATAAGTATTACGAAAAGAAGAATTACCCTCCCGGAATGCACGGACAGTCGAGGCGTCGCCCCAAAGCTTCTGAGTATGGAACTCAGTTGATGGAAAAGCAAAAAGCCAAATATACTTATGGCATCCTGGAACGGCAATTCAAAAACACATTCCTACGAGCTGCCCGTAAAGGGGGAAAAACAGGTGAGGTTCTGCTTCAGTTGATCGAAGCCCGGCTTGATAACGTCGTTTATCGTCTTGGGATTGCACCAACACGCAGTGGTGCCCGTCAGTTGATCTCTCACCGTCATATTACCGTTAATGGAAAAGTGGTCAACATCCCGAGTTTCGAAGTTCACCCGGGTGATATCATTACCGTTCGGGAACGCTCCAGATCACTCGAAGCAATTCTGAATTCGGTCGCTTCCCGGTCGAACCAGTATCCTTGGTTGGAGTGGGATGTGAACACCCTCACCGGAAAATTCATGAGCTATCCGGAGCGCGATCAAATACCTGAAAACATCAAAGAACAGCTGATCGTTGAGTTGTATTCCAAATAATCATAGTAAATAAAAATTAACCCCTAAAAAGGCAATTTATGGCAATATTACCGTTTCAGAAGCCCGATAAGGTCATCATGGTAGAATCTGATGACAACCGTGGAATATTCGAGTTTAGACCTCTCGAACCCGGTTTCGGGGTCACTATCGGAAATGCCCTCAGAAGAATTCTGCTTTCCTCGCTGGAAGGATATGCCATCACCTCCATCAAAATTGAAGGAGTTGATCAGGAATTCTCTACCATCAAAGGTGTGATAGAAGATGTTACTGAGATTATCCTGAATTTGAAACAGATTCGCTTCAAAAAGCTGATTGAATCTGAAAGTTCAGAAAAGGTGACTGTGATTATCGGCCAGCAGAAAGAGTTTAAAGCTGGTGATATCAATAAGTTCCTATCCGTATTTCAGGTGCTCAACCAGGACCTGATAATCTGTCATATGGACCCCATTGTGAAACTAACCATCGAGATCTCGATTGATAAGGGCCGTGGATATGTACCTGCTGAGGAAAATAAAACCCTCAGCACGAGTTTGGGCCGAATCGCAATCGACTCTGTTCATACGCCTATCAAGAATGTGACCTTCCACGTTGAGAATTATCGTGTTGAGCAGAAAACCGACTACGAAAAGCTTGTGATGGAGATCACCACCGACGGCTCTATCCTTCCGAAAAATGGGCTGAAAGAAGCCGCGAGGGTTCTGATCCATCACTTCATGCTATTCTCGGATGAAAAGATCACCCTCGATACCAACGAAAAAACTGTGACCGAGGAGTTCGATGAAACCTCTTTGCATATCCGGCAACTGCTCAAAACCAAGCTGGTTGATATGGATCTTTCAGTAAGGGCACTAAACTGCCTCAAAGCTGCAGATGTTGAGACGCTGGGCGACCTGGTTGCTTTTAATAAAAACGATCTGCTGAAGTTCAGGAATTTTGGCAAGAAATCACTCACTGAGCTTGAGGAACTTGTGAAGACGAAAGGACTTGAGTTTGGAATGAATACAGCAAAATATAAATTAGATAAGGATTAATCGGAATGAGACATAAGAAGAAATTTAACCATCTTGGAAGAACGAGTGAGCACAGGAAAGCGATGCTTTCCAACATGGCTTCTTCATTAATCCTTCACAAGAGAATCACGACTACACTGGCAAAGGCAAAAGCATTACGTTCCTATATTGAGCCACTGATTACAAAAGCAAAAGAAGACTCCACGCATTCACGGCGTCTGGTATTCAGCTACCTTCAAAACAAAGAGGCTGTTACGGAACTCTTCCGCGAAATTGCTCAGAAGATTGCGGACAGGCCAGGTGGTTACACACGGATATTAAAAGTGGGACCAAGACTGGGTGACAACGCTGAAATGTGCATGATGGAGCTGGTTGACTACAACGAATTGTTGCTGGGACCGAAAGAGGATCAGAAAGGTAAGAGTGCACGGAGACGTCGTGGCGGAACAAAGAAAAAGGAAGATGTGGTATCCACGGATAAAGTTGAAGAGCCTGAAGCTGTTGCTGAGGTAATTGAAGAGTCAACCGAAGTGGTGACAGAAGAAACT
>CAYUZX010000052.1:3108-23141 GCA_964449285.1 uncultured Prolixibacteraceae bacterium
TGAAGCTGTTGCTGAGGTAATTGAAGAGTCAACCGAAGTGGTGACAGAAGAAACTGCGCCGGAAGTGATAGAAGGAGCTACACCGGAAGTGACAGAAGGAGCTTCACCGGAAGTGACAGAAGAAACTACACCGGAAGTGACAGAAGGAGCTACACCGGAAGTGACAGAAGAAACTACACCGAAGAAGGAGGATTAAGATGAGCCGGATTCTCGCAATTCACGCACGTCAGATTCTTGACTCCAGAGGTAATCCTACTATTGAAGTAGACGTGATCACCGACAGCGGAATCCTGGGTAGGGCTGCTGTACCATCGGGTACCTCAACAGGGATTCACGAAGCGGTTGAACTGCGTGATGGGGATAAGAAATTTTACCTGGGCAAAGGAGTGCTTCAGGCCATCCATAATGTAAATAATATCCTTGCTCCGGAATTGGAGGGGATGTATGTTACTGACCAAGTGGAGATCGATCGGAAAATGATCGAACTTGATGGGACTCCCAATAAAGGTAAACTTGGAGCTAATGCCATTCTTGGCGTCTCCCTTGCTGTTGCAAAAGCAGCTGCCCAGACCACTTCACAGGAGTTGTATCGGTACATTGGAGGGGTGGGGGCAAATACGCTGCCTATCCCAATGATGAACATTCTGAATGGGGGCTCGCACGCAGATAACTCAATTGATTTCCAGGAGTTCATGATAATGCCTGTGGGTGCTTCTACTTTTTCGGAAGCAATCAGGATGGGAGCTGAGGTGTTTCACCACCTGAAGGCTGTGCTCAAAAAAGGGAAATACTCTACTAACGTTGGTGATGAGGGAGGGTTTGCCCCAAACCTTAAATCTAATGAAGAGGCCCTTAAAGTGATCATGAAGGCTATCGAAAAGGCTGGATATAAACCTGGGAAAGATATTTTTATTGCACTTGATCCCGCCTCTTCAGAATATTTTATCCCTGAAGAAAACTGTTATCATCTGAAGAAGTCCACAGGAGAAAAACTCTCCCCGGCTGAGATGGTATCATTTTGGAAAGATTGGGTGAACCGCTATCCGATTATATCTATCGAGGACGGCATGGCTGAAGATGACTGGGAAGGTTGGAAATTGATGACAAAAGAGCTGGGGAAGAAGATACAGATCGTAGGAGATGATATCTTCGTAACAAATGTCGATCGTTTGCGAATGGGGATTGAAAAGGGAGTCGGAAACTCCATCCTGGTTAAGGTTAATCAGATCGGTACGCTAACGGAGACCATCGATGCAGTGAACATGGCTTACCGTAACGGTTATACAGTCGTGATCAGTCATCGTTCCGGTGAAACAGAAGATACAACAATAGCAGATCTTGCCGTGGCGCTGAACACCGGTTTGATAAAAACCGGTTCTGCCTCCCGGACTGACAGGATCGCCAAGTATAACCAGTTACTACGGATTGAGGAGCAACTGGGAGATACTGGAACCTATCTGGGCCGAAATTTCAAGTTTGTGAAGTAGCAGGCATCCAACGTTTTGTGAAAGTCCACCTTGTCGAGTGGGCTTTTTTTGTTGGAAAAATGTTGATATCTAATGCTGAAATCGCTGGTTTCTTAGTAATTCGAGGCATATATTTGAAGTTGCAAAGAAATATCCTGTTACCAGGAAATCAATCTACAGTATGACCAGACCTGTTTCAAAGATCTTGTTCTTCTTTTTCTTTTTGATTTTTCCGATTTACCTGTCCGCTCAATCCAATCTAAAACTTGGTACACGTTTTGGTGATAACTGGTTCATTGGCTTATCTGGTGGTCCGACATTTTTTTCGGGAGACCTTAATATCAACCGATTCCTACCACAGGCTGGTGATTTGACATTTGCCGGATCGTTTACCTTCGGACGGAGGGTTAGCAATGTATTTTCCTTACGGGGGCAGGTGCTTTATGGAGCACTTGCCGGGAAAAAGTCAACCAGGATGGATGGAACACCGGTAGATACTAGTTTTAACTCAACAATTATTGATGGTAACGTCAATACAATGATTAACTTTTCGAACCTGATCGGGGGGTTTAATCCCAAACGGACCTTCTTTGTTTATGGAACAGTTGGAATTGGTGCATTTTACTGGAAAACGACGCTGAAGGATTTGCCCACTGGGATCGTAGTTCCTAATGGAGCATTGTCAGGTAAAGTCGCAGCTGTTATACCTGTTGGGTTTGGGGCCTATTATAGCATTGCCAATAAAGTGAACATTGGGCTTGAATATACCCTACGCCCCATCACCTCTGACATGGTTGATGGCATTGATGATGGGTTCAAGGTTGATATGTACAGTTTCCTCTCTTTAAATATTACGTTGAATCTCAATAAAGCTACCAGAAAGACACCGGATGTGGTAGATTACAAAAAAGATGGTCCGATCATTCTTAACCTGCCAAAATGTGATCCTATCCCGCGAATGGCAAAAAGCGATATGGGAATGGACAAACTCCCCCCTCCGCCATCTGTTGGTGTCGATCTTAGCAAATACTACCTCTTCAAGGTTCAGATTTTTGCTTTCGCACAGAGGATTTACTCTCCTGAAACCATCCGTAAACGGTATAAAATCCCTATGCCAGTAACACGTGAATACAGCGATGGATTGTATCGATTCATTGTTGGTTCCACAGAATCAATTGATGAGGCAAAAGATATTCGTCAACGCATGGTGAATGCTGGCGTTAGCGACGCCTTTATCGTAGGTTACACGAAGGATGGAGAACGCACTTCATTAAAGGATCTGGATTAGTCTGATTCTATGGTTACCTGCAAATCTGTTCGATGAAATTCAATGATTCCTGATCCAGAAGCCCTGTATGGATTGCTTTTCTGAAATCGTTACAGGCTTCGGCCTGATTCCCAAGGAAGAAATTTGCTAAGCCACGGTTATAATAGACCGTTTTGAGGATGGAGCTGTCTGCTTTGCCACTCCCCATATATGCCAGGCAGTAATCGAAATCAGATATGGCTCCAAGGTAATCAGATAGTTTGAGTTTGGAGGCTCCCCGATAAGAGTAGATAGAGGGAATGATGGTGAGATCGGGCTTTAGCTCCAATGCCCTGTCGAGGTTCTGAACAGCCTCAGAGTAACTGCCGTTCTGGTATTTCCACATCCCTTCAAAATAGAGTCTACGATAGTCGCTGGTATTTGGTGTGGCAGAGGAGATTTCCACTGCTGTCGGGAGATTGGCCGGACCTATATAGGTGAAATTCTTACAGTTTACTTTGATATTTTCATCCATTGAAACATCCTGCAACCCCATCTGGGCAGCCGTATTCCAATCCTGGCAGGCTCCCAGTATGTCTTTGATATTAAATTTGGCAACACCTCGATTGTAGATGGTGGTAAGCCATGCGGAATAATACTCTTTTTCGGCTGGCTTTAGGCTGATCGCTTTGTCATAATCTTTCATGGCTCCTGAATAATCACCCATCTGTTCTCTGGCATTTGCGCGGTAGGCATAGGTCATGAAAAATCGGTCGAACGGACAATGCTTAGCTGCCTCGGTGAGGTCGGAGATTGCTTGTGCATAGTCCCCTGCACGGTAGTGATAGACTCCCCGTTTGAACCAGTCTTCTCCTGTCTTTGGATCGGTTGTCGCCAGTGTTGGATTGATCTCATCATAGCGGATAAAGGCCCTGAATATTGAGTAATCTGCTTCATAGTAATTACTGCGGAATAATCGATCCCTGTTTTTCTCTTCCAGGTAAGGGATATAAAACTTCTTTTTATTCATGACCTGGATGAGACGGAACCGTGAAAGTTGTAACCCTTTGGCTTCAACGGGCCAGACTGCGATCAGCAGGTTGTGGGAGCCGATTGTCCCATTGTCAATGGTTTGCTGGATATTATAGGCAATGGTAGAGTTAAGCGTTTTCATGTCGTAATCGATCAAAATCCCACTGCAAAGTGCATCCATGTTGATGATGTAAGGTCTATCCCATTCTACTTTGTTTGGCATCACCTCTTTTAATTTCGATGCTTTAAATACAAAATAGTTCAGACCGTCCTGCCAGTGCCAGAGTTCCATTAGGATCGGGAATTCGTACCATCCTGTTTTATATTGAATTGTGAAAACAATATAGAGCTCATTCCGTACCATCACATCCCGGATCTCCAGAAGCTCAAAGTTGTCACTACCCAGTTTGTAGTATGTTTTATTGCTTTTATTGAACTCAGCGACTTTATATGGGATACGGTTTTGTGCTGAGATCCACTCCCCGTTATCCTGGAGAGCATATCCTGTGGCAAGGTCAAGGGAAGACTTCACTTCACTGATGAGTGGCAGGCTTCCAATGGTTCGCTCAACAGGCTGCCCCAGAAGGATGGTTGAAGTGAAGAGGCCTGCAAATAGAATAAGGATCTTTTTCATCAGCATTAGATTATGCTTTAATCTGATTTATAACGTTTAACATTAGACGGGTTACATGTTCCACATTTTTATTAAAGATATGTACCACCTCATTCCAGGTAACTGGCTCCTCATCAGTTTTCCATGCATCATAGTCGGTCGAAAGAGCAACTGCGGCATATGGAATCCCAGCTTCAAATGCAAGAATAGCTTCCGGCGCGATACTCATATTGATTATATCAGCTCCAAGGGTTCTGAACATCTGCGATTCAGCCCTGGTGGAAAAGCGGGGACCTTCAATGGTAACCACTGTCCCTGTGGGATGAACCGGTAATCCAAGCTCCCTGGCTCCCTCGATCAACAACCCTCTGAGATACTCCGAAAAGGGATCAGCCATCGTGGGATGGATTGCATTCCCAGGCTCAAACTCTTCATAAAAGGTCAGATGCCTTCGCCTGGTAAAATCAATGAACTGGTCGGGTATCACAAAGTCTCCCCGTCGAATCTCTTCCCTAAGGCTTCCACAAGCTGTAGTAGCAAGAATATAGGAACAATTCAATTCCCTGAAGGCAGAGATGTTAGCCCGGTTATTTACCTGTGTAGGAGGAATGGTGTGCTCTCGTCCATGACGAGAGAGAATCACGACTTCACAGGAGTCAATCTGACCGGTATATAACGAGGAACTTGGAGAACCGTAGGGTGTGGAAACTTCAATTTCACGTGTATTTATAAGTATATTCAGCTTCTCAAGCCCCGAGCCTCCAACCAGGCCCACTCTCACCATACATTGATTTTTGAGCGAATATACTAGAAAAGGAGCCAGGTTCCCCGGAATTGTAAAATTCTTAATAACAAAAACCAAGTAGTTTTTAACAATCATTGAAGCGGTATTCCCGGGATTCCAAAATAAAGCAGTAATTTTGAACACATTTAAAGAGGTTTCTATGTCAATACACTATATTGGAGAACATCTCCTTGCTGGACAACTTGGACAAGCCCTTCTTTGGGTCAGCTTTCTATCCGCACTCTTAGCAACCATTTTCTATTTCCGTCTTCTGTCATCAGCAAAAGAGAGGTCACTTTTACTTCGCCGGAGTGCCAGGAGTTTATACTGGCTTCATGCCCTTTCACTGATTGGCGTATCGGTGGTTCTATACTACATGATCTTTAACCACTATTTCGAGTACTCTTACGTATGGCAATACTCTTCCCGCGACCTGCCGGTCAAATATATCATCTCCTGTTTCTGGGCAGGGCAGGAGGGGAGCTTTCTGGTGTGGGCCCTCTTCCAGGCCGTGGTTGGATTAGTACTCATTCGAACTACCAAAGACTGGGAACCTGGCGTAATGGTTTTTTTCGCTCTTTCACAAGTCTTTGTGACCAGTATGATGCTTGGTGTTTCGATTGGGAACTGGGATGTAGGAACTTCTCCTTTCCGGCTTCTCCGCGAAACTGTTGACTCCATCCAAGGGACCATATTTGAAAATGCCAATTACCTCACCACTTCGCTGGCAGATGGCAACGGATTGAATCCCCTGTTGGAGAATATTTGGATGACCATTCATCCACCAATCCTCTTTCTGGGTTATGCACTAGCTCTTGTACCATTCAGCTATGCGATGGCTGCACTTGTTCGGAAAGAGTTCACCTCATGGATAAAGATTGTTATACCCTGGACACTCCTTTCATTATTACTTCTGGGTGCTGGCATTTTGCTCGGCGGAGCCTGGGCTTATGTCTCCCTCACTTTTGGTGGGTTCTGGGCCTGGGATCCGGTGGAAAACTCCTCCCTGGTTCCCTGGATGACCCTGGTAGCTACGTTGCATTTCATGTTGATCTTCAGGAAACAGAATCATGCCCTTACGGCAGCTTTTATCTTTTCTACGCTCTCTTATGTCTTGGTTCTCTTTGCCAGTTACCTTACCCGTAGTGGCGTGTTATCCGAAACATCAGCCCATTCGTTTGGAGATAATGGAATGGCAACTCAACTGGCGCTCTTCCTGCTAACATTCCTGGGGCTTGCAGCCTGGCTCATCATCCGTAGAGCAGGTCAGTTCCAGTTGAAACGAAAAGAACTTCTCCTCTCCAGAGAATTCTGGATGTTTATTGGATCACTTGTCGTTGTTCTTTCGGCATTTCAGATTATGTTCACTACCTCCATTCCGGTGTTCAACGCCATTTTCGGCACAAACTTTGCACCGCCTACCGATTCTGTCGGGTTCTATAACCGATGGCAGACTCCTTATGCTCTCCTGATCGCTGGGTTCATTGCCTTCACCCAGTTTCTAAACTTCGACCGTAATGAAACAGGCGCATTTTTACGCAAATTGATCATTCCACTGGTCCTTTCAATTGGATTGACCATATTGTTTATCATTAACGGAATCGTAAGGAGTGGTAGCTTTATCCTCTTTCTCTTCTTCATCTGGTTCGCTTTAACAGCCTCTTTAATGAATCTGATCTTTCGGATGTCGAAACCCAGAAACATGCCAGCTATCTTAACCCATATAGGATTTGTACTCTTTTTACTTGGTGTCCTGATCACATTCTCAAATTCAAAGATCATCTCATCCAACACATCGGGTATTGATCTGGGCAATTTACGCTCAAACAAAGAGAATCTGCTTTTGATGAAGAGTGACACCTCTTATATGGGTGGATTTTACGTCACCTACGTAGATGCTGTTGCAGAAGGGAACACAACAGTTTACCAGATCGATTTCCTAAAACGCAATAAAGGGGAGTATACCTATCAGTTCAGCCTTCATCCTTCAGTGAACCGTCATCCACGGATGGGAGATGTCTACAATCCCGATACACGGAATTTCCTACTGAAAGACTACTATATGTATATCGCTTCGGTTGGGAAGACCTCTGATTTCATTGTCATTAAAGCAATCCTGAATCCCTACATCAATGTGCTTTGGTTTGGATCATTTGTGATGCTGGTCGGCTTTATCTGGGCCCTGGTAAAAAGAGTTAGCAGTTGGCAGTTAGCAGTTAGTAATACTTGATCTCAATAACTCTTCCCGCACGATCGTAGAAGGTCCATTTCCCGCTGCGGTATCCATTGGTAAAGTAGCCGTCGATGTATTTTCCCCGGGCTCCCTCTTTGTACCACTTAACTACCGGTCCGGTATAAGGTTGTCCCTGGTAATACTTCACCGGACCACCTCTTAGCATATCCCAGTTTACTGGTTTGGGCTTCGGGGGTTCAACCTTTTTTGGCTGCTCTGATTTTATCGTTTGGCCTGATTCACCTCCAATGGTTCCTCCAACAGATGAAGTTGATGATTCGGCACCACTCTCCGTCTCTGTTTCTCTGGAAATGCCTTCATCATCTGGCCGGGGGCCTTCATGCCCGAGACGGTTCCCAAGTTTATAAACCTCCTGATCGTCCTGCTCTCCGTTTTCAGTCCAGTAGGACCAGGTTCCCTCTTTCAGTCCATCTTTATAAACGCCTTCCATCTCTTTTTGTCCGTTCGTATAATAATATATCCAAAGCCCTTCTTTCAATCCGTTCTTCACTTCTCCTTCAAACTCCACTCTTCCTGCAACGTAAGAGACGATCTCTCCGGTGAAAGGCTCTTTGTCGTTCACCAGATAAAAGAGTCCGTTACGGTCCTGGAGCTGGTCAAAATTGATTTTTTTGGTGGCGCACGAACTGATGATCAGGAGGATTCCTGCGAGATAGAGAAATTTTTTCATAGTGATCTGATTATTTTTAGTCAAAACTAAAGAAAAAAAAGGTATCACAAACATCAAGCAACCCACTATTTCTCTTTGTCTTTTAGCATAGGTACGAATCGAAATGCCCCATGTTCGCTTTTTTGATACCCTCCATCGGTGTTTTTAACCAGGACGGTCATGGTTTGGATATCATCAGGTCCCAGTGGAATCACCATGATCCCTCCGGGTTTTAGCTGCTGGATCAACGGATCAGGAATAGCAGGAGCTGCGGCCGTGATAAGCACACGGTCGAAGGGGGCATAAGCCGGTAATCCTTTGTATCCATCGCCAAAAAAGGTCTTTATAGAGTGATAACCCAGAGTAGGGAGAAGTTGACTTGTTTTTGTGTAGAGAACTTTGTGGCGTTCGATGGTAAAAACTTTAGCTCCCATTTCGGCCAGAATGCATGCCTGATATCCCGACCCCGTACCTATCTCAAGAACCCTGCTTCCCTTTTTGACATCCAGTAACATGCTTTGAAAGGCTACAGTGTAGGGTTGTGAAATGGTTTGCCCGGCACCGATGGGAAATGGTTTATCTTCATATGCATACTCCAGAAAGGAGGAGTCAAAGAAAAAGTGACGGGGAAGTTTTTCAATAGCCTGAAGAACCTGCTGGTTTGCAATCCCCTTTTTCCGGATCGTCTCCACAAGTTGCTTTCGCAGACCTTTGTGGCGAAATGAGTCGGTCATCGTTGTCGGTTTGTTCATAGAGGATGGGAGTAGGGATGCATTTTTTGCGAAAATACTAAATTCAATCAGCACAAAGCCTTACTTTTGCAAAAATATAGGATCAGATATGTTGAAAATCGGTGTTTTAGGCGCAGGCCATCTTGGAAAAATTCACATCCGGTGCATCAAAGATATTCCGGGTTTTGATCTGGTGGGGTTTTACGACCCCAACCCGGAGATCGCTTCACAGGTTGAAACAGAGTTCCAGATTAAAAATTTTGATACGCTGGATGAGCTTGTTGATGCCGTTGATGTTGTGGATATTGTGACCCCTACAGTATCACATTTTGAGTGTGCATCCAAATCCCTGAAAAAGTACAAGCACGTTTTCATTGAGAAGCCCATTGTGACTACGTTGCAGCAAGCCAGAGAATTAATTAAAATTGCAGGGGAGGCCAACGTGAAAGTACAAGTGGGTCATGTGGAACGGTTTAATCCGGCTTTTCTGGCGGTGGAGCCCTATTTCAACAAACCTATGTTTATTGAATGCCACCGGCTGGCCCAGTTCAATCCAAGGGGAATGGATGTACCGGTGATCCTCGACCTGATGATTCACGACATCGATATCATTCTTAGCGTTGTGAAAGCTAACATACGTAAAATCTCTGCCAGCGGTGTGCCTGTGGTAAGCGATACACCTGATATCGCGAATGCCCGTATTGAGTTTGATAATGGGTGTGTGGCCAACCTCACAGCCTCACGGATTTCCTTAAAAAATATGCGAAAATCCCGATTCTTTCAGAAAGACACATATATTTCCGTAGATTTTCTTAATAAAGAGATCGAGGTGGTGCGGATCCAGAATGCTGACGCAACAAGCAAATCTACGGCCCTCTTTACCCTTGATCTCGGTCCGGAAAAAGGGAAAAAGCAGATATTCTTCAATAAGCCTGAAGTCAAACCCCTTAATGCGATCAAAGCCGAACTCGAAAGCTTCCATTCTGCAATTGTCAACAATACTGTTCCACCGGTTACAATTAACGATGGATACAGTGCCCTTGAACTGGCTCACCAGATCATTGAGAAGATCAACCAGTCGGCTGCAAACCTTTAAGATAACATCTCTTTCAACTGTTGATTTCTTTTCAATACTAACCGTGCAATATATCCCATAACTACCCGTTACCAAATTACTGAAAGAACCAATTGCTATTTATGACCATCCGGAGATCTACCGTCTGTCTATTTATTGCTCTAATCCCGGTTCTGATCACCTCCTGTGAAAAATTCAAAGGAGACCAGGAGATTCCTGCTTACGTAACGATTGATTCAATCTACCTGACCACAAGTCTGTCGGCCCAGGGCTCTGCTTCAGCCAGTATCGTAGATGCATGGGTATATATTGACGATAACCTGATCGGTGCGTTCCAGCTTCCGGCAAGGTTCCCGGTTCTAGCCCGGGGAACGCATAACCTGAAGATTCTGCCAGGGATCAAATTAAACGGTATCGCTGCAACACGGATGATATATCCTTTCTTTGAACCGATTGAGCTATCCGTGGAACTCACCGAACTTGACACAACTGATATCGGCGTACAGAGGACCAACTACTTTTCTACTACTACTTTTGACTTAATAGAAGGATTTGAAGGAATATCTATCACGTTTGACACAACCATACGAAGTGATGCAGCCTTATTACTTACTGAGCCCGGAGATTCACTTACTTTTGAAGGGAATCACTCGGGAATGGTACAAATGGATACTGTCAACCAGTTTTTCGAGTGTATCAACGACAGGGACTTTGATATCCCGTTTGCCCCGGTTTTCGTCGAGATGAATTTCAGGACAAACAATGTATTTGTAGTCGGCATTTATCTCTACGGAATTAGTACGATCCAGCAAGTTCCCGTTATCTACCTGAACCCAACAGGCAATGAATGGAAAAAGATCTATATCAACCTTACCAATAGCCTGAATGCTTATCCCGGAATGCAAAAATTCAGAATCTTTATCTCCGCTATCCAGACAGCTTCGGAACCGGATGCACTTATCCTTCTAGACAACATTAAAGTGGTAACCAGAACATCGGAATAATGAACAGGCGACTTCAGGTTTTTAAGTTTGTGATGGCTGACTACTTCGCCGCTATCATCGCTTGGTTTCTATTTTTCACCTACCGCAAAATGGTAGTCAATCCGAATGTTTTTCAGCAACCGGATATCATCTTTACCGATAATAAACTTTATATCGGCCTCGCGGTCATTCCTTTGCTATGGTTGATCTTTTATGTGTTAATAGGTACATATCGAAAGATATTCAGGAAAGGGAGGCTTCGTGAATTCGGGATTACGTTACTTACTACCGCTATCGGTGTAACGGTGATATTCTTTAGCCTGATCCTCGACGATGTAATTATTAACAACCGCACGTACCTTCAGTTCTATTTTGCCCTTTTCTTTCTACACCTTCTCTTCACAGCTTCTTTCAGGTTGTTTCTCACATCCCGGATTGCGTATAAGATCCATCACAAACTCATCGGATTTACCACAATCATCGTTGGAAGTAACGGCAATGCGATCTCCATCTACAAGGATATCGAGAACCAGGAGGAGTCTTCGGGCAATAATTTCATCGGGTTTGTCAATGCACAGCCATACAAAACCTATAAACTGGAGGAGTTTCTACCACATCTTGGCGAGCTGAAAGAGCTGTATCGGATCGTCATGGAATATCAAGTAGAAGAAGTGATTATTGCTTTAGAGCAGTCTGAAAATCACACGGTTGAAAAGATTATTACCCAGCTTGAAGATACCGATGTGGTGATCAAGATCATTCCTGTTATGCAGGATATCCTGATGGGGTCAGTGAAAACTACCTCCATTTTTCATGCACCGCTCATCCAGATCTTTCCCGACCTGATGCCCGACTGGCAGATGTCGCTGAAACGGATCTTTGATATTGTAGTTTCTGCGATCTGCCTGGTAATCCTGTCACCGATCATGCTGATAACTGCTATTACAATCAAGACTACTTCAACGGGATCGATCCTGTTTTCTCAGGAGAGGGTTGGGCTCAAGGGCCGTAAATTCATTATGCATAAGTTCCGAACGATGTACAGGGGAGCGGAGGATACAGGTCCACAGCTCTCCTCTACAACAGACCCAAGGATTACCCGAGTTGGCAAATTTCTTAGGAAAGTCAGGATTGATGAGATCCCACAGTTTTATACAGTTCTTAAAGGGGATATGAGTATTGTTGGCCCCCGCCCCGAACGGCAGTACTACATTGATCAGATTATGCAGCGTGCTCCACATTATCGCCTGCTGCATAAGGTTAAGCCTGGGATTACATCCTGGGGACAGGTAAAGTTTGGGTATGCTGAAAATGTTGATGAAATGGTTGAGCGGCTGAAATTTGATATTTTGTACATTGAGAATATGTCGCTCGCAATGGACTTCAAGATACTGATCTACACAATTCTAATTATCCTCCAGGGGCGTGGTAAATAGAGCGTCTGATAGTTTCTTCATTACCTCCCCGGCTTTTCCCTGCAAAAAGATATCTGTTAAACTTCTTGTGTAGTTTGATTCTTCCGGATTAATCTCAATAATTTTAGCGCCATGTTGCTTTGCAAGTGGGGGGATCTGGTTGGCTGGCATCACTTCACCAGTGGATCCGATGATCAGGAAAATATCAGACTTACTGGCGGCATCATATGCTGCAGTCAGCGGATCCTGCGGGATTGCCTCTCCAAAGAAGACAAAGTCTGGCTTCAGTAATCCCAAACAATGTGGACATCGCGGGGGGAGTTTATCAAGAGCAATCTTGCCGTAAGGAAATTCCTGATAACAGGCCAGGCAAACGAGCTTCATGGAGTTACCGTGAAACTCAAAAACGTTCGTACTTCCTGCCTCCTGATGAAGGTTGTCGATGTTCTGGGTGATGATTCTGTGTAGCATTCCATGTCTCTCCATCTCTGCAAGTATAACATGAGCGTGGTTGGGAGTTGCTTCACCGAAGAAGTCATAGAAGATCTGTTTGATCATCTGCCATGACTCTTCAGGATGGGAAAGAAAAAATCCAATTTCAAGGTATCTTGGATCATATTTATTCCATAAGCCCTTTTCGCCTCGAAAAGGAGGGATTCCGCTTTCAACAGAGATGCCAGCACCTGTAAAAGCCGTGGTAAACTTAGAGTTTCGCAGAAGGATTGCAGCCTCCTGAACCGCCTTTTCCAGATTATAACTCACTGATCCGTGTATTAGAATGTTGTAGTTTTTAAGAATTGGGTAAATTTACGGTAAATTCAGAATCCTATGAAACGAATTCTCCTTGCTTTTGGAGTGATGCTGGCTCTCAACCTGTCGGGGTACGCTTCAGTTCTGCAACAGACCGCCAAGGTTAGGATTGGCGTGTCGGAAATTCCTCCTTACGTCATTTTTAATGGACCAGAGGTTTTTGGGGTGAGTGCCGATCTCTGGAGAAACATTGCCGACAGTCTGGATATTCAATACACCTACGTCCGGTTTGCCAACTATATAGATCTGATGACCGCCCTGAAGAAGGGAAAAATTGAGATTACCATAAACCCGGTGACGCTGACAGACACCCGCCTGGAAAATTTCCGGCTTAGCATTCCCTTTTATACATCCCGGCTTGCGCTGGCCGAGCGCCCATCTGGCGACATTCCACTGATCACCGTTTTTCTCTCCCTGTTTAACTGGAGGACGCTGCAACTCGTTGTCCTGTTGTGCTCAGTGGTGTTGATTTTTGCCATTCTGATATGGTTGGCAGAGCGCCGTAAAAATTCAAAAGAATTCAGAAAAAACCATATGGGGGTTACTGATGGAATTTGGTGGGCGTTTGTCACGATGACCACAGTAGGGTATGGGGATAAGATCCCCAGAACGAAACTCGGACGGATATTGACACTCGTCTGGATGTTTTATGCAATTGCGCTTTTGTTTGCTTTTACCGCTGAGATATCGTCAGAGCTTACGGTTACAAAACTTCAGGGGGATATCGATACGGTTGATGAACTGCGAAAGATCAAGGTGGGAACGCTGGAGCAGACTGGGTTTGCCTCGTTTTGCCGGATCAACCGTATTCAATATACACCGTTTACCGACCTGGCAGGGGGATTAAATGCAATCAAAGACCGTAAGATCGAAGGATTTGTGGGAGATATAGCCACCCTCGAGTACGCTTTTGAAAAGTATAAACTGGGGAGAGACCTGACGATAATTCCAACCTCGTTGAATGAGCAGTATTTCTGCTTTGCCGCTAACCGGGATTACTTGTACATTATTGACGAGATTAATCCGGTCTTATTTAATGTCACAGAAAGCGCCGAATGGGTTGAGATCCTTTATAAAAACGGGATCAAACAATAGACCCTATTTTCAGCAGGCACTATTTCAACCAGCGGTCAAGCCAGTTGAAGAAGGTACGTTGCCAGAGGATCCCATTCTGAGGTTTCAGAACCCAGTGGTTCTCATCCGGGAAGTAGAGGAACTCAGCGGGAACACCCTTTAACACAGCAGCATTGAAGGCAGTCATGCCCTGGGTGAACACGACTCTGTAATCCAATTCCCCATGGATAATTAGTATTGGCGTATCCCAGTTTTGGACATACTTATGTGGTGAATGAGCATAAACCTCCTGAGCAGTTTTATTCGATTTATCCCAAAACGAGCCGCCTTTATCCCAGTTTTCAAACCACATCTCTTCGGTTTCAAGGTATTGTGCCTCTTCGTTAAAGATGCCGTCGTGTGCGATGAATGCCTTGAACCTGCCCTTATGGTTGCCAGCGAGGTAGTATACGGCATACCCTCCGGCGCTCGCTCCGATAGCTCCCAGTCGGGTCTCATCTATGAAAGGTTCTTTTGCTAATACGTCAATTGCAGTAAGGTAATCCTGCATACTTTTCCCATGATAATCGCCGCTGATTTGCTCCTGCCATGCCTGCCCGAATCCTGAAACCCCTCTGCGGGCCGGAGCAACAATAATATAACCATTGGCAGCCATGATCTGGTAATTCCAGCGAAAGTGGAAACTCTGGCTGAGCGGACCCTGCGGACCGCCTTTGCAATAGAGTATTGCCGGGTATTTTTTTGCAGGATCAAAATGGGGAGGATAGATCACAAAGACCTGCATGTCAAGATTGTCATGGGTCTTGATCCACCTCTCTTCTATGTTCCCCATGGTAAGCTGCGCAAGCAAATCCTTGTTTGTAAAAGTGATCTGTTCGGCAGCGCCACTTTCAGGATCGATAGCAAACAATTCTGTTGGCAGCGACATGGTTTGTTTTGCTGAGATCAGCTTACCGTCGGCCGGAACTACATTTCTATAGTCCTGTAATCCTTCAGTGATTTGTTTGATTGCTCCATCCTCTAGCTTGTATTTATATACCTGAAAAGCACCATGCCAGTCGCTGGTGAAATAGATATTCTTGCTGTCGGGACTCCAGGCCAGGCTGCCTGCATTCTGGTCAAACCCCTTTGTGGCATAGGTTTTCTCCCAAGTGGAGGTGTTGACGACGAAGAGACGGTTTTGATCTGACTCATACCCCTCCCTTTCCATGCTTTCCCATGCGATAAAACTGCCATCGGGAGAGTAAAGGGGAGCAACATCGAAGCCCATCATTCCCTGAGTCATGTTGGTCGCTTCGCCTGTATCGAGGTTGTAGAGGTAGATGTCGGAATTGGTGGAGAGAGTGGCTGCTTTACCGACCATTTTCTGGCAGGTATAAGCAATGACTTTACTGTCAGGACTCCAGTTTACTTGCTCAATCCCTCCGAATGGTTTTAATGGCGACTGATAAGGCTCTCCGGACATGATATCGATATCACCCCACACTTTCATCCCGTCGTAATTGGCATAGAAAACATGGCTATATGAATCTACCCACGAATCCCAGTGGCGGTAAAGCAGATCATCCATAATACGGCCCGAAGCCTTTGGGAGCCCTTCGTAGAGATCCTTGAATTTATTCTCCAGGTATACCTCCTTGGTGTAGAGGATCATGGTTTGATCAGGAGAGTATTTGAACCCTGTGATCCCATCGTCAATGTTGGATATCTGAATACGGTCGGAACCATCAGAATTCATTTCCCAGAGTTGGATCGATCCGCTTTCGGAGCAGAGGAAGCCGATCTTTTTTCCATCAGGCCGCCAGAGTTCATTAAATTCACTCTTGAGAGAGTGAGTCAGTTGCTTGTAATTCTCCCCATTTACGTCCACAGAGTAGAGCTCTCTGTTTCCTTTGTTTTGTTCTACAGAGTAATAAGAGACCCCGTAGAGTATCGTTTTTCCATCTGGAGAGACCTCTGGGCCACTAACCCTTCCGAATGCCCATAATACCTCAGGGGTCATCAGGTCGCTGGTGAGCGATATGTTTTGTTTTTCAATCAAAGGCGGTGCCTGATCTTGTTGGCTCGTTGGTGAGCAGGCAACCAAGCCCGCTAATGCTGCGATCAGCAGCATGTAAAATGTGTTTTTCATGAGAGTTGGTTTATGATCCGTAAAATTACGAAAATATGTTAAAACTATTGATAAACCATCTCATAAAGGTGTGATCCTGGTGTTTACTCTACATCATCCAGGCCGGAACTACTCATCTGGTAAAGTTTTGTGTTATCGAGGATCCTGGTGTAGAAAGAATATTCATTCTCTATGCGCCACTCTCCCTTGCTCAGGGCTACATATTTCCCCTCCGGAACCTTCACGGTTACCATGATCTTCTGACCTCTCCAGCAATCATCCTGTGGAAAGGTCCCCACATGATCCAGGAAGAGTGTGTCGCCAGTTTGCTGGATATTATAGCGAACCATACTAAGACGGGTTTTGGCTTCAGACGCTGACTTCCCCCTGGCAAAGCCGCGCTTGATAACCTCTACCTGATCACCTTTGGCTGGTTCTACTCTGACCGAGGGTATCAGGTAATAATTTCTCTCCTGATCTTTATACAGGCTTATATTATCAAATACTTCGTAAGTATCCAGAGAGAGCTCGTCAATTGGCCCCCAGTCGGAATAACTGAGATGAATAGTGTCGGAAACAGGTTGTGTAATCTCAATTCGCTGCTGATCTGTTGCATCTGCTTTAACGAGATTGTATATTTTAAAGGAGTAGAAGACTCCGATTACCAGCCCGATGAGCCAAATATTAAAAAGTGTTATTCCAAAATATCTGATACCTTCGAATCTGAAAATTAACTTGATGCCCGAATAGAGGATCAGAATTATCGGGATGCCAAAAAGGATCAACAAGGAAGCCTGGATAAAGAAAGGATTAAACGAACATCCGAGGATAAGATTAAGACTGGATGGGAAGGACATGATCAGGACGTCGCTGTCGATCAGGATTGAACCGCCCCAACCGAATACTACTGCCATGAACGCAATGAAGAAACTAATCCCCACCAACACCAGTACAATTCCTATGATGATGAGCAGGATTCTTCCAAAAACTCTCAGGACCTCCATAACACCTTTCAGCACCTGTTCAATGGGGGAGGGGGATGCCCCGCTACGCCGAAGATTCTGTTTGGTCGTCTCTGTCAGGTTCTTAAGTTGGTCTTTGAGTGAACTAACCTCTTCCTGGATAGACTTTTCGATGTTGGAGATATTCACCTTCTCTCCACGCATCTCCAGCTTCTCTGTCGTTGTAGTTGCCTCAGGGATCACCACCCAGAGAATCAAGTAAAGCAAGGCTCCAAAACCTCCTGCAAACAGGCTGATGATGAAAAGGATCCGGATGATGACCGGATCCCAGTGCAGGTAAGCACCAATACCCCCACAAACGCCTCCTATGACTTTATTGTCAGGGTCCCTGTAGAATCGTTTGCTACTACTGCTGGTTTTATGGGAGGGAGCAGTTTCCCCGTGGGTATCGTCTTCGGCGAACTGGCTGGGTTGTCCCATCACTACAATGACCTCATTCACATCCCGGATGGTGATCACCTGTTTCGTCTGTCCCAGCTTTTCCTGGAGTAATTCGGCAATTCGTGCTTCGATATCATCGATGATATCATTGCTGCCCTCGGTGGAGTGGAAATGACTTTTCAGACTCTCCAGGTAGTTGTTCAATTTTGTATATGCATCCTCGTCGATATGGAAGATGATCCCACTGACATTGATATTTACAGTCTTTTTCATGGATTTTCTTTTTTTGTTAGGCAATGATTTTTTCAACGGCCACGGCAAGTTCCCGCCAGCCTGGCTTCAGGTCGTTTAATACCGCTTTACCGATGTCGGTGATCTGAAAATACTTTCGGGGTGGCCCCGAATTGGACTCCTCCCACCGGTAGGTGGTGAGGCCATCATTTTTTAACCTTGTCAGTAACGGATACAATGTTCCTTCTACAATGATCAGTTTGGCCTCTTTCAACTTCTCGATGATGTCGGAGGCATATGCGTCCTGCTCGGCAATGATGGAGAGGATACAGAGTTCAAGGACTCCTTTGCGCATCTGGGCTTTTTGGTTTTCGATATTCATGCAACAAATATAATACATAAAAATGTACTATGTAATACAAGGTACTAAAAAGTTATTAACAATATTTTATAACATAGTAGTGAATAAAAGGAAATAGTAATGCAGGGATGTAGTCATGAAGTTATGTAGTCATGAGCATCTAGAATCTGGAATCCAGAAATAAATCGAAAATCGAATCATTTGCAGATCAAGCCAACGTGTTATGATGTGAAAAAAAGCTGGCGAAACTACTTCGGAGGTTGTACCGTCAGCAGGGGTTGCTTCAACCCTTTAACCTCTTTCAGGTATGCTTTGACTGATCCAACGAGGATCTTGGCCTCTATATAAATAGGTATTTTATTTGGATCATCACTCACCCACACGAAGGTTTCCTGACCTTTAGAAAATATCGTTCCCTCAATCATCATGGCCGAAAACTTATTGCATCTGTAATAGGTTCCGTCGGGATGTTCTATGATCTCTTTGCCGTTCATTCTGATATCGATCCGGTAAGTGCTGTCGTCAAGGGCAACATACACAGGGATAGTGTCACCGATTGTTATAGAATCAAGATCAAGCGAGCGAACATGATATACAGCTGCCAACATGTCGTAGGTGCAGTCAATCATTTGTATTGTGTCCACAACCATTGGATCGTTATTGACCTTTAAATTACTGAAAACAAGTTGGCGGGAATAATCAAACCAGGATTTGTTTTGCATCTGGTAGCCCCCTTCAAAAATATAACGCTGAAATTCAATTGTCTGGAGTGTGGTGGTATCAATCCAGGTTTCGTACGTATCTCTAACTTTAAAGAGAAAATCGTATGACCGAAAGGTACGGCCTGTGCTGATGAGGTGCCAGGCGAATTTTTCCTGCTTCAGATCAAGTTTTGTTTTAAACGTAACAATTCCGGCATCTACCCATATCGGACCCCAGTTATAGGATATTAGGTAGGTGATCTCCTCACCATCTGTAAAGACATTCCCCGACATAGTACACTGACCGCGGGATGGGAGAGGGAGCAATGGTCCTAACAAACAGCATAATACCAAAACAAACAGAAAATGTACGCGATTGGCTTGCACGGGAATTTACATTAGAATTGCATGCAATGTTAATGAAAATTCCGAAAAAAGCCCCTTTCTTCTTAGCGGATAAGGAAGTCGAACCGTTAGTTTTGATATAACAGAAGAACCAATTACATTTGTTTTAAGGAAACCGGGTATTGGTTCTGCTATTAAAAATACGGTTACAGTCAAATTTTCTTCTGGAATGAAACCGCCGGGATGGGTTTATCCTTCATATTTGAGAGATAAACTGAACAAGTCCACAAGCGAAAAAAGATGGCCTTTTTATAATGCCATCTCAGAATTTTACGAGATAAATTCAGTAAAAGGGGTATTTCAGTCTGAAAACCAGGCAGAAATAGCAGCAATATGAAGGTATACTCCATGGAAATTTACAATGTGTCTGGAGAAATAATTTATGACGGAGAGACAGTTCTTACCAAAAAAATTGTCGTAAAGTAACCTCTTCTAAAGCCGGCAGACAATCAAACCTACCCATATTAGGAGAGTATGACGCCCTGGAAAATCGATGCCTGACAGTAAGGACCTAACTGAATCCCTCTTTTAATTCAAAGAAATATATTGGGAAGTTGGAATCCAAAGAAGTTTGTCGCAGTTTGTTGCAAACTTTGTTTAACTTCTTTGGATTTCTCTGATTATCAGTCTATTACGAAAACAAGTAGCGTGGACGAGAGTTGAACTCGTGACCTCCGGGTTATGAATCCG
>CAYUZX010000053.1:0-22892 GCA_964449285.1 uncultured Prolixibacteraceae bacterium
TTGTCCTATAATTAATATTATGTCAAGTAGAGATATCATTAAGAAGGGAGGCCTTAAATTACCTCCCTCCTTAACTCCCCTATTGTTTTAACGAATCTATTCTTGTATTAATCTCTTTCAGTTTTTCGTTCTGTCCTGTCCGTGAATAAATCAGGCGTAAGGTTTGAAGTGTATTTTCATCCTCAGGTAGCATGATTGTAGCCTGCTCAAGATATGGTGCAGCCAACTCTAGGTAATTTGTCAACTCAGCTTTCATCTTTTCGTATTCCTCAACCTGATCCAGTGGTAACGCATTCGCTTCAATTTCTATCGAGGCTGCAGTATTTACGTATAGCGCCCCAATATTATAAAGGGCATTAAAATATTCCGGATTAAGTTGAAGTGACTTATTATAGGCTAAAACAGCCCTATTAAGCGCATCCCTCCTGGTTACATCATCCGTTGTGGAATCATTGACAATTTTATCGTAAATGGTCCCAAGTGCAAAATATACCGAGAAATTGGTTGTATCAGTTTCAATGTATGCGAGAAGATTTGCCAGTGCCCGATCAGTCAGATCGAATGTTAAAAAAACGCTGGTCTCGCCCAAAAACACATCTGGATCATTTGGATAAGCATCCTTCCCCATCTGGATGTATTTCATGGCATTTTCCTGATCTTCTCCCACTCTATAAAGGTCTGAAAGACTGACAAATAGTGCAGGTGTCTTATAGCCCTTATCTAAGAGAAGCAAGTAATATTTCTTGGCAGTTTCATACTCTTTAGCAATGGATGCGCAATACGCCGTATTGAGCAAAGCAACGGTATCGGCGATTCCAGAAACTGCGATCACGTCTGCAGCAGCTGCAAAACTGTTCATTGCTTTTGTATAATCAGTTTTATTATATGCATCAACAGCCTTATTGTACAAGTTATTCCGTTCCCAACTCAACTGGACAAAAATATCTTCAAAAAATTCCTTTTTGGGATCATATTGTATAGCTTTTTCATATGATTCCAGGGCTTGGGTCAACGGATCAGGATCAAGAGTTACAAAGTTCTCATCGGTAGAATTGGCAATTTGTAGGTATATATTACCTCGAATAAACCAAGCCCGCGCATCTTCAAGCGTGGCGGGATTGGCTACACATTCGTTGATAGCCTCTAACGCTTTATCTAACTTGCCGGACTTTAAATAATTAGAAGCAGTTTGACGAACGTTTTTCTGTCCAAAAGCGATAGTAATGGAGAGAACCAGTACCATCAGAATTGCAAATCTTTTCATACAAAATATAATTTTGGTTCCTTTTACTTTTAGTGAATCAGTGTGCAAAAATAAACAATGATATTTGTAATTGTTAATTTCTTATCAATTATTTTCGGGTTGATTATTCTCATCTGGTAGCGGATCAGGAACCTCTTCAAATTGTTCAATCATGTCTGTAACTTCTTCTTCGTCTTCCACCTCAACTTTTGCAACCGCGGCAATCCTATCGCCCTCTTTAATCTGAAGCAGCCGCACTCCCTGAGTAGCTCTGCCCACGACACGTAAATTTCCAACAGCCAACCGAATAATGATACCAGAGCGGTTGATGATCATCAGGTCATCCTGATCGGTAACCAGTTTGATGGCTATCAAGCTTCCGGTTTTCCCGGTAACGTTGATCGTCTTCACCCCTTTCCCTCCCCGGTTTGTCACACGGTAATCCTCGATATCCGATCGTTTTCCATATCCATTCTCCGAAACTACCAGAATTTCGCACCGTTTATCCTGAGGAATGCAGATCATACCAATTACTTCATCCGCAGGTCCTGAGAATGAGATTCCCCTGACTCCGGCAGCGTTTCTGCCCATGGGTCGAACTTTTACCTCGTTGAACCGGATTGCCCTGCCCGATTTAAGTGCCAGTACTACCTCATTGTCGCCGTTTGTCAGTTTTGCCTCAAGAAGATGGTCCCCTTCATTGATGGTGATAGCGTTGATGCCATTCTGTCGCGGACGGGAATATGCTTCCAGGGAGGTTTTTTTAATTGTACCCCGTTTTGTTGCAAGGATGATGTAGTTTGAATTGATGTATTCCTGGTCTTTCAGGTCCTTAACATTGATATAGGCTCTCACCTTGTCGTCACTCTCAATGCTAAGGAGATTCTGTATTGCCCTTCCTTTGGAAGTCCGGGCTCCTTCAGGGATTTCAAAAACCCTAAGCCAGAAACATTTCCCTTTTTCAGTAAAGAGCAAAAGGTAATTGTGGTTGGTTGCGATAAAGAGATGCTCCAGGAAATCTTCATCCCGAATCTCGGAGCCTTTATGTCCCTTTCCTCCCCTATGCTGGACCCGGTACTCACTCAAAGGTGTCCGTTTGATATAACCCAGATGTGAAATGGTAATTACAACATCCTCATCCGGAATGGTATCTTCAATCCTGAAGTCGGAGGCAGCGTACACTATCTGCGACCGAGCTTCATCCCCATATTTCTCTTTGATCTCCAACAACTCTTCCTTGATGATCTCCATCCGAAGAAGATGATCGCCAAGGATCAGTTTATAGCCTTCAATCTTTTTAAGAAGTTCATCATACTCTTCCCTGATTTTATCCCGTTCAAGTCCGGTCAGTCGCTGAAGCCTCATGTCGAGAATAGCCCTGGCCTGGATCTCCGATAGGATGAAACTCTCCATCAGTCCTGAACGGGCCTCTTCCGGTGTTTGCGAACTACGGATCAAAGTGATAATTGCATCCAGGTTGTCAAGTGCTATAAGCAAACCTTCGAGGACGTGTGCCCGTTTTTCTGCCTCCCTGAGCTCATATTCGGTACGTCGGGTTACTACTTCATGACGATGATCGACATAATGAACGATCAGGTCCTTCAGGTTAAGCATCATCGGACGTCCGTTAACCAGGGCAATGTTGTTGACGTTAAAGGAAGTTTGAAGTGGAGTATATTGAAAAAGTTTATTTAACACTACATTGGTGATCACCTCTTTTTTAAGCTCATATACAATCCTTACACCGGTACGGTCTGATTCATCACGGATATCGATAATCCCTTCGATCTTTTTATCATTAACCAGCTCGGCTGTCTTCTTGATCATCTCAGCCTTATTTACCTGATATGGTACAGAAGTCACGATAATCCGCTCTTTGCCGTTTTCTAACGTTTCGATCCTAGTCTCCCCTCTCATCACAATACGACCCCTTCCGGTTTCGAAAGCCTCTTTAACACCTTCATATCCATAAATAATTCCACCTGTAGGAAAATCCGGAGCCTTGATAAACTTCATTAAGTCGGCAATCGTAATATCGCGATCAGCAATGTAGGCGATGATCCCATCTATTACCTCCGTCAGATTGTGCGGAGGCATGTTTGTAGCCATCCCTACTGCTATCCCTGAAGCTCCGTTAATCAGCAAATTAGGAATTCTCGCAGGCATTATGGTAGGTTCCATTAAGGTGTCGTCAAAGTTGAGCTTGAAATCAACAGTTTCTTTATCCAAATCAGCTAACATCTCTTCGGCAATTTTCTTCAACCGAGCCTCAGTATATCTCATGGCGGCAGGATTATCACCATCCATGGAGCCAAAATTCCCCTGTCCGTCTACCAACGGGTACCTCAGGCTCCAATCCTGAGCCATTCGAACCATGGCATCATAAACAGAAGTATCACCATGTGGGTGAAATTTACCGAGGACCTCCCCTACTATCCTGGCTGATTTTTTATATGATCTGTTTGAATAAACACCCAGTTCCGACATGCCAAAAAGTACCCGGCGATGAACCGGTTTTAACCCGTCTCTAACATCAGGTAACGCTCTGGCTACAATCACCGACATCGAATAATCGATGTAGGCACTCTTCATCTGGTTCTCTATGTTTACCGGAACGATTCTTTCTCCCGTTTCACTCATGGATTTATGGAATTTAAATACCTAATTATCAGATATATATATAAATATTAATGACTTTACGAAATTACCATTTTTTTACGAGAATACCATGGCTTTCAGCCTTCTTTTTTGGACGATTATGAACATGATTTTGTTAATAATTCCTAACGATTCCGATGGTTGATCCGGCATTCGGTCGTATTTTTGGAAACAAGCCATTTTAGCAGGTTCTTAAAGATGGTTTGATTTTTGTATATTTGAAACAATTGCAATTAAACTGGGATCGAAGACGTTACTAATAAGAAGATTCCGAACTTAAAGATATGGAAGCAAAATTTTCACAACGGGTAAAAGATGTCCTGATCTTCAGCAGAGAAGAGGCACATCGCCTGGGGAACAACTACATTGGGCTGGAGCACCTGTTATTGGGGATCATCCGGGAAGGTGAAGGCCTTGCCGTCAGGATTTTGCGAAATCTGGGCGTTGACCTGACAGAGATCCGGAAACGAATTGAAAATTCCGTTGCTAACCACACGGAGAAATCAATCTCCGGTGATCATCTTCCCCTGATAAAGCAAGCTGAACGCGCCCTCAAGATAACATACCTGGAAGCAAAGATATTCAACAGCGAATTGATTGGGACAGAGCACCTATTGCTGGCCATCCTCAAAGATGAGAATAACCTGGTAACCAAAACATTCAATGGATATGGTGTAAACTATGGTGCCGTGTCGGAGGAGCTGAAGTCGATCCTCACTAACGTACGGGAAGAGAGGCCTTTTGAGCCCAAGGATATATTGCCGAAAGATGATGACGAAGAGGAACCTGAAGAGAGTGGCAAAGAGTTCAGTAGTTCTGCTAAACGACCATCTGAGTCGAAGTCTAAGACGCCTGTCCTGGATAATTTCGGCCGTGATATCACGCGTGCTGCTGAAGAGGATAGGCTTGATCCCATTGTTGGAAGGGAACAGGAGTTGCAACGCATTGCCCAGGTGTTGAGCCGCAGAAAGAAGAACAATCCAATCTTGATCGGTGAACCGGGTGTAGGGAAATCTGCCATTGCTGAAGGTCTCGCTTTGCGGATTGTGAAACGGAAGGTCTCCAGAGCGCTGTTTAACAAACGGATCATCTCATTGGATCTTGCTTCTCTTGTTGCTGGGACGAAATACCGGGGGCAATTTGAAGAGCGGATGAAAGCTGTGCTGAACGAACTGGAAAAGAACCCTGATATCATCCTCTTTATTGATGAAATCCATACGATTGTTGGGGCAGGAAATGCTTCCGGATCATTGGATGCCTCCAACATGTTTAAGCCTGCATTAGCCCGTGGGGACCTGCAATGTATTGGAGCTACTACCCTTGACGAATACCGCCAGTATATCGAAAAGGACGGAGCCCTGGAACGAAGGTTTCAGAAGGTACTTGTGGATCCTACGTCTGCAGAAGAGACGCTGGAGATCCTGAACAACATCAAAGAGAAGTACGAAGACCACCACTTGGTTAACTATACCGCCGATGCGATTGAAGCATGTGTGTCATTGACAAACAGGTACATCTCTGACCGTTATCTTCCTGATAAAGCAATTGATGCACTTGATGAAGCTGGAGCCCGTGTTCATATTTCCAACATCAATGTACCTCAGGATATCATTGAAATTGAATCCCAGATCGAAGAAGCCAGAAAAAAGAAGGTAGCAGCGATCAATAGCCAGAAGTTTGAAGAAGCTGCAGACCTCCGCGACTCAGAACGTAAACTACAGGAGACCCTTGAACGTGAAAAACGCAAATGGGAGGAAGAGGCGAAAATCAACCGGCAACCTGTCAGCGAAGAGAATGTGGCAGAAGTCGTAGCCATGATGACTGGCATCCCGGTAAAACGGATTGCTAAAAACGAAGGCGAGCGACTGATTCATATGGAAGAAGAGCTCGAACATTCTGTGATTGGACAAGCAGAAGCTATCAAGAAGGTAGTGAAAGCTATCCGGAGAAACCGTGCCGGGCTGAAAGATCCGAATAAACCGATCGGTACTTTTATTTTCCTCGGACCTACAGGTGTTGGGAAAACTCATCTGGCAAAGGTCCTTGCAAAATACCTGTTTGACACTGAAGACGCACTCGTTCGGATCGATATGAGTGAGTATATGGAGAAGTTTGCTGTTTCGCGATTGATTGGAGCGCCTCCGGGCTATGTTGGTTTTGAAGAGGGCGGACAACTGACAGAAAAGATCCGGCGTCGCCCCTACTCTATCGTCTTGCTCGATGAAGTTGAGAAAGCACACCCCGACGTCTTTCACATCCTTTTACAGGTACTGGATGATGGAGTCCTCACCGATAGCTTCGGACGCAAAGTCGACTTTAAGAATTCGATCGTGATCATGACCTCCAACATTGGTTCCCGCCAGCTGAAGGATTTCGGCCAGGGTGTCGGTTTTGCCACTTCGGCGAAGCAATCCTCTTCGGCTGACCATAACCGGAGTGTGATTGAGAATGCGTTGAAGAAGGCATTTGCCCCAGAATTCCTGAACCGGATTGATGACGTGGTGATCTTCAATGCACTGGAACGTGAAGACATCCATAAAATCATCGACATTGAATTGACACATCTCTACGACCGGGTAAAAGCTTTGGGATATGCAATCGAGATATCACCAGAGGCCAAAGACTATATTGCCGAAAAAGGTTGGGATTCTCAGTTTGGCGCCCGTCCGCTCAAACGTGCTATCCAGAAATACATCGAAGATGCTCTTGCCGAAGAGATCATCAAGACCAAGATCCAATCCAATGATATGATCCAGGTTGGATACGATGCAGAAAAAGAAGAGATTACAATAGAGATCTCTACACCCGCGAAAAAAGCGGAAAAGAGTCCTGAAAAACCAGCAGAATCAGAAACGGTTCAATAACTCCTCTTGAATCATCGTCTGTTTGAAAGCCTGAGGGTTCTTACTTGAAAGTATAAAGACGTTATTTAGTATTTCATTGATTCCTGGATCGCCCTGATAGAGGTACTTAACAGAGGCAAAGAATCCATTGTCATGGTAGTTCAGGACGTTTCCAAGAGGACCCTCAATATAGAAGGTGTCTAAATCTTGTAGCTTTCCGTCAAGGTATTTCTCAGCTATTCCCTCCTTCACTTGCGTTGGGTCCATCCGACGTGTCTCTGAGAAGACAAACTCCCCCATAAAAAACTCATCTTCAATAAAATAAAATAGAGATTTCATCTTCTTCTGGTGGAATGTCTCGTTGTATCCAACCACTTTAACCCGTTTATGATCAAACCGGGCAATATTGATACAATGTGGTGTCCCGAATTCTTTCACCAGCGTTTTGTAGGAGGTTAAAAAAGGGACATCCTGAAACTCAATCGGTATGGTGGTAGTAAAATTAGAAGCTCCTTTCAGCCGTTTGAAGAATACTGAAATATGCAGGGTGATCTCATCTTTGATACAATTATTAAGCGGGTTGCGAAGATCATGCTTCTTGAAGAATTCAAGGTATTCAAAGCTGTATTTCCCTCTGAAAGCTCTGATAATCAATAAGTTTAAAATTGGAAATGTATTTTTCTTCAGAAAAATAGCAAATAACGCGATCGAGAAAATTGCAACGATGGCTACCACCAGGGTAAGAAACCCAGCATCGAACGCACCCCCACTTCCAGCCAGAATTATCATACTTTCTCTTAGAATTTGTAGCTATTATCCTCTATCAACTTATCTGCGATAACTCTTCTGGCCACCTTTACATTCACTCCTTTCACTGTCGAAAGCGCTTTGATAGCTGCAATCAGGTTTTGAGCCTCTTCGCCTGTTGCAAAAGAATTGATAGCATCCAGGCCATTTTTTTCAATCTTGCCGGCAGCATCATAGATCAGGACATCCAGAATCTGCCTGTAAACTGCAATAGCCGCTTCACCTTTCATCGATTCCATCTTCTCTACCCTAAGGGCTGTGGATTCACCAACATAGAGCTCTGTGATCATATCGGAGAGGTTATTCAGCACCTCCTGTTCATGAACGAGTTGCCGTCCAAAAGCAGTTGATGCACCATGAATTACCAGGAGAAGGGCTTTCTTGATGTTACGTAAGGTTCTGATCTTCTCTTCGTAATAACTCTCACCACCCACTTCTCTCTCAACAATAACATCCATGTTGGCTTTCAATGCCTCGGCTTTCCCTAAAAGATCAAAATCTCCTTTCATGCCTCGTTTCATAGCTGTATCAACCACCAGCAACCTGTTGATTTCATTTGTTCCTTCAAAAATGCGGTTTATCCTGGAGTCACGATATCCGCGTTCAACTGCCATTTCGGCAGAGTAACCCATACCACCATGGATCTGAACAGCTTCATCGATAACAAAATCAAGTACTTCGGAACCATAGACCTTCAAAATAGCAGCTTCTACGGCATAATGAGCAATGCCTTCAATAGAAGATTTTCCTTTATCCATCCCATCAGCCTTGTTAAGCTCAATCTGGCGGTCAATGTCCTTGCTTACGCGGTAGATTGCCGATTCCAGGGCGAATGTTCTTATAACCTGCTCGGCCATCTTGTATTTGATAGCCCCAAACGAAGAGATCAAAACGCCAAACTGTTTCCGTTCGTTGGCATACTGGACAGAATCGTTAATAGCCTTTTTAGCTGCTCCCAATACATTCGCTCCCAGTTTGATACGTCCCATATGTAAAATACTAAGTGCAATCCGGAATCCCTCTCCTCGTTTACCAAGGAGGTTCTCTAAAGGGACCTTAACATCGTTGTAAAAGATCTGTGCAGTGGAAGAACCTTTGATTCCCATTTTCTTTTCGTCGGGAGAGATAACTACTCCCGGATAGTCACGCTCTACGATGAAGGCACTCATGACACGGTCGTTTTCAATCTTTGCAAAGACAGTCTGTACATCTGCAAAATTTGCATTGGTAATCCACATCTTCTGACCATTGAGGATATAATGTGTTCCATCTTCAGATAGCTTAGCCTGGGTTTTCCCGGAATTGGCATCACTTCCGGCACCAGGCTCTGTCAGGCAGTATGCTCCCAGCAGTTCTCCGGTTGCCAGTTTAGTGACATAGCGCTGCCGCTGGTCTTCATTTCCATAATACATGATCGGTAGTGTTCCAATACCACAATGTGCCATGAAAGCAACAGAAAAGGAGTGTCCTGCTCCAACCGTTTCGGCTGCAAGCATCTGGGTGACAAAATCCTGACCAAACCCATTATACTCTTCAGGTAATGAGATTCCCATCAGTCCCATGTCGCCCGCTTTCTTTAGAATCGTCTGCATCAGTTGAATATCAGGAGAATCGAGCTGATCGAGATGCGGATATAGTTCTGCAGAGAGGAAATCCTTAATGGTCTCTGCAATCATCAGTTGCTCTTCATTATACTCTTCAGGAATGAATATGTCATTCGCCTCGACTTCTTCTACCAGGAACTCTCCACTTTTCAATACGTTTCTGTTTTCCATTGTTCGGTGTTAATGTGTAAAATTATTTCAGGTTAATACTCCATTCAGAGACCCAATGCCTGAACGATCATCTCTGCCACGTCCAGGGTTTTGACCTCTTCCTCTTTATTCTTGTATTTAAGTCCGTCAGTAAGCATTGTCATACAAAATGGGCAGGCGGTAGCAATAATCTGGGGATCTGTTCTTAACGCCTCTTCGGTTCGTTCCATATAGATCTCCTTCTCCCCTTTCTCTGCCTCCTTGAAATATTGTCCTCCTCCGGCCCCACAACAAAGCGCAAAGCTTTTATTCCGTTCCATCTCAACTAAATTCCGGGTCATCTGGTGCAGAATCTTCCGGGGTTCGTTGTATATATTGTTCGATCGACCAAGGTAACAAGGATCATGGTAAGTGACCCTGGTATCTCTGAAAATGGAAGGATCTACCTTGAGTTTATCTTCGCGGATAGACTGATCCAGCAATTCAAGATAGTTGATCACCTCATAATCTCCGCCCAGGTCGGGATATTCGTTTTTAAAGATGTTGTAACAGTGTGGACAAATGGTGAGAATCTTCCTGATCCCGTAGGAGGTGAACAATTCGATGTTCTGCAATGCCTGCATTTGATATAACATCTCATTTCCTGCGCGCCTGGCCGGATCGCCTGTACACGTCTCCTCTTTGCCGAGAACAGCATACTTGATATCAAGATGCGTGAGTATCTTTACAAATGCACGGGCCACCTTGCGATACCGATCATCAAAGGCACCGGCACAACCTACCCAGAACAAGAATTCCGGTTTTTCGCCCCGGGCAAAAAGGTTAGCCATAACAGGTATTTCCAGAATCTTTGTTTCCATCTTACTTCACGTTCATTTCAAGATTTTCGGCCCACTGCAGACGGTCTTCGGAAGAATACTGCCAGGGAGCTCCATTATTCTCAATGTTACTGAACACTGCCTTTATCTCACTGGGAGCGTAAGCCTCTTCCATCACCAGGAATCTTCGCATGTCGAGGATAAGTGTTGGATGGTTGATGTTGATCGGGCACTCTTTAGCACATGCATTACAGGTTGTACAGGCCCAAAGTTCTTCAATGGAGATATAGTCTTTCAGCAACGATTTCTGATCAGCGTACTCCTTACCCTTTTTCACCATTCCGGGCCCTTTCTCCTTCATCCTGGCTCGCACATCCATCATGATCTTCCGGGGGGAAAGTTTTTTCCCGGTGATATTGGCCGGACACACAGAAGTACATCGTCCACATTCGGTACAGGCGAGTGAATCAAAATAATTTTTCCAACTGATATCCTCAACATCCTTTACCCCGAATCGCTCTATTGGCTCATCAGTGGAGGGAGTAGCAAAAGCAGTATTGGGGTCAAGCATAAGCTTCACCTCCTTTGTAACGTTATCCATGTTCGGGAGTTTCCCTAACGGTTCCAGCCGGGAAAGGAATACATTAGGAACCGACATGAAGACATGAAAATGTTTCGAGTAAGGCAGAATATTAGCAAAAATGAAAATCAGCAGAATGTGGATCCACCAAAACGATTCAAACCAGATATAAAGTCCACTCGCAGAAACACCTGAGAAAAAGCCGATAAGCCAGACACTCACAGGGTATATCCCAATAATCTCCTCCCCTTTCAGGTATTGGTAATCGATGTAGGCAATATTCATCCCTGTAAGAGAGAGCATTAACAAAAGAATCAACGTGAGAGCGATATTGGCATCGATGTGCGAAATAGCTTTCATCTCGATGCCTTCAAAACGGTGGACGTGTATAAATATCCTACGGATCAGAAAAACGATGATCGAAATAGCCACTAAAATGGCAAATATATCCCCTGATGCCGTTATTATTTTATACAACACACCGAGAGGTTGAAACAACTTTTCAGTTCCGAAGAGTCCATCGATGATCATCTCGATGCTACCAATGAGGATCACGCAAAATCCCCAGAAGACCAATGCGTGGAGAAACCCGGTAGCAGGTTTACGGAAAATCTTTGTTTGCCCGAATGCCACCTTCATCATCACACCGAAACGCTTCCCAAAATCCCTGATAGGAAAATTGGCTTTGGTAAATCTGAAATAGCTGATAATCCGGCTGATGGTGAAGGTAAAAACCCCGATAGTAACCAGCAGGGTGAAGGCAAAGATCAGTTGTTTGGTCATGCCTATTTCGATTTGATCTCTCTTACGGCTTCAATCAGTTTCGGAAGTATTTTGCTGGCATCCCCAACGATGCCATATTGGGCTGCTTCGAACACGGGAGCATCTTTATCGGTATTGATCGCAACAATGTATTTCGAAGCACTCACACCAGCAATATGCTGAGTGGCTCCTGATATCCCGATGGCAAAATAGAGGTTCGGTGCGATAATTTTCCCGGTTTGGCCTGTGTGCTCTTCATGAGGACGCCATCCTTCATCGGAAACAGGTCGCGAACAGGCAGTAGCAGCCCCGAGGAGGTCGGCCAGTTCAACTAGCGGGCCCCAGTTATCTGCTGATTTCATTCCACGCCCGCCTGAAACGACGATCTCGGCATCTGTCAAAAGGATTTTCCCGGTTTGTTTCTGAACATCTGTTACCTCTGTTCTGATTTTTCCAGGATCAACCTGAGCTGTGATTGTCTCAATTGTTGCTTCGAACGGGTTCTCGATCAACTCAAATGAGTTCTGAGCCAGGGTGATGATCCGGATGGGTGATTTAATCGTAAGATCGGCAAAGGCACGTCCCGAATAGACCTTCTTATATACCATAAAAGGATCGATGCTAAGCGGTAATTTACTAACCCCTGCACCGATTCCAGCTTTAAGTCTTACAGATAACCTGGGAGCCAATGCTTTCCCAGTATTATTGTTGGCTAAAACTAACACAGTAGCGTCTTCCTTTGTCGCAACATCAGATATCACAGAGGTGTATGCCTGATTGTCCAGAATCACAAGTTCGGTATTCTGAATATGAATGATCTTTTTAACGCCATACTTCCCAAGTTTTTCAAGCTCTCCCGGGTCGATTTTGCCGATTGAGACAGCAATAGCGGTAGTGTTCATCATTTCAGCCACTTTGGCTGCATAAGAGACGAGTTCAAAGGTGAGCTTTTTGAATTTTCCGTCCCAGTTTTCAACGAATGTTAAAACTGACATATTATATTTTTTTAGATAAGTTTTGCTTCATTCTGGAGGAGAGAGATTAATTCGGCCGGATTCTCAGGATCCACAAATTTACAGGCGGCCCGAGGTTTAGGCATCTCATACTGAACAATCTCCGTTAGGGAATCAATGATGGCAGGTTCAGTAACGTTGATGGGTTTGCTCCGCGCCATCATGATCCCGCGCATCGAGGGGATACGGGGTTCTTTCGTAATCCCCTTCTGGATAATTGCAATAAAAGGAACAGTGATGGTCACACTCTCTTTGCCGCCGTCGATCTCACGCGTTAATAAAGCCTTTCCGTTCTCGAGTTTCAGGCTTGATACCGCAGAAACAGATGGAATACCAAGAAGTTCGGCCAGCATCCCTCCTACTGACGATCCGTTGAAATCGCTGGATTCGATCCCACAGAGGATGATGTCATAAGAGTCATTATTAATCACTTCGGCCAGTTGAGATGCAACATAAAAAGCATCTGCCGGGGCAGAATTGATCCGAATGGCATCGTCGGCGCCAATGGCCAGCGCCTTCCGGATGGTTGGTTCTGATCCTATCAGCCCGACATGGGCAACAGTGATCTTTTCAATGCCGTTGGAAGTATCGTCTTTAAGTTCGAGGGCTCGGGAGAGAGAGAGCTCGTCCCATGGATTGATGACCCATTGGATGCCTGTTTCGTCCAGCTTTTTAAGGCCATCAACAAATTTGACCTTCGTAGTGGTGTCAGGGACATTGCTAATGCATACTAATATTTTCATACACGTGGAAGTTTGGTTGTGGTTGCAAATTTAAAAGAAAAATCAATCATCCCCATCCAGGCACTTATTATACTGGGTCATTGCCTTCAGACTCATACCCATACTTGAGAATCCACCGTCGTGATACAGGTTTTGCATGGTTATTTTTCTAGACAGGTCCGAGAACAGAACGATGCAGAAATTGGCGCACTCTTCTGCCGTTGCATTACCGAGCGGCGACATCCGTTCGGTAAAGTCGAGCAAGGCGTCTATCCCTTTTACGCCGCTGCCGGCTGTTGTGATTGTAGGGGATTGTGAAATCGTATTGACCCGGATTTGCTTTTCACGGCCATAGATGTATCCGAAACTTCGGGCAATTGACTCAAGCATCGCTTTGGCATCGGCCATGTCGTTATATCGGTATAGTGTACGTTGTGCAGCAATATATGAGAGAGCCAATACAGAACCCCACCTGTTTATGGCATCCAGTTTCTTCGCAACCTGAAGCATTTTATGGAACGACATGGCCGAAATATCGATCGTCTGATGGTAATAGTTGTAATCAAGGTCATCATAGGTCCGACTCTTCCTAACATTCATCGACATAGCGATCGAATGGAGGATAAAATCAACCTTGCCGCCAAGGACCTCCATGGAACGTTTCATCACTGTATCCAGGTCATCCACTTTCGTTGCATCTGCAGGAATGATCTCAGCGCCTAGCTTCCTGGCCAGGGTATTTAAGCTCCCAAAACGAAGCGCTATGGGCGTGTTGGTAAGAGTAAATACGGCTCCCTCTGCATGGGCCTTCTCAGCAACTTTCCAGGCGATTGACTTCTCATCCAGGGCACCGAAGATGATCCCCTTTTTCCCTTGTAAAAGATTATGTGACATGATTCATGATTCAGAGAAATACCTCAGTTGATTAACAACTCTTTGGCGGTTTGGTAAGATGCCTCTGTAAGCCTGTCGCTGCTTACCATCTTGGCAATTTCTTCCACCCGCTCATCCTGTGTCAGCTTTCTGATCTTAGAGCGTGTGGTTCCATTAACATCCTCTTTGTAAACCCAATAATGAGCGCTCCCTTTTCCGGCAATCTGTGGGAGGTGCGTAATAACGATGACCTGCATCTTTTCAGCCATTCGCATTAGGATCATCCCTACTTTTCCGGCAATATCTCCCGAAACGCCACTATCAATCTCATCGAAGATAACCGTTGGCAACAGGTTTTTCCTGCTGATCATCGATTTAACACTCAGCATCAGCCTCGATAACTCTCCGCCAGACGCTATTTTTGAGATATCACCCGGGGGAATACCTTTGTTGGCACTAAATAGGAACTTCACAGAGTCGACTCCATCAACCGTCAGTCCATCTTCTGTGGTGCAATGAATCGAAAACCTGGCTGAAGGCATTCCCAGCTCGGATAGCAATTCACTTATCTCATGTTCAAAATCCGGAATTGAATTGCGTCGGGCAGTTGAAATACCCTGGGCCAGCGTAACCAACTCCTGTTCAGCTAGTTCAATTTCCTTCTCCAGTTTGATAATACGATCATCCAGCGATTCAGTCTCCTGAAGTTTGACTGACAGCTCCTCTTTAATCCGAAGTAGCCCTTCAACTGTATCGATCTGGTGCTTTTTCAGCAATCTGTAGATTAGGTCCAGGCGGATTGAAATCCGGTCCGACTCCCTGGGATCTACTTGTACAGTATCTTCCAGACGTTGAAGTTCTTTTGTAATATCTTTAATATCAATTAGATTACTTTCTAACCGATCAACAATTTCAGCTAAATTCTGATGAAAACTGGAAATATTTTTCAATGCCGTGACAGTTTCACCAAATAGTCCCAGTAGATTCGAATCAGCTCCTTCAAGCAAATGGATAGAAAGGATTATCCCGGTTTTGATTTCCTCTGCATGTGTAAGTAATGCAAGCTTATCTTCCAGTTCCTGCTGTTCTCCTTCTATCAAGAGAGCCTTATCTAACTCGTCAAACAGGAAATGCAAGTAGTCTGCATTCCCACGCAACTGAGACTCCTGTTGATTCAACGTAGCCAGTTCTATCCGCCGTTTCTTCTGAATTTTGAACTTCTCACGATATTCCTGTACCAGAAGTTGTACAGAGGCATAATCGTCGAGAATCTCTAACTGGAAGTTAGCTTGATTTAATGTGGTGATGGAATGTTGTGAATGAATGTTTACCAGTCTGGCACCCAGCTCTTTCAACTGATTGAGGTTGACTGGCGTATCGTTAATAAAGGCTCGCGATTTGCCCGTGGGAGAAATTTCCCTCCGTAACATCAAATTCTCATCATAGTCAAGCTCCTGTTCAATGAAATAGCGCTCCAGTCCATAGCCAAAAATGTTGAATGTCCCTTCAACAATACATTTTGTCTCCTTATTAAACAACACCGTTGTATCGGCCCGCTGACCCAGGATCAGGGAAAGAGCTCCAACCAGAATGGACTTTCCAGCACCGGTCTCACCGGTAATCACAGAGAAGCCGTCACGCCAGTCAATCTCTAGCTTCTGTATTAAAGCATAATTTTCAATGAATAGCTTTAATAGCATGAAAAACAATTAATTAACAATTATTTACCTTCAAGGATTGCCTGGTATTTCGAGCTATTGGCAGGATCGATATCTTTCAATAGAGTTACAACATTATTCTTCTCCATCGGAGGAACCCGCTGATCTGAATAGATGTTAACGAATTCATCTTTTTTAGCATCCAGGGTTAGCTGTAAACTGAAAAGACCGGGTCGTGCGACCGAGATCTTCTTAAGCAAATCCAAGCTCTCTGTCACTTTGTTTCTGCCCTGATCAACCCGATCATACATCTGGTCCAAGCCCTGGCGATTATAAATGTAAGCAAACTCACGAAGAGCTGAGTTGGCGGGGTTAAGAATATTGACCACCATCCAGTACCTGTTTTTATCGCTTTCATATGCTTTCCAGCCTGAGACCTGAGCGCTTTGGGCTGTGTTGACTATCTCTTGAGCTTTCTCAAAAAAAGGAGTTCCCCCATAAAGGGCAAACGAGTCAAAATAGTAACCCAGACACATATATGTGTAAAAGGCCAGTGAAGAAGTCAGGTTGGAAGAGAATACCCCATCTGAATAATCAAGTGTCTGATATTCAATATATTTGAAAGTAAAGTCCCGGTCAATATAGTTAAGAAGGATCGTATTGTAAGCTGAATTGAACACAGGCCGGCGCAACACCAGGTTTAAGGTTCCTCTGAAGTCGTCGCCAGAAGGCCTATCATTGATCGTTATCAGCATTGTGCACTCAATTCGTTCCTCTATCTTCACATTATAGTTTGCCCAGGTTCGGTTATTCATGAATTCATAAACCGCCGTTTGCAAGGTTTCAAACACCTGTTTATCAGTGCCTTCAAGTGTTGGAGAGGTAACACTTACAATACAATCCAACTCCTGGGCTTTCAGGTTCATGACAGATAATGTCAGGAAGAGAAACAAAATGGTTTTTCTCATGATGTCTGTTTTGTGTTGAGGGATACCAGGATCGCATCAACAATATCTGAAGCAACTTCTCTCTTGGGTTTAAGTTCCCCGGTAATCTTTGGACCTGAACTGGAGATAATCGTCACTTTGTTTGTAGTAACACCAAATCCTGCACCTGGCTCTTTCAACGAATTTAAAACGATTAAATCAAGGGATTTATTTTTCAATTTGTTCGTGGCATTTGCAAGGCCATCTTCTGTCTCCAGGGCAAACCCAACAAAGCACTGTCCGGGTTTTTTATTTTCTCCCAATTCCTTCAGAATATCAGGTGTTGGAGAAAGAGTTACTGTTAGCTTGTTCGGCTTTTTTTTCAATTTCTCGGAAGAGGGGTTCTCCAGTGTATAATCGGCAACAGCCGCAGTCATGATGAGGATATCCATATCGCCGATCTGATCCAGACATGCCTGGCGCATCTCTGCAGCCGTATTGACATCTACCTGCCGAATGGCAGGATGATCCGTATGAAGGCTAACCGGACCGGTGATAAGTACCACTTCTCCTCCCCTGCTTGCAGCCTCTTCAGCGAGGCTGAATCCCATCTGCCCGGAAGAGTGATTCCCGATAAAGCGAACAGGATCAATTCTTTCATAGGTGGGTCCTGCAGTAACTAGAATTCGTTTACCGTTTAGTTCTTGCCTTTGAAAAAAAAAACCGTCGATGATTTGAAGGATATTCTCCGGCTCTTCCATCCGGCCAGGACCTGAAAGCCCACTGGCCAGTTCTCCAACCTGCGCATCGATGATAATATTTCCAAAACCTCGAAGAATCTCCAGATTTTTCTGAGTTGTTGGGTGCTGATACATATCAAGGTCCATGGATGGTGCAATCATCACCTGACACCTGGCAGAGAGGTAAGCAGTAACCAGGAAATTATCTGCAACGCCATGGGCCATCTTACCCAGCGTATTAGCCGTTGTTGGCGCAAACAGCATCAGGTCGGCCCACTGACCGAGTTCAACATGACTGTTCCAGGCTCCCGTATCGTGGTTGAAGGGGGAGAAGATCACATCTTGCTGCGAAAGGGTTGCCAGGGTAAGAGGTGTTACAAAATCTCTGGCAGTAGATGTCATGATCACGCGCACAAGGGCACCTTCCCTGACAAGTAACCTGATCAGGTATGGAATTTTATACGCAGCGATTCCGCCGGTGATGCCGATAACGATATGTTTCCCTTTCAGCATCAGGAAATGGTTAAATAATCTCCTCTTTTTGCTCAAGTTCAGGTTTGCGGAAGTAGATCTCCTTATTCTGGTATTCGTGAATGGCGATCAATGTCGGTTTTGGCAGGTGCTCGTAATATTTGGCAATCTCAATCTGTTCCCGGTTTTCAAATACCTCTTCCAGGTTATCTGTTGTGGTGGCAAATTCGGAGATCTTCTGATTCAACTCCTCCTTCATCTCTGCTGCGATCTGATTCGCCCGTTTTGAGATTACGGAAACCGTTTCATAAACATTGCCAGTACCTTCAGTATAATCTTCAACATTCCGGGTAACCGCAATTACATCTGTTTTAACTTTTTTATAATCCATCTTTATTTAAATCTTACTCGTTTACTCTCTTTTTCTACTACGTCTTTATTTTTATTCACCATCTTTTGAATCTCTTCACGCGATTTGTCATTCAACTCTGCTGCTTCACCTGCAAATTTACTGGCAGGGAACTCTTTATAGAAATCCTGAAATGCAACAGTAGTATTTGTAAATCGTTCATATTGCTTCTCCTTCACGCTCATGGATGCATATTTTGCATATGATTTTATCACTAAAAAGAGGATCTCCTCCCGGTGAATTGTCTCAGGATAGTCCTTTAGGATATTGTGGAATGTCATAATAGATGCAGCATAGTCCTTCATCCTGTAATATAGCTTTGCTATTTTATAATCCTTCATCTCCAGTTTTGCCCGCATCTTATCGATCAATTCGTTACATTCAGGAACACGTTTACTTTTCGGATAGATGTTCATGAAAAGTTGCAACTCTTTTATAGCGTCATAGGTGTTCGTCTGATCCAGGCTATGTATAGGAGAGTTGAGGTAATTGCAATAGGCGCTCATGAATAAGCACTCCTCTGCCCTACTGGTATTAGGGAAACTGGTATAATACCGTTTAAAGTAATAGGATGCAAGGGTGAAATCTTTCTGGTGGTAATAACAGTAGGAATAATAATAATAGAGATCCTCCGCTTTGTCGGTAGCACGGATCGCTCCCATCATTTGATCAAACAACTGTAAAGCTCTCGAATAATCTTGCTCGTTGTAATAGGCAATAGCGGCATTGTATTTGGTATCCAGATCTGGATTTTTCAACAGTTTGCTATGCTTACAGGATGCAATGGCGAAAGCGACAAGGACAATAAAAGCAATTTGTTTGATCCATTTCATGCTGCAAAATTACAAATTTTTGAATACTTTTGTGACCTTAATTAATTCCGGGATTAACTTAAAACGCAAGAACTGTGGATATATTTGAAAAAGTAATTAAGAACATGGGTCCATTAGGACAATACGCAGATGTAGGTTATGGATATTACTATTTCCCAAAACTTGAAGGGGAGATCTCAAACCGGATGACTTTCCGTGGGAAATCTATGATTGTTTGGAGTCTGAACAACTACTTAGGGTTGGCGAATCACCCTGAAGTTCGTGAGGCGGATGCCCGTGCAGCTGCAGAGTATGGCATGGCCTACCCCATGGGAGCCAGGATGATGTCGGGACAAACCAGGTTTCATGAGCAACTCGAACATGAGTTAGCTGCTTTTGAGAATAAAGAGGCGGCTTATCTGCTGAATTATGGTTACATGGGCATGGTGTCGATTATTGATTCACTGATTGATCGCCATGATGTCGTTGTATATGACTCCGAAGCGCATGCCTGCATCCTGGATGGTTTGAGAATGCACATGGGCAAGCGTTTTGTTTATCCGCACAATGACATGGAAAAATTTGAAGCCTCGCTGAAGCGTGCACGGAAACTTGCTGATAAGACAGGAGGCGGTATCCTGGTGATTACTGAAGGTGTATACGGCATGGCTGGCGACCTGGGAGATCTTCCAGGGATCCTGCAGTTCAAAGATAAATATGGCTTCAGGTTACTTGTCGATGATGCACATGGATTTGGCACCATGGGATTAACAGGGGCAGGAACCACTGAAGAGCAAAAGGTGATGGATGGAGTTGATGTTTACTTTGGCACCTTTGCTAAAGCAATGGCTGGAATCGGCGGTTTTGTGGCCACCGATAAGGCTATCATCAAATCTCTCGCTTACAACATGCGCTCGCAGATCTACGCGAAATCTCTCCCGATGCCTATGGTTATCGGAGCCATGAAACGACTGGAACTACTCAGAACAAAACCTGAGCTAAAGGATAAGCTCTGGACTATTGTACGTGCATTACAGAACGGTCTAAGAGAAAAAGGATTTGACTTGGGGAAAACAGCCTCTCCCGTGACTCCCGTATTTCTGAAAGGGGGAGCGATTGAAGGAACGCAGATCGTTGCTGATCTTCGTGAGAACTATGGCATCTTCTGTTCAATCGTTATCTACCCGGTGGTACCCAAAGGAGTAATCATGCTTCGTCTAATCCCAACAGCTGTCCATACCCTGGAAGATGTGAACTATACCATTAGCGCATTTGCTGAAGTCAGAGAAAAACTGGATAACGGGAAATACAGCAAAGGGTCCGTTCCCAACGTTGCAGAGAAATACTGATCCCTATGATGACCGGGAAGAATCAACTCATCATCAGCATCAACTCCACGGTCCTCTTCCTGATTGCATATATACTGGTTTTCAGCCTAATAAGTTTTATCACTGTCCTATCGGCATCTGCCTTTGACATCTCTTCTGAAATTCAGTACAACCAGATTCTATTCTACATCCGGAGTTACGACTGGACTTCCGACGCTGTGAAGGCAATTTTCAGTACGGGCCCCATTCTGGCTCTCTTGTCAGGCACACTTTTATGGATACTTTATACGAAGGTTGCCGAGGAGACAGGAATCCTTAAGTTACTGGTGGTTTGGATGACCGCCCAGTGCGTCATCTTCTTCTTCGGAGATATGATGATAGGGGCTCTCTTTAGTAAAGGATTCGGTTATGTGATCATGTACCTCTATTTCATGGATACCGGAAAGATGATCATTACCCTGTTTGCTCTCTCGGCCATGTTTACGCTGGGTCTCATGATGGCCCGTCAGCTTCTTTTTACCGCGAATACATATTTTAACGTCCTTCCTGGCGATCAGGCCAGGAGATTTACACTGGTTCAATACCTGATCCCGTTTGTGGCGGGAAATATTATCATTGGTCTGGTGAAGCTTCCCGGGATCTCGCTGTATGAAATCTTTCTGAACTTTTCGATCATCCTTCTTCTGATCCCAGTATACATTAGGGCAGGGATGATGCAGGATCTTTTTTTCGATGAAGAGGTAAAGGAGACGAAAATTTACTGGAGAAGCCTGGGCATTGCAGTGGTTCTGCTGATCCTTTTCAGGATTATTTTCGGTGTCGGTATCAGGTTCTAGCGGAATATGATCCGGTCGGTATAACTTGCCATCCCCGTTGTCAGCCTCAGCAAATAGAGACCGGCAGGCAGGTTCCCAAGATCAAGCCTGACATTCGTGACCCCGCCGGATAGATCCAGATGCATGGAGTAAACCCGTTTTCCGTTCATGCCAAAGCACTCCACTTCGGCTTCTGCAATACCTGTTTCGGGCAAAGTAAGATCAACGATGCCATTGGATGGATTTGGGAAAGCCATGGAGACGCGCACGTTACGGGGTTCATTTTGCGCTACATTCAGCGGTACCAGTTCTACATCCAGGCGTAAGGTTTCATTGTTGGTAACAGTTACGTCATAGACTGATTTTGGGAAATAACCAGTAGCAGAATAAATGATGTTGTATATCCCTTCATCAAGTAATCGGGAGTAGTATCCTGATGGGAGTTTTGTGTCGACGTATGAATTATCAATGTCGTGTAATGGAATAAAGATCCTTGCCTGTAAGGGTTCTCCTGTGACCGAGTCGGTTACAATTCCCTGGACCCCATAACCAGCTTGTTCGATATAGTTAAGAAGCGAGCGATAGTTGTACTCCCAGTAAGTTAAAAGCTGGTTTGCCGGAAGAAGCTTTACATCAGAGATTTCTAACGTAACTTCACGATCTGAATGCCAATAGTTCATATAATCCTGACGGCCTCCTGAGATGGTATACCACTGATACCCGTTAGAGATGCCATTATTGAATCCCGAAAAATAGCTTCCCGGACTATGAAGATGAACCGTGTCAACATACTGATGACCCACAAACTGCCACCAGCTATCATCAGCAGCAAGTTTGGCCCAGGTGTCCCATGGGTAGTTAAAAACTTCGGCCCCGCCGTGAAAATTAGCGCCCATCACAAAGTGATTGCTATCTGCAAAAGCCATGAAAGCAACTGTTTCAGTCTGCCATGCATTGCCATCGGGGTGTGGGCCATCTTCAGGATCCGGATAATTCCGGTTAAGATCAATCCCATTTGCATTGAACCTTCTTGCCTGGTAAACAGAGTTATTTCCTCCCCAATAGGTGCCATCTGGGTTAGCAAGAGGATTAATATAGATCTCCATGTTGTCAACCATCTCAGTGATTCGGGGATCGATACCGTAATTGGATAAAAGATAATCAATCAGGTGGAGCATCAACACATAGCCGGTGGTCTCATCCCCATGGATCGATGAGGTATAAAGAAACTCGGGTTCTGCTTCCTGTTCGTTTACGTTATCGCTGATCTTGACTGCAAGCAGAGCCCTTCCCTGCACTGATGTCCCGATTGAAATCACCTTGCAAATATCGGGATAATCGGCAGCGAATTCATCCATGAAATCGATGTACTCCTGGTATGTTGGATAGAAGTTCCACGTTTGCAGTGGGCTTTTACCGCAACCAGGCGGGCGGAGTTGCTCTTCGGTCAGCAGTGAGCCTGGGTGAGGCAGGATTGTGTATGCATAGCCCATCTCAAGAAATTTTCTGAACCCCTTTCCATTAGCATACGCAAATACTTGATCTCCCAGGACATTATCAATAGAAATAACTCTTGTCAATGATTCCAGTTCCAAAGGAGATCCAATGTTGAATGTAAAATAGATCTCGTCATCACCTGCGCTGGTTTGCGGGAAGAGTA
>CAYUZX010000054.1:0-19389 GCA_964449285.1 uncultured Prolixibacteraceae bacterium
TCGAGGGTCGAAGAATAGAGGAATATGAAATTGTGAATCGTAAATTCAATCTTAAATCGAAAATCGTAATTCGTAAATAGAAATGGCAATTAAAAAATATTCTTCCGGATTTCTGGCAATTTGTTTACTGCTCCTCTTCATAACCGGTTGCAAGGTGGGGCCAAACTACAAACGACCGAATTATCCTGCCGGGAATCAGTACAGGTTTTCGGAGACCGGTGATTCCTCCTCGTTTGCAGACACAACCTGGACGTACGTTTTCAGGGATACCGTTTTGCAGCAACTGATCTGGCAGGGACTGGCGTACAATTTTGATCTGCTCATGGCCATCGAACGAGTCAACCAGGCACGGGCATCTTTTAAAAATGTCAGGGCTGACCTCTGGCCTTCTTTAGGCGTTAGTGGAACTGCTGCCTACCAAAACCAGCAAACTCCTCCTTCGGGAACAATAGAGTACAAGGATTTTTACGGCACTGCAAACCTAACATGGGAACTGGATATCTGGGGAAAATTACGTCGTGCCAAGGAATCGGCTCGTGCCGACCTCCTGGCTCAGGAGGCTTATCGGCAATCCGTCTACATTACCCTGATTGCAAATATTGCATCCGGATATTTCAACCTGGTAGAATACCAGGATCAGCTGCAAATTATAAAATATAATGTAACCATCAGGGAAGAGGCGTTATCGCTTGTAAAACTAAAGATGGTAGCAGGTACAGTTTCCGGTCTGGTTGTGGCCCAGGCCGAAGCTGAACTGGCAAGCCTTAAGACCCAGATACCGGCATTTGAAAAAGCTGTAGGCATGCAGGAAAACGCGCTTCAACTGCTTGTGGGGCAACTTCCTGGAGTGGTATTAACAGGCGATTCTATCATCAATCAGATCAATCCTACCGTGATTCCGGAAGCAGGAATCCCATCGCAGTTGATCACCCGCAGGCCCGATATCATTCAGGCCGAACAGACGTTGATCTCCGCCAATGCCCAAATCGGTGTTGCCCGTGCATACATGCTCCCTTCATTGAGTATCAGCGCCAATATTGGATACTCCAATATTGGCGCCGGGTTGATCGGATCTGCCGTAGGAAACCTTGTAGCGCCGATCTTTTCATTTGGCAAACTGAAAGCCAATCTAAGAAAAGCCCAGGCATTCAATGAGGAGATGCTTCTAAACTATCAGAAAACGATCTATACGGCAATCAGTGAAGTTTCAAACGGAATTCTTACCGTAGAAAAACAGAAGGAAGTTATTGGAGAAAATATCAAGTTGGTTGCTGCTGCCCAAACCTCTTTTAATCTTTCCAACCAGCTTTTTAACGCCGGTTATGCCAGTTACCTTGATGTCATCAATGCTCAGCGTAGTTTGTATGAAGCACAGATCCAACTCTCCCTGGCCCAAACCGACGACCTCCTTGGGATTGTAAATCTTTATCTGGCTCTTGGGGGGGGGTGGAAGTAGAACCGATGACCCGGAAAGAGATTGAAAACAGTTGTCGGTCCCTTCGCAGGGATGTGAAGATTGGGCGGTTAGCCACTGCTCTTGAGACACTGCATTTATTGATCCGGCAAGGGACCCGATCCGACTTCTTCTACGAGATTGAGTCCTTAGAGGACAATTACCACAATCTCCTTAAATACACCTATGAAGGCTATGCTGATCCCAGGCGTGAAGAGATACTTTGCTCTATTGGAGCTTCCATTCTCAACCTCGCGGATGAACTTGCTGCCCACCTCCTGGAGGACTCATTTCCGGGTCAGAAATTGATCAGGGCACGGCTCAATCAGGAGTTTGGCACAGATCCTTCAGTTATTGCGTCGAAGATCGAAGAGGTCCTTTTTTCCCATGAAGTTTCTGAGTTGATAGAGGGAGAGGGCACACACTCTTCTCCTGTTACTGATTCCATCTTTAAACTTATCTGGCTTGTTCCAGAGTTGAAAGATTCCCATATCATGCTGATCCGGCATGTCAATCAGGACAACGGCGTGGCGTGGTATGAAAAATGTCTTGTTGTTAGCTCACTGACAATCAGCATGTTCAACTACTTTGATCCGCAAAAACTGGAGCTGCTATCTGAATTTATCTTGAAACACGAATCCCAGGTCTATCACCGTGCGTTAACCGGATTCGTACTGACTCTAATTCGATACAACGATCGGATCCGATTTTATCCCGGATTGGTGAGGCTCATCGATGATCTTTCGGGGGATGAAGAGATCTGCAGAGAGGTAGAAACCATTATTTTACAGTTATTGATGGCCGGCGAGACTGAACGGATCACGAAAGAGTTTGAAGAAGAAGTATTACCAGATATGCAGAAGATGATGCCCAAACTTGGGGATAAACTGCAACTCGACAATGTAGTGGATGAGGATCCTGAAGGAGAGAATCCTGTTTGGAAGGAGATGATCGATGAAGTGCCTGGCCTGTTTGAGAAAATCGAAAAATTTTCCAGGATGCAAATGGAGGGCGCAGATGTCTTTATGAGCACTTTTGCTATGTTGAAACGATTTGACTTCTTTAACGAGATGAGGAACTGGTTTATTCCTTTTTATCATGAACACCCTGTTCTTCAGGAGGGAGAGAGTGAGGATTCGGCGATTCGCATTCGGTTGATGGAGGGACTGGAGAAAGCCTTTTACATCTGCAATTCCGACAAATACTCTTTTGGCTTGAATTTTAAGGCAATCCCTGCCCAGCAACGCTCCATGATTGTTACCCATTTTGAAGCCGAGTTGGAGCAGATGAAAGAGATGGCATCTGAAGAAGAGATTCTTGATCCGGCAATGATCTCAAATGCCATATTTACACAGTATATTCAGGATCTCTACCGGTTTTACAAACTCTATCCCCAAAAAGGAGAGTTTGAGGATATCTTCCAATTGGATCTGGATTATCCCAATATGTATTTTTTGCAAAAATTTTCCGATCAGAAAATTTTTCTTGATCAGTTAGCTTCGTTTTACTTCTCCAAAGATCACTGGAAAAAGGCCATTGACATGTTCTCTTACCAGGAAAAAATGGGTAATACAAGTAGTCAGCTTTATCAGAAATTGGGATATGCATGGCAAAAGAGTAAAAGATGGAAAGAGGCATTTGACGCATACAAGAAGGCAGAACTGTTCGATACAGACCGTCTCTGGGTACTGAAAAAGATGGCTTTATGCAGCATGAAATTAAATGACTTCAGACAAGCGCTGGTATTCGTTGAAGAGGCTTTAAAACTACAGCCGGAGGATCTGAACTTACACTCCCAGGCAGGGCAGTGCAATCTCAACCTGAAAGAGTACAATGAAGCTATCAGGCATTACACTCAGGTGAGATTCTTTTCGCCAGGAAACCTGAAGGCTTTGCGGCCCATAGGTTACTGTCACTTCATTCTGGGCGAACTGCAGAAAGCCTCAGACGCATATCAGGAAATCCTGGAATCGGCAGAAAATCCAGGGCCTTATGACTTGATGAATGCGGGTCATGTTGCATTATGTCAGGGGGATAAAGAGAAGGCGCTTGGATACTACCAGACTGCCCTGAACGATCATGGCATCAGTAGAAAAGTATTTATAGAAGCCTTCCTTGAAGACCAGCCCTACCTGATACAAAACGGCATCCCTGAAAGCGAGATGCCGTTGATCCTTGAGTATATCACCCTGAAATCCAGGTCTTAGTAAATATTGGAAGCATTTCTGTAGCCAGGATTATCCTCATACCATAGAGGATATAACAGACCATTACTTTCAGCCCATTCTACAAAGTGGTTATAGGCATCAACAATCTCAACCTCCTCCACAGGATAGTCAAAGCTTTGATAGAAATTAAGCCCCCATGGGAGGTTTGTTGCAGTCTTATAGTACCGTCCGCTACCGGGATCACTATCATCCATATCGGTTCCAAGCAGGGCGAGATCGGCAAGGCTTGTAGGAGGTTTGTCGGGGAGATGTATCTCTACATTCCGGTCGAGATTGGCAATAATGAATGGATTGAATTGATCTATTGCCACCTGTGTAATAGAATACGTTTGTGACGTAAATTCGATGGTTACCCTCAGGGTATCAGGGGTCACGTATGGAGCTCCAGGTACTGTATTTATGCCAGTTCCGCTCCCGGGCCACTGCATCAAACGGAATGAATTGTCATATACAATGATGGTTGGTCTTGTCTGTCCTGATTCAACGCCGTTTGCCGCAAGGATTATGTAGCTTCCTGACTCGATATCGAAACCAGAGACATTGAGGTCAGCCTGGCTTACGTTATCGTTTGCAAACTGAAACCCGAATCCGTTGTGGTAGCTGGCACCAAAAGCTTTGACTACAAATGTCCCAAAGATCTCTACGACCTTGTTGGAAGCATTGGTGACTGTTTGAAACGTATAATCACAAACCAGGTCATTGAAATCATAGTCTCCCTTGCCAGGCCATAGGTCTTCAAACGCAAGTGTACAGTACCCGGAAGCAGGGAAATAGTTATTGAAAGCCCTACTAGCGTCATTCGGGTAATCATCGTCTACATCAGGAACACCGTCGCCATCTGTATCCACCGGGACGGGCGATGATTCATAGGGTCCCATATCTACTGTAACATCCTGAATCCGAGTATTTCCGTCGAGATCCAGAACGGTTGCCATCCAGCCGGCATTGAGCCCTGTATTTATACAAGGAGATCCAGCCTGGAGATGATAGTCTTCTGATCCTGGTATGATGCTCACGAAGTTTGGGTCAGATGTAATGTTATTAGACCCGTTCGGAGCCAGAGGAACCGTACATACGTTGTTATATGTGTACCCGCTTCCATCCACATCCCAGTTTTCAAGAATACCTGACGTGTTGTAATTTTCGTATATTATAGAATTAAATACATGACCTGCCTGTCTGGTACGGATTCCGGCACCATTACCGGGGGGAGAAGTGTTATGAGCAATTGTACAATTATAAATATCACCCCCATTCCATGTGTTAATGCCACCGCCTAGATTGGTAGTCGTATTATTTATTACCAAACAATTTCTCACGGTAGTTCCAGAGTTATAACAGCGAATCCCTCCTCCATATTGGGAAGTGTTTTCAGAAACAATACAGTTCTGAACCACACCTCCACTATGCAAAGCAACACCTCCGCCATCTCTCGACTGGTTATTTGTGATAATACAATTCTGCACTGTTCCAGCATTTTGAATTTCCACTCCACCTCCATAACCACTGAGGTTTTTTCCATTTATTATTGTAAAGCCGTCTATCAGGGCATCTGTATGATCTATTTCAAAACATTTTACAGCATTGTTTCCATCCACTATCGTCACGGCAGGACCATTCATACTTTGCACAACAATGCCTTTAGTCCCTAAATCAATGAGTGTAGTGAGCACATAAGTCCCATTGTCGACCAGAATTAAATCACCAGTAACGCTCACAGTCACTGCATCTTGTATCGTATTTGCTGCTGTAGCCGGAGTGATATATGGCGATTCACTGGTTCCGGTTAAGGAAACGTACCTCGTGGTCGCAAATATCGCACTGACAGAAGCCAGCATGAAGGCCAATACTAAAATTAGTTGTTTTGTTTTCATGGCTGATTTCATTAGTTAAACTGATACTGTAATTTGTTCCCAATGATAGGAAGCGTGCAAGTAAAACCGTTCAATGATAGTTTTACTTCTTTGACGGAAGAAGGGATTGTAGCCTGAATTGTATAAGTCTCCCCAGCTGAAAGCAATCCTTTGTGAAAGTAACTTTGTCCTTCTACTGGTTTGATGTAAACAACCCCGGTGGTTGTAGCCGTCAAACTGAATTCTACAACCCGTGATGTCTCCCATGAGAAGTTGGGATTTACAGCCATTTCGTCCATGCGTTTTGAAATACCGCTGTCTTCATGTGTTTGTTCTATCTTTTTACAGGATGGAAGTGAGATGACTGCAACAAACATAAATATCGCAAAGATTTTTAACTTTTTCATACTGATCAAATTAAAGTCTGAGCAACAAATGTATAAAATACAGATACGAGGATCAAAGCGAAATTCGTAACTGTCAGCACAATTCTAGTAAGTGTGCCTTTTTCAGGCCTTTTGTTCCCGGCAGATTGATATCCCTGTCTCGTAAATCTTCCTCCACCCCTCTTGCACATCCTCAAATCGGGTGTGAGTTTGTCCGGCCACGAAGCGAAGTACCACCTTCTCGTTGAGTTTCGTTTGGGTGAGAAATACATTCCCGCTTTTGTTCAGGTGATTCAGGATTTTCGCATTGACAAGATCCACCTCTACTTCTGAGGTCATACTGCACGGACTGAACCGAAAGCAGACAAGGTTCAGCGGCGCCGGAGCCATCAGTTCCACGCCCTGAGAATCACGAACCTCCTCTTTCAACCACTGGCCAAATTGGATATGGCTCCGTATTTTCTCCTGCAACCCGCTGATGCCGTAAGTTCGGATAACGAACCACAATTTCAGGGCGCGGAACCGTCTTCCAAGGGGAATCCCCCAATCGCGGTAGTTGTTAACCTTTTTATCCTCCGGGGTTTTGAGGTATTCTGGAAGAATACTAAAGGTATCAATCAGTGCCTGTTTATCTTTCACAAAGTAGGCGGAACAGTCGAAGTTTGTGAACAACCACTTGTGGGGATTAAATACAAATGAGTCGGCCAGATCTACCCCCTTGCTCATCCAGCGCATCTCAGGCAGGATCAGGGCAGAACCAGCATAAGAGGCATCGACATGATGCCACACGTTATACCTCCGGCAAATCCGGCCGATCTCTTCGATGGGGTCGACGGCTGTGGAACTGGTGGTTCCAATCGTTGATACAACGCACAATGGGACGAATCCCTGGTTAAAGTCATTCTGTATTGCCTCTTCAAGCCGTGATGGGATCATGGCATATTCTTCATCCACTTCCACCTTTACCAGGTTTTCAATCCCAACACCGGCAATCTTGACATCTTTATCGATTGATGAATGGCCCTGAGTGGAAGTGTAGACCCGGAAACGGTCGGCCAGAGTGAATCCCCGTCTGTTGATCTCGAATCCAGTCCGGTGTTCACGGGCTGTGAGGATAGCCACAAGCGTGGAAGATGATGCAGTATCCTGTATCACTCCGGTAAATTCTGTAGGTAATCCGAGCATATCCTGCAACCATTCCATCATACGCTCCTCCAACTCTTCTGCAGCCGGTGAGGTGAGCCACAGCATACATTGTGCTCCCAAAGTGGCAGTAAGCATCTCTGCCAGAATTGATGGTTCGCTATTATTCGCCGGAAAATAGGCCAGAAAACCAGGATGCTGCCAGTGCGTCATGCCCGGGACGATCACCGAGCGGAAATCCCCGAAGATGGATTCAAAGGATTCAGGATGTTCAGGAGCTGCAGATGGTAACTGCTTCTTGATATCCCCCGGACTTACCTGAGGTGTTACCGGGTACTCCCCTACATGCTCCAGGTAATCGGCCATCCAGTCGGCCAGTTCATGAGCATGATTTCTGAATTCACTTGTATTCATTGTTCCGCAACTTTGTTTGACATCAAACAAAGTTGCGGAATTTTTATCGGATAATCACTACCCGTTTATCGGGTATTCTTAAGGCAACGCTATAAAACCCTGTGAAGATGCCGGACTAAAAGTTATCATTGGTGAAATGGGCTGGCCAAGTGGGACAAAAGACAATGAAACTGAAGTACCTGCTGAATGGGAAAACAAAATCAACATGGCTAAGAATTATGCAGCATCTCTCTCCTGGATCAGAGGAAACAACCAGGGATCAACTGTTTTCCCTCCAAACAAGGTTTACACCACATTCTGGTTTGAAATGTTTGATGAGCCCTGGGAATTAGGCGAGCCCAGAGGAATAGGCCTATGTTGGGGAATATATTTTAACAACAATAACCCTGTCAGGAAATTTGATCCTTCCAACTAGCCTGGTTAATTAATCCACAATAGCAACAGGAACCCATCGGCGCTTATGGCAACCATGCGCGATATCTCCCAGTGCAAACAATTTGAACAACAACAGATTCAGACCGAATATATATATTATATAACCGGAATGCAGCCCGTTCTAACTAGCGTGAAGGAAAATTTTCTATTTTAGCCTTTGCAAACTGATCCTTCCCATGACGCAAAAAAGAAAACGCGCTTTTCCGAACACCTATGTCATCGTATTCTTTATTATCATTTTTGCCGCTGTTCTCACCTGGTTCCTCCCAGGAGGCACTTTTAACAGAGAAACTCTTACGGTAAATGGTATCGACCGGCAAGTGATCAATCCCGAAAGTTTCCAGTTCACCGGCAATGCTCCTCAAACCTGGGAGATCTTCTCCGCCATTTTCGACGGGTTTGTGGATAAAGCAGATATCATCGTCTTCATCCTGCTCATCGGTGGCGCTTTCTGGATCATGAATAAGACCAAAGCGATCGACATGGGGATCTTTGCGTTCCTCCGCTTTACCAAAAAGATGGAGCATAACCGGTTGCTCCGATCCGTGGGGGTCGATAACCTGATCATCGTTTTGATCATGCTTATGTTCAGCATCTTCGGCGCTGTTTTTGGCATGAGCGAAGAGACAATCGCGTTCACAATCATTTTCGTCCCACTGGCAATAAAGATGGGATACGACTCAATCGTTGGTGTTAGTTTCTGTTTTGTAGCCGCTGGTCTTGGTTTCACAGGCGCCATCCTGAATCCCTTCACCATTGGGATTGCACAGGGCCTATCCGACCTGCCGCTCTTTTCCGGTATTGAATACCGATTTATTTGTTTCATCATCATCAACATCATTGGGATCGGATACATCTTGCGGTATGCCAACAAAATCAAAAAAGATCCGAAGCGGTCTGTAGTCTATGAAGATGATGCTTACTGGAGGCAAGCAAACCGAGAGGAAGTGGAACAGATTACCTTTCAAACACCATGGTCGGCCTGGCTGGTTTTCGGTATCATCGAGGTTTGTCTAATCGTTTATTCCATCATCTACCCGCAATCGACCATTCATATCGGTAACCTCTCCTGGACCTTCCCGATCTTACCTATTCTTGCCGGCCTGTTTCTTTTGACCAGCGCTTTATCCTTGCTGAGAACCGTTCAATTCTTTATCCTCAACCTGCTGGCATTCACAATTATCTTTCTGATTGTTGGGGTGATGGGTTACGGCTGGTATGTGATGGAGATCGCCACACTCTTCTTTGTAATGGGTCTTGCTTCGGGGCTCGCCATGAACTATTCGTTGAATGAGATCACCAACTATTTCCTGGATGGCGTGAAGGACATCCTCTCTGCTGCATTGATTGTCGGCCTCGCCGGAGGGATCATCATCATTCTAAAGAACGGTAAAGTGATCGACACCCTGCTTTACTATGTAGCCAGCGGGATGGCCGACTGGGGCAAATTCACCTCGGTGAGCATGATGTATGTAATCCAGACATTCATCAACCTCTTTATGCCATCGGGCTCGGCCAAAGCTGCACTCACCATGCCCATCATGTCGCAGTTCTCCGACTTGATCCAGGTTTCCCGCCAGGCCACAGTTATGGCTTTCCAGTTCGGAGATGGATTCACCAATATGATCACACCTACTTCCGGTGTTTTGATGGGTGTTCTTGGCATCGCCCGAATTCCCTATTCCAAGTGGGTAAAGTGGGTATTCCCCTTCATTTTGATTCTGTTCCTTCTGGGATTTCTTCTGCTGATCCCAACGGTGACGATGGAATTGAGTGGGTTTTAAAAACCAAATTTAACATGAAAATAAATAGCACGATACTCGTAACGCAATTATCATTGCTCCTGATTTTTTTCATGCTTTCAGGCAGCTGTAAGAAGAAAGAAACGTCGGTTCCGGCAGTTGTCACGGATCCGTTAAGTTCAGTAACAACAACATCTGCCAAGGGAGGTGGATTGATTCTAGACGACGGAGGTGGGGAGATTCTTGCACGTGGCATTTGCTGGAGCGTGCACCCAATGCCGACTGTGATTGACGGTAACGCCCCGGGAGGTTCAGGAATGGGATTCTTCACCGCCACCCTTACGGGGTTGAGCCCAAATACGCTTTATTACGTCCGGACCTATGCAACAAACGAAGCCGGTACCGGGTATAGTGACCAGATCGCATTGAAAACCATGTTTGGTACCATGACCGATATCGATGGGAATATTTACCAAACAGTACGCATCGGAAACCAGGAGTGGATGGCTGAGAATTTGAAAGTGACCCATTATAACAACCAGGCCGCAATTCCTAATGTCTCCAACTATGCACAATGGACAGAACTTACTACGGGAGCCTTTTCATGGTACGACAATGATTTCGAAACATTTGGCCAATACTATGGAGCCTTGTACAACTGGTTTGCTCTAACCGATTCCAGCAGCCTTTGTCCGGATGGCTGGCACATTCCCTCCATCGGAGAGTGGGATACACTATGCAGCCACCTGGGGGGGGCCTCGGTTGCCGGAGGAAAGCTTAAGTCGGGCCTCACTGCATGGCATGAACACCCCTATTGGAACCCTCCCAATTACTTCGGAACGAATGAAAGTGGGTTTTCAGCATTTCCGGGTGGTTTCCGAAGTTCTTTCGGAGGATTTTTTTCTGATCTTGGTCCCAGTGGGTATTGGTGGTCATCTACACCTGATGAAGAAACGATAGCAGGCATCTGGTTAAGCACTCATTTCGCTGGCGCCTATTATGAGCTTTACAGAAAGAACAGCGGGGTTAGTGTGAGGTGTGTGAGAGACTGATCTCTTCCGATCGGCCTGGGGTAGTCAACACCGTCGGCTTGTCCATGCAGGGTACAGGGATATCCCTGTCATCACCGTTATCAATGACTCAGATCCTCAGAAGGCTACAAAAGCAACTGCCCGACTGGTTGATCTGCACCGAACGATGCGGTGGGTTATATCTTCTTCCCTTTTTTGGGAGTCAATTGGATGGCCAATGATACCTATCCCAAAAGTCTGTAATATATGTCCAATCGAAGATTGTTCCAGAAGGAATGAAAAAATTGAGGTATGATTTTGTCGAAAATTCCTTGAGATCTTAGTATTGTATCACTTTGATAACAAAGAGATCACATATATTGACCGGGGTTATTCCCCGGTCGTTTTGTGTGCGTCTGGGCGCACTCAATCCTGGACACAGCGGGCCGAACAACCATCTGTCTTGCTGCCGCTGTAACGGTTCACGTACGCGTTATTGCCGTAGAGGAGCCGGCTCCACGCGCCTGAGGACGAGTACTCCGTCGACGACCAGAAGTAGGCGTAGTTAGTGAGACTGCCGAAATTGCCATTGCTGTACCGGGTGCCGCCCGGAAGGGCAGCGAATCCACTGGAGTTGGTTGCCCCGGTATTTGGAGATGACCAATGAGCTGTTCCCGCCTCCTTCATCTTTCCTCCTGCAATGGGTTCTCCGCCAAGAAAAGTTGTAAGTGCTGTCCATTCTGCATCACTTGGCAAATGCCAGCCCGAAGGACAGGCTCCAAGCGCTGTTTGCCAGTCGTATAACCGGCCATAGGTAGTGCAATTTGATGTATTATTATCGTAACACCAGCTATTTCCTGTTTGGTAATTCATGTTTTTTTGCAACCAGCATTGACTCCCTATTTGAACCGTCGGATAGACTTGTAGATCACGAGGGTCGGTGATGGTGGGGATGCCCGGGCAGGGCTCGCCGGCGCTGCCACCAGTTGTAGTGAAATTAACCTGGTTTCCATAAGCAGTCCCGGCGTTGTTTGTGGCATAAGCACGCGCGTAGTATGGAGTATTGGCTGTTAACCCTGTGATATTACTTGTAAAACTTCCTGGGCCAATACCATCAGTTGTATGTGAATCAGAAGTTGTTGGATTAGAAGAAGTGCTCCAACAAACACCTTTGACTGAGACTGATGAACTCCCCTGATCTGTTATATTTCCGCCACAAGTGGCTGAGGTTTGAGTAATATTGGAGACAGTGTTTGTAGTGACAGTTGGTAAATCTCCACCTCCTCCATCTTGTGTTGTAAACGATTTCTGATCGCCATATCCAATGCCTACACTGTTCATGGCATAGGCTTTGAAATAATACTTTGTGTTTTGATTTAATCCTGTTATTTCACAATCAAAGGTTCCAGTTCCACTTCCTGATTGAATAGAGTTGTCAATGACAGTAGGATTTGAAGAAGTACTATAACAAACTCCTCTTATAGTTACAGTAGCTCCACCATTTGATGTTATTATACCCCCAACTGTTGCTGAGGAATTAGTAACACCAGACGCAATCCTGGTGGATAATAACGGAACAGTGTTGGTGGGTGTCTCTTCCGTTTTGCTACAGGAATTGTAAGATATCGTTAACGTTACGATTATCAAAACCGCAAATAAGCTAATAATCCTGGATGTTTTCATTTTGATGGGTTTATTGGTTTCATTTCCCATAGTAAAGATATAATTAAAACAGATGTTATCTGATCCTTAAAGAGAAAAAATTTATCATTAACCCTTTAAAAATAAGCGATATGCACAACTTAAACTATAACAACAATACTGACGAATATTCATTTGTCAGTGCTATTGAGCCTGCCTGGCATAAGCTGGGAACAGTCCTTGACCATGTATTTACGGCAAAAGAAGCAATAGAACATGGAGGATTGGACTTCACAGTAGAGAAACAACGCCTTCTCACAGAGAGATGGCTTGAAGTTCCGGATCACTTTGTAACGGTTCGGGAAGATAATAATGAGGTTTTGGGCTTGGTTGGGAAAGATTACACCATCGTCAAGAATCGTGATGTTTTCACCTTTTTTGATCAGATAGTAGGAGAAGGAAAGGCCCTCTATGAAACTGCTGGTTGCCTTGGGAAAGGAGGAGTGATCTTCATCACAGCCAAGCTTCCAAAGCAGATCATCATTGGCAGCGACAGTCCAATCGAAAACTACCTTGTTCTTTGCTCCTCCCACGATGGCTCTATGGCGATCACAGCATTCTTTACTTCAGTAAGGGTAGTTTGCCAGAACACACTCAATGCCTCATTCTCCCATTGCACAAACCGGGTTTATATCAAGCACACCCAGAATGTAAAGGAACGGTTCCTGGAGGCTGCTACCATCATGGGGCTTCACTCCAAGTACCTTGACAAACTTCAGGATGCTTATCGTCTTCTTTATGATAAACGGGTGTCAGATCAGGACATGAAATCAATCGTGACCAGAGCCTTTCTGAATAAGGATGAGATCAAAGCCCTGGCTCTGACAGGTGATGTTGAATTGTCAACGAGGAAGACCAATATGATAGATAATGTAATTCAATACTATCATGAAGCCTCAGAGATTGATAGCATCAGGGGGACCGGTTATGGGGTTTACAATGCCGTAGCTGGTTATTTCCAGAACATGAAAAACGTCAAGAATGATGAAGCTAAGATGAAGTCGATTGTATTGGGAGGCTATTCATCTCAATACACACAAAGGGTGTTTGATAGGCTCACAAAGTCCTGAGAATAACTACATGGTTCCTGAGGTGGATTAGTATTACTCCGGGATTTTTTTGTTATGAGGATTTTTAGGTACCATACAAAAGCTTCTTAAAGATATTTTTATGTATTTGTCAAAGAGATCAAACTCTTATTTAATTTCGATCCTCGAAATCAATATCACATGTTTCCTCCTTATAATCATACCCTTATAACATCTAAGAACTAAATCATGAAAAAGAAATTATTTCAGACTGTTCTGTTGTCAGCAATGCTGGCAATTGGATTTATTGGCCACGCTCAATCACCCACAGTGGGACTTCTCTTTCATAATCCTAAAGCTTCTGAAGGATATACGCTTTTTAGTCCTGACTTTAGTCACAGTGTTTATTTAGTTGATAATTGCGGAGAAAAAATAAATGAATGGATCTTTTCTGAACCTCCTGCATTAACCTGTTATTTGCTCGATAATGGAACCTTGTTGCGTGCAGGCTCGGATTCTCTTGAAATCCGAGACTGGGATAATAACCTCCTCTGGTCTTATCCTACAACAGCGAATGGAATAAGGCAACATCATGATATTCATCCGCTCCCCAATGGGAATATCTTATGTCTTGTTCGTGATATATATTTGAAGGCTGAAATTATTGCTGCAGGGAGAGATCCTTCAAACCTCTTACCGAAATTCTGGCTCGACAAACTGATTGAAATATCTCCAGTTGGGACTCATGAAGCACACATCGTTTGGGAATGGAAATTCTTTGACCATTTAATTCAGGATTTTGATAGTACGAAATTGAACTACGGAGTTGTCAAAGATCATCCTGAGCTTCTGGATCTAAACTTTCAGAATAATTACCCTCAAGATTATACTCATGTGAATGCTGTTTGTTTCAACGCTGCTCTTGATCAAATTATCATTACTTCCAGACATTTAAGTGAGTTGTACATCATCGATCATAGTACAACAACCTTAGAAGCTGCGGGTCATAGTGGTGGAAATTCAGGTATGGGAGGTGATTTTTTATGGAGATGGGGAAACCCACAAGTCTACCGTGAAGGTAGAGCTCATGATCAAAAAACATTTCAACCACATGATGCAAAATGGGTGGAACCAGGATATCTTGATGAAGGGAAGATATCTGTTTTTAATAATGGAGGTGATGGCACAGGGACATTCAGTTCTGTACATCTGATAACACCTTCGTTTGAGAATGGGGCATACCGGAAAGAGAACAATGTGTTTGCTCCATTAGATTTTGAATGGACATGGAGTGGATCAATTTTAGGAGAAGTTGTATTTGAAGAAAATAAATCAGGAGCTCATAGCATGCCAAACGGGAATTTTATTATCACTCAAACTTCTTTAGGCCAAATATCTGAAGTAACAAAAAACTGGGAACACTTGTGGACATATAAAAGTCCTGTTGGGTGGAATAGAGTATATACACAATATAGCCATATCTATGAATCAGACAATGCATTCTTTAGAGGAGAAAAGTATCCAGAAACTTACCCAGGATTTATTGGGCTAGACCTAACTCCAAAAGGACTCATTGAGGATCAAAATTCCCTATCAGATAGCTGCAGAACAGTAACAGGAATTATAAAATCAGATGTGGAAGTGATTTCCATTGAGAATCCAGTGGAAAACAATAACATACGATTTAACCAGCCTATTAGATTCAATGCGATGACAATCACCGATATAAACGGAAGAGAACTTTTTAGACATGGCTTCTTTCACGGTAATAACCTTGAAGTTGATTTGAAACCTGCATTATACATTCTTCGCCTTTATTTTGATGACAGAGTGGAAACCCGGAAGATCTTGGTGCGTTAATCAGCCTATCATCCAAAAGAGCTAGCATATCTGAGGGATTAAGTTAACCTGATTGTTGAAGACATTGATATTGATCCTCCGATTTAATATCATTTGTTAAAGAAGAACGATTACTTTTCTCTGAGTTAAGAGTCCCCTATAGAGTCCCCAAAGAAAAAACGTCATCATAAACACTTGATTTACAATGACGTTTCTCATTTTCGTGTGCCCAGAACAGGACTCGAACCTGCACATCCAATGGACACTAGTCCCTGAAACTAGCGCGTCTACCAATTCCGCCATCTGGGCAGCGGTTCGAAGTTAGATGTCAGAAGTACGAGGTAAAAACTGAATTTAGCTTCGAAATTGGGAGTGCAAAAATAAGATTTTTTAGTGAATCTCCAAAAAAAATTGGTTACTGTCCAGGCAACACAAACTCACATGGAATGAATATTATGTTCGTGTAGTTTTCTTACATTTGACAATAATTCCAGGTTAAGAACAGATAATGAAACGATTCCTAATAACCACAGGAAACTGTTGCCTTGGTTCTCTTAAAATTTATTATCAATATGAACAACAATCCTTCATCATCAAGTAAAACATCTCCGTTTGTGATCTTTGCTGCAATCATTGTTATCCTGGCGGGGATGATGTATGCATCTTCCATCATAGCACCTTTTTTACTGGCTCTGTTCATCGCCATCATCCTTTCACAGCCTGTTCAATGGCTGGTTAGAAAAAGGGTGCCGCTTTGGATAGCAATTGTGATTGTGTTGCTGGGAGGGATTGCGATCTTTATCGGCATGGGTGAGATCATCGGTACTTCCCTCTCCTCCTTCAGGCAGGATGCACCCAAATATGCCGCCAGTCTGAATGCCATGGCTGCCTCATTTTTTCAGTTCCTGCAGGAACAAGGGTTTGATCTCAACCAGCAGCAACTTGGCGAAATGATAGATCCAGGGAGGGTGATGAATATCACTGCCGGAATCTTAGGCACGTTGGGCAGTGTAATGGGGAACACATTCCTGGTCTTTTTCATCATTTTGTTTATCCTGCTGGAGGATCAAAGTTTTGCTTACAAAGCAAAGGTACTGACAAGAGGACCGAGCGAATCTCTTGACTTCCTGAACCAAATTGGAAAAAGCATTCGTCACTACCTATCCATCAAAACGTTGATAAGCATTATCACAGGCGCACTTATCTGGCTATCCCTGGTAATCATCGGTGTGGAATACGCGATCGTATGGGCGTTGATCGCTTTTCTGTTAAACTACATTCCCACCATCGGCTCAATCCTGGCAGGTATCCCTGCCGTCTTGTTTGCCCTTGTTCAGGTTGGATTCGGAGGCGCACTTTGGACACTGGTTGTCTATGTCACTGTTAACACCGTGATCGGAAATCTTGTGGAACCCAAGATGATGGGCAAAGGACTTGGGCTATCTTCACTGGTAGTATTTTTGGCCCTTGTCTTCTGGGGATTCCTTCTGGGCACTGTGGGAATGTTCCTCTCAGTGCCTCTCACGATGGCCCTCAAAATCACGCTCGAGCAAAGTGAAAAGACCAGGTGGATCGCAATTCTCCTGGGCACCCAGCAAGAGGCAAAAATTCTGATGAAGGAGGAAGAAAAAACGGCACCGTAAACACATTCCCGGGAAGACTGGATTTTTAGAATGTTTTTTCAATTTTACTCATTTTTCTAATTTTTGTATATTTACCTCTTCGATTCTGGTTTAACTCTGAACTACTGCTTCCAGCTTCTCTATTTGCGAATTGTATCACCGTTAAACCATAGAGCGATGAAAAATAAATCAAATTGATTAACCCGTTAAAGCAGGAGGTTATTATGAAGACAACTGTACAATTCAAATTTATGTTATCAGGATTGATTTTATTCCTGATGGCATCCGCGGAGACGGGCTTAGCCCAAATACCGATGTTACCGCAACAGGTAGTTATGGGATCGGGGTATGCCAATGAAGTTTATTACCAGTTTACCACCTTTAACACCTCGTCGGCTGCCCGTGATGTTTGGGACATTTCATTCATGACCACGCCCGAAAGTGCCAGCATCCTCATCAATGATGGTACCGGTGCAACCCTTTGGACATATCCCTATGCGGATATTTCCGGCTGGGATGCCGTTGATACCATCGATTTATACACCTGGCCCACCATGTACAACGATCCTGATGATTGGGAAAACGGGGCCTTTAATCGCAACTCCGCCGGAGATCCTGATTATGGCTGGGGAATATACAACCCGGCAACACAGATAATAACCGGCGACTCCATCTTCATCATGCAACTCATTGATGACAGTTTCAAGAAAGTGTGGATCGTTGAGAAGAATATTCTGGATAACACCTATCTCCTCCGGTATGCCAATCTGGATGGATCCGATTTCCAGGAAGTTTCTATAGACTGTGACCCCTTTACGGGAAAAGTCATGGTGGGATTCAACATGCAGGTTAACATCCCGGTCGACTATCAGCCGGTTAAGGAGAGTTGGGACATCCTCTTTACCAAATACATGGCCTGGCATCCCACAGGAGCCCCTGTTATTGTGACGGGTGTTCTGAGCAATCCTGCCGTTGTTGCGAAAAAGTTTTACCCGGTCGATCCTGAATTCAACGATTGGGAATCAGCCCCATGGGACAGTAGCCGCTCAACAATTGGTTGGGACTGGAAATGGTTTGACTTCAATGCCATGACATACCTGATTGAAGACTCCATGCTCTTTTATGTGAAAGATCTATTTACCAATGTCTATCGCCTCAGATTTACAGGATTCGAAGGCACTTCAACCGGTGTCATCGACTTTGAAATAGCGTTGGTCCTCGCTGCCGGAATCGATGACAGCAAGAATTCCAATTTCAACATCAGTTTATACCCGAATCCAGCAGTCGATGTTGTAAATATCAATATTAGGACTGTTCAGGCTGTGAGCGAAATGATCACCCTCTCAATCCTTGATATGATGGGCAGAGAGATCCGAACTGAGCTACTGCAGCCCGGGCAACGTAAGACTGCCTGGAATGTTGCTTCGCTTTCACCTGGGCCTTATATGCTGCTGGTTACTTCCGGAAAGGAGCGCACACTCAGTAAATTTTTTAAGCTGTAACGAAAACTTCAACGTGTCTAAAACAGGAAGATCCTGACACCAAAGAAAAAACGTCACTGTAAACACTTGATTTACAATGACGTTTTTCATTTCTGGGTGCCCAGGACAAGACTCGAACTTGCACACCCGTAAGGGCACTACCCCCTCAAAGTAGCGTGTCTACCAATTTCACCACCTGGGCTTCTCCAATTACGAATGACGAATTAAGTATTACGAATTAAGAATTGATACCTACATTTTCGTTCTTCCTCTTTCGTCCTTCGTCTTTGCGATTGGGGATGCAAAAGTAATAAGTTTTTTTTCTCCGGCAAAGGAATTTTTAATGGGCGTGACCGAAGAATGTAATGGCAAAAGCAACAGCAAGGCCGAGGATGACTGTCAGGAATTTGCGTAGGTTGTACTGATGGTTCTCCTCGGTTTCAAAAAGAATAGAAGTGGAGACGTGCAGGAATATACCAATGACAATCGCCATCGCATAATTGAAGTAATGTGAGATGTCATTTAGGGTCGCCTCCTGTATAACCTGACTGACCAGAGATCCCAATGGTGTCATCAGGGCAAACACCAGGAGCAAGCCAATGACCTTTCCTCTCTTCATGCCATAATGCAAAAAGAGGCTGACGAGGGTGAGGGAGATAGGGATGTTGTGGATGACAATCCCCGCGATCAGGATGTTCCGTGTTTCGGGATCAAAGGATGGGACGATTGGCATCCCTTCCAAAAAGGCATGAATGCACAATCCAAGCATTAACAGCACGGGAGAGATATGATCCTCCTTATGGCAGTTCTCGCAATCGTGTTCGTGCCCGTGCTCAGCGCCTCTTGTCAGGAGTTCCAGCAACAGCTGCAAGAGAAAACCAAACAGGATAAACAGACCCACATACTCAACAGGTTCCTCGTAAACCTCCGGGATGAGATTCAGAAAGGTGATCCCTATCAGGAAGGCCCCGCTAAAGGCAAGCAGTAGCTTCAGCATCAGGGTATTATCCTTCTTAAAAAGAAAGACCACCGATCCCGACAGTAGAACGGTAAC
>CAYUZX010000054.1:19489-21971 GCA_964449285.1 uncultured Prolixibacteraceae bacterium
TCGGTTGTCGGTTGTCGGTTGTCGGTTCAGGTTTCGGGTTTTTCGCAAATCGCGTATCTCGCATCGTATATCCAAAATCCGGTATCCGGTATCCAGTATCTAGGATCCAGCTTCCAGTATCCGGTACTCAGTACTTTCCGGCACTCCCCTGAATTGCTCCAGGAACTTCCCGGAAACGTTGGACAAACATCCGAAACTGGCAGGAAGTCCAAGATTTACCAGGTCATTTTGAACCTTCACAAAGAACTTCTCGCTAAGTACAATCCTGTTTTCAACTGCCTTAGTCATAAGCCTTGCCGTCAGGTCAATATCTCTGCCATAATAGTCATTCGCATCCTTGAAAAATGTCACATTATAGACTTCGGTACAATAGTGAATGGAGACTTTACAAGGAAGAAACATCCCTGGGACCGGAAAACTACAGATATTATAAACAGTAGAGTAAATCTCCTCCAGCAACTGATAGTATGTCTTGATCGTCTTTTTTTCCTTTAATCGTTCATCAGGAATAAACAACATGATCTCGTCTCCGATCCCTTTGACAATATTATCTGGAAAATCATTCAATAAAGAGATGAAGTTGAATGTATTGTTCAGCTTCCGCCCCCAATCAGGAAGTCCGCCAGTGTACTTCAGATCAGTCGACTTGTTGATATCAATAAAGAAGCATGTGCCCGGGCAGGCAGGAATACTCTTCAGGTAATTTTCCATCTCCTGAGAGTTGGGGTCGGTGAAGTGTATGAAGTGGGCCATGATACCGTTGCTTCGCTATGCTCACAATGACAATGATACCGGATGCCGGATACCGGATAAACTTATCGGGCATCAGGCATCAGAAACTTTTAAGACCCGCCTCTTCGTTATCGCAGATCTCAAAAATATTCGTAAAGCCGGATATCTCAAAAATCTCTTTGATATTCTCCTGCAGGCTGCATAAAGCAAACTTGCCTTTTGCCATGGTAATCCGTTTCAGCGCCATCAGCAGGATACGCAGTCCACTACTACTTACGTAGTCCATGCTAGATAGATTGACAAGCAACTTGATTTCTCCGGCATCAATCAGCTCCATCAGCTTCTTCTCCAGCACGGAATAGTTGGTTGTATCCAAACGACCATTGATGCTGACCACAGTGCAATTTTTCGCTTTTTTCTCTGTAATTTCCATATGTATAAAATGTTATTTAATGTACTTCTTCAGGGTAACGACGTTCTTTCCCCCTTTTCGTTCATAATTCATCTCATCCATCATCTGTTTGACGAAATGAATGCCAAGTCCTCCTACTTTCCTCTCCTCAAGAGCCGCATCGAGTTTCACCTCCTGGGATGCCTCAATCAGATCGAAATAGTTGCCGTCATCGATAATTATAACTTCCAGAATACCGGATGAAGAGAGGCTGAATTTTATTTCTATGATATGCTCTTTCTTATCAGGGAATGCATAAAATACAATGTTTGTAAAGAGTTCTTCCAATACGAGGTTCAACTCCATCGATGCCTTGGATGAGATATTCCAGTCGCGGGATATCTCATCTATCGTTTCAACGATAAAATGTAGCTGTTCCAGTTGATTAGGGATCCGGATCGTTGTTGTCTCCACAGGAATTTCATTGCTGTCACTGCTCTTCTGGTAACCCAGAATCAATAGCGTAATGTCGTCGGCCTGCTCAACTCCCTCCGCGAACTGATGGATCGAAGCAACAACCTGCTTCACCAGCGTAGGCACATCCGCCCTCCTGTGTTCGTGAAGGACTCTCGAGAGATAGCTTTCGTTGTAAAACTCATCGTTAGCGTTTAATGCTTCGGTAACGCCATCAGTATAAAGAACCAGGCGATCTCCCGGCTTAAGCTGTACCTTTTCGGTCTTGAATCCGTGATAATCCTGTATCCCCAACGGAATAGCCGAGAAGAGGCTCATTCTCTGCACGTTCCCTTCCCTGTCCATGATCAGCGGAGGGTTATGCCCGGCATTACATAACTCAATGGTACCGGTTTTAAGGTTGATGATTCCTGAAACCATTGTGACAAACATCATGTTCGGATTATCCTTGCATAGCTCTTTGTTGATCAAAGACATGATCTGATGAAGCGGCTGGCCGTCCATCGTTCTGGAACGGAAAAGTGTTCTCACCACCGTCATGAAAAGAGAGGCGGGCACTCCTTTCCCGGAAACATCACCCACAGAGATGAACATGTGGTTCTTGTCCAGGAAAAAAAAGTCGTAGAGGTCACCCCCAACTGCCCGAGCTGAATCAAGTACGGCAAAAAGTTCAAACTCTGTCCGGAGTGGAAACTCCCTGGGGAGCATTCCCATCTGGATTGTATGAGCTATATTGAGTTCACTCTCAATCTTTTCTTTCTCTGAAGTGGTTTGCTGTAATGTCCTGATGTGCTCTTTTAACTGTTCGAGCATCACAGAGAATGACTTGGCCAGTACCCCGATTTCATCCCGTCGTTTGACACGCGGTAACTCCAGGTCGAAATC
>CAYUZX010000055.1:0-21767 GCA_964449285.1 uncultured Prolixibacteraceae bacterium
ATGGAGATCTTTTACCTGTTCATTGTCATCGTTTTAGTGATCCTTGCTATCTCCGATCTGGTTGTTGGGGTTAGCAACGACGCTGTAAATTTTGTCAATTCAGCGATAGGCTCAAAAGCGGGTACATTCCGAATCGTTATGATCATAGCTGCCTTCGGTGTGCTGGTAGGGGCGACCTTTTCCAGTGGCATGATGGAGGTGGCTCGAAAGGGGATCTTTAATCCCGAACTCTTTGCCTTCAAAGAGATTATGATCATCTTCCTGGCTGTGATGATCACGGATGTATTACTGCTGGACATGTTCAATACTGCCGGTTTACCAACTTCAACTACAGTGTCGTTGGTATTCGAACTTCTGGGAGCTGCTTTTGCGATCTCAACTATCAAGATCATCCATGCTGGAAATACCATGGCCGCCTATGCCGAATATATAAACACGGGAAAGGTCTTCGCCATTATCTCCGGGATTCTCCTCTCAATTGCAATCGGATTTACGGTAGCTGCTCTGATACAATATTTAGTACGGATGGTATTCACCTTCAAATACGAAGAGAAGATCAAATATTTTGGCTCCTTATGGGGTGGGATTGCCTTTTCTGCGATGGTCTATTTTCTCTTTGTAAAGGGAGCGAAAGGATCCTCTTTTCTGACCCCGGAGGTAATTGAGTGGTTTAAATCGAACACCTGGATGATCCTTCTGGTAAGCATGATCGGTTCAACTGTTATTTTTCAGATTCTCTACTGGCTATTTAAGATCAATATCTTAAAAATCATTGTAATGGCTGGGACATTTGCCTTAGCCATGGCATTTGCCGGTAACGACCTCGTTAACTTTATCGGCGTTCCACTGGCCGGACTGGAGTCCTTCCAGATTTTCAAGGCTTCTGGCAGCGCCGACCCTGGCGGATTCATGATGGAGATGCTCCGGAATCCAGTAAAGACTCCCACGTTATTTCTTTTAATAGCTGGTGCAATCATGGTGTTCACCCTCTTTGTCAATAAGAAAGCCCGCTCGGTAACCAGTACTACCATCAACCTCGGCAGGCAGGATGAAGGCGATGAATCCTTCCAATCCTCCATGCTTGCCCGAGGGATGGTCTCCCTGGCTCTACAGATGAATAAAGCCTTCACCTTCGTGATGCCGAAACCGGTATTAAGGGCTATCGATATCCGGTTTGAGCAGGTTCATAAGAGCAAACGCTCCAAAGAGGGCCCAGCATTTGACCTGGTAAGGGCTTCGGTGATCCTCATGGTTGCAAGTATCCTGATCACCATCGGGACAAATCTCAAGCTACCTCTATCCACCACCTATATCACTTTTATGGTTGCGATGGGCGCTTCACTGGCCGATCGTGCATGGGGGAGGGAGAGTGCTGTCTACCGTGTATCCGGTGTGATAACTGTTGTTGGAGGATGGTTCTTCACGGCGCTGATTGCCTTCACAGTGGCAGGAATTATAGCCACACTCATCTATTATGGCGGGTTGATAGCCATCATCCTGCTGATAGGATTGGCTCTCTTTTTTGTCTACAAGACCCACATTTTCCATCAGAAAAAGGAGAAAGAAAAGGAGATTTCAGCAATTGATGATCAGATTGAACTGATTGACACACAGTCGATATACAATAGGTGTGAATTAAGAATGAATGCCTTTGCCGGGCAGATGTCTGATTTTTACCAGCGTGCACTTTTCGGCCTGGTGAATGAAAAAAGAAAGCAACTAAACAAACTGGCGAAGGAGATGAAGGAATTTCAGAAGGAGACAAAAGCACAACGGAAGACCTTCGATAAAACCCTGAAGAAACTAGATGATACCGCAGTTGAGGCCGGAGTTTTCCTGATTCAGATTCTGGGTCAGATGAAAGAGGCCCACGGGTATATGAAGCAGCTACAGCAACTGAGCTTCGACTATGTTGACAACCACCATCCACCCTTCCTGACGGATGAAAAGGAGGAGTTAACCAGGTTAGCAGTCGCAATGAAACAATTTTATGAGCAGGCTCAACATATAGTGAGAGAGAAGATGACTGCAGGTTCAGAAGAGCTCGACCAGCGAAGGATGGCTGTTGCCGAAATCATTGAGAAGTTGAAGATCAATCTGATCCATAAGCTGAAGAAGGCAGAGATCAGTACCCGGAAAAGCATGGCGTTGATGGATCTGCTGACTCTCACATCAAACTTGCTGGATCACTCCTACTCCATTGTGATGATGCAACGGAAGTTCAACAAAAAAGTACAATCGAAGATTTGATCCGGGAGCCCCTTATTTCTCCGAGTAGATGACTGTTAGCAAGGTTTGCCCGACAGCATGGAGAGTGCCTTTGTCAATTTTGTCCAGATTATCCTCTAACGTATGCCAGTGCTTGTACATCCCGGTTTCAGAGCTTTGATCCAGGTGGATAATATCGATCATTGGGATGCCTCTGTCGCGGATTACAAAGAAATGGTCATCCGTGATGGACCCTCCCCGTTGAAATTGAAAATAGGAAGAGTATCCAATCAGGTTCCCGATATCCCACACTTTTTTTACTATGTGAGGAGCATACTCCATGGAGACCCCTTCCATAAGAAACGTAGCGCCAGTCGCACCCACCATATCAAGCAGGATGCCGTATTTGGCGTAATAATCGGGATGATGCGGGTTTTTCGCCCAGTACTGGGAACCAAGCCCCCAGAAATCCGCTGAATTTCGGTTATCCTGAAGGGATTCAGGAGGCCCATAATCTTCGGCATCGAAAAGGATGATATCCACACCGATGGGAGGGGGCTTTATACTCAGTTGACGGGCAATTTCCAGTAACACCCCAACCCCACTGGCTCCGTCGTTTGCTCCGTCAATAGCTTTGTAAAAGTTCCCCTCGTCGGGATCATGGTCGGCGTAGGGACGGGAATCCCAGTGTGCTCCAAGGAGGATCCGGTTATTTCCGGAAGGGCCAAACGAGGCGATGATATTTTGAAATTGAAGAGGAGTCCCATCAAATGCAGTGACAGTCCCCGACTGAACAATTACATCCGAAGAGAACTCCCGGAACTTTTCTGTCAGGAAAACCGCACATTGCTGATGAGCCTCCGAGTTGTTTACGCGGGGGCCGAAATTTACCTGGTCTGCGACGTATATATAAGCTGAATCGGCATTAAACACAGGGATATCAGCAGCAATATGTTGTTTTGATTTCTCTTTTGTCTTCGATTCCTCTCCTTGTTGGTTACAACCAGTCATCATGACTGCGAGTGTTAGGAAAATTAAGAAAAAATATTTCATAGATCATTTTTTCTGTGCTCTCCGTGCCTCCTCTGTGTTCCCTGTTGTAAAAAAATTACTACTAAGATAAGATAGCACGAAGAACGTGATTATACAATTGGTGAGGGCTCTCCGAATTTTCTGCTAAACACGATCTCCTTCAGTTTTTTTCTATCTCTGGATGCAATTTCCCTTTGTTTCATCTCTTCTGGCAGTGCATCCGGGTTGCCGTAATATCCTATGGCCATCATGGCAATTGGGTTGTACCCTTCCGGGATCTCAAACATCTCCACCGCTTTCTCTGCCGAAAATCCGCCTATCTGGTGGGTGAATAACCCCAGGTTAGTCGCCTCCAGGGTGATGTGAGCCATAGCCTGCCCACAATCATACGTATGAAAGTCATTGTTTTTCTCGTTAGAGCCATACCTCTCTTTTCCAATAACCAGCAATAGCATTGGGGCGCGGTTGGCCCACTGCTGGTTCCACCCAATCAAGGTAGCATAGAGGTGATCCCAGGTGGAGTCTCCCTTCATTCCTATGATAAACCGCCAGGGTTGTTCATTCATCGCACTGGGAGCCCAGCGGGCGGCTTCCAGTAGAGACGCTGCATGCCGCGTCTCTACTGGACGATCGGCAAACGCTCTTGGGCTCCACCGTTCCCGGCTGAGATCATTGATCGGATGATCGTTATTTGCAGGTTTTTTCATTGTTTTCTTTTTCATTTAATCATTTCATGACCTCATCCGTACGGACGGGGCATGCCCCGTCCCTACTTCATCACCCCATCACCCCATTACCTTGCCCCCATTTTCCTCCTGGCAAAGATAGCAATAGCAGCCGCTGTTACCAATAAAACGGCTGTAAGCCATACTGCTATCCGGGCAATATAGTCGCCATATTTCACATAAAACGTAATCTCACTATTGGCATTTAATATTCCTTTGATCACGGCCGGAACCCAGTATTCTGTCACATCGTGGGCATCTCCCCGCTGGTCAATGAAAGCGGAAATGCCTGTGTTGGCCGACCGGGCAATGCTTCGGCGTGTTTCAATCGCACGGAGATGGGCAAAAGCAAAATGCTGCCGGTGCCCCGGACTATTACCCCACCATCCGTCGTTGGTGATAATGATCATCACCCTGGCGCCGTTTTTAACAAACCCGGCAAAAAACTCCCCGAATACCGATTCATAGCAGATGACAGGAGAGACCGGGACAGTTTGAATCGTTGTATAGACTTTGCGGTAATTGTCGGTACCCAGACTCCCAACCGTACCACCCAGGTTAATAGCAAAATTTTCAAGCCATTTGAATCCGCGAAACGAAGGAAGCGCTTCAACCCCTGGCGTGAGTTTCGATTTATGATAAAGTTGAAGTGAGTCTGCAGAATTGATCAGGATTGCAGTATTATATGCATCATAATACCCATCTGAATTTTTGAACTTCCTGGCTGTTCGTGTTGACGCCTTCTCATTTTCGTAAGCTTTATAGGTGGATCCGCCGATAAGGATATTCAATTGGGGATAAGTAACAATAACCTCTTTGAGTAACCGGAGGGTTATAAAGGTTCTCATGTCATCCTCCCACATACTCTCCTGGATAGCCGATTCGGGGGCAACCAGAAAATTTGTCGTGCTGTCGAGAAGGGGGCTTGCAAGATCCATGATTCGTCCAACCACCTGGTTCGGGGGCAGGGAGTACTGCTCGCTGTAAGGATCAACGTTAGGTTGGACAACAACGAAATTCACGGGATCAGATTTCTCTGAGTAGTTGTTGTAAATGATATAAGAACCGGCAATTGGAAATCCAATCCAAAGGATCAAGACTAAAGTAAGAATTAAGAATTTCGAATTAAGAATTAAGAATTTCCATTTTGGTTTAGTTTGGCTCTGATTCTCTCTGGTTTGGATTTTATCGTTCGTAATTCGTAATTCGTAATTCGTAATTCCACTTCGTATCCCCTCAAACACCAACATATTTCCCACCAACACCCAAAGAGTTCCTCCCAGCGCTCCTGTATATTCATACCATTGCACCCACATGTAATAGCTGCAGAAACCATTACCAACCGTTAACCACGGCCAGGTAAGGATCCAGTTGAGATGGAGGTATTCGAAGGCGATCCAGAAAGAGATTAGAGCCAGATATCCCGCCAGTTTGTTGGACAGCTGTTTTTTTGCCCAGGAGAAAACCTGAAAGACAATAGCCAGAAAGAGGGAGTTGAGCACCACAGCCATGACTGCTCCCATAAAGGTTGAATTGTAGATCCACCACGTTGTGAGGAGGTTCCAGGTAAAGAAAGCCGGGTAGACGTAAAAAAGGAGACTGAATTTCACAAACCTCTCGCGATTCCGGTAGATGTAATCCTCTATAAAAAGCAATGGTACAATACCTATAAAAAGCAATCCGGGAAATCCATGTTCCGGCCAGGCGATGGTCAGGATGATACCGGAAAGGATTGAGAGAGCTAAAAGATGAACTTTCTTGAGTTTCATTTCGGAAGAGATGTGAAAGGACAAATGTAGATAAAAGTGTGAGATTTACCTGTGATTTTGCACCATGAATCAGTCAATTATCCTTGAATTGTTGCAGAATACAGCTATCCTTCTTGCTTTGGGGATGCTGGCCTATTGCTGGAGAAGTCGCAATTTATTGCGGTTTTATATTCTTAATTCTCCGTTTTCCTCTTCCTATATCCCTCTTCCCTCGTCTCCGGCCACAGGGTCCTCTGGATCTTCCTTACCTCCTTGTAGAGAAGTTTCCGGAATACATCAACATGAATTTTTTCAGTTGCAGAAATGAAAACAAATGGTGTATTCTCCCTGGCGACCCAGATCTTCTCCATCTCTTCCAGGGTCAGGTTGGATTTTCCCACAGGTGTGAGGTCGTCGGGATCTTTCAGGTCAGCTTGGTATGCGTCGATCTTGTTAAAGAGCATGATGACCGGTTTGTCGGCAGCACCGATCTCAACCAGGGTCTGCTTCACCACGTCGATCTGCTCTTCGAAATCGGGATGGGAGATATCAACCACATGGATCAGGATGTCGGATTCGCGCACTTCATCCAGGGTCGATTTGAACGATTCGATCAGGGAGTGGGGCAGCTTTCGGATGAATCCAACGGTATCGGAGAGCAAAAAAGGCTGGGTGTCGATCACAACTTTTCGCACGGTGGTATCCAGTGTAGCAAAGAGTTTATCCTCTGCAAACACATCCGATTTACTCAGCATATTCATGACAGTCGATTTCCCAACATTGGTATACCCAACCAATGCAACCCTGACCATTTTTGCCCGATTTTTACGTTGGGTCGAATTCTGTTTGTCTATCTCCTTAAGTTTCTGTTTTAACAACTTGATTCGAAAGCGAAGATTACGGCGGTCGGTTTCAATCTCCTGCTCTCCGGGGCCTCGCATCCCAATTCCTCCCCGTTGTTTCTCCAGGTGGGTCCACATCCGGGTCAACCGTGGTAGAAGATATTCATTCTGGGCCAGTTCCACCTGCGTTTTGGCCGTAGCGGTCTGGGCCCGGCGTGCGAAGATGTCCAGGATGAGGCTGTTCCGGTCGATGATACGGCAATTAAATTCTTTCTCAATATTGCGGATCTGGCCGGGAGAGAGTTCGTCGTCGAACACTGCCAGATCAATCTCATGAGCCGTGATATAAGAGGCAATCTCAACTAGCTTCCCTGATCCAACATAGGTCTTTGGATCGGGATAGTCAAGATTCTGAGTGAACCGTTTTCCGGGAATGCCTCCGGCTGTTTCGATCAGGAAGGCAAGTTCGTCAAGATGTTCGTGGGTGGTAGAGGAATCTTCTCCTGAACGGGTGACGCTGATAAGGATCGCAGTTTCCATTTTAATAGTTGCTTCTTCCCTCATCCTTCATCCCTCTTCCTTCGTCCCTCGTCCCTCGTCTTCATTCCGTTTCCGATCATTTTTTCTCTGTTTAATTGAAAAGGGGATAAAGATATCGTAAATTTACCAGATTGCTAATTAAAAGGTTATGTCACAGGATCTGAAAAAAATGGTGAAATCTTTTTCCGAAAATCACTACCTTGAACTGCCGAATGCTATTGTTGTCACCAATCAAAAGGGGGAGATCATCCAGTGTAACAGGAAGACACTTGGATTGTTCGGATGTAAAACAGCGGAAGAACTTCTGGGATCCAGGATTTATCAACTGACTGATTCCCCATCCCATAAAGAAGCCCAGGACATCTTTGAGCGGGTTATTCAGGGCACACCTATTGAAGAGAGTCCTGTCATCCTGACGAGGATCGACGGATCTACTTTTCGCGGAGAGATAGGTATCTCCCCTATCTTTAACGAATTGGGGGCAGTCATTGGCACGACAGCAATCATTCGTGATGTTTCCGAACGGCAGGAAATACACAGAAAACTGAAAGAGCAGGAAAAAAAATACCGGCTATTATTCAACAGCGCCAACGATTCGATTTTTTTAATGGACCAGGATATCTTTATTGAATGCAATCCTAAAACCCTGGAACTTTTTGGTTGCACACAAGGGGAGATCATTGGCCATCCACCATATGAGTTTTCCCCGGAAATCCAACCCGATGGGCGATTGTCGAAAGAGAAAGCAATGGAGAAGATCACGGCAGCCCTCAGAGGAGAGAACCAGTTCTTTGAATGGACTCATTGCCGGAAGGATCGAACACTTTTCAACGCGGAAGTTAGTCTGAATCGACTGGATATAGAAGAGAAAGTTTATATCCAGGCTATTGTTCGTGATGTTACTGAGAGGAAAGAAACAGAGAAAAGATTGCATGTCCTGACGAAGGAGCTTGAAGAACTGAATGAGGCAAAAGACAAATTTTTCACCATTATCGCTCACGACCTGAAAGGACCCTTCAATGCTATTCTGGGATTTTCAGAGATATTGACCTCCGAGTGGGATACATTTGAAGATCAAGAATTGCAGCACTTCATTAAAAATATTCAAAATTCGGCAACCCATGCATACAGACTTCTGCTAAATTTGCTGGATTGGTCGCGTACCCAAACCGGACGAATGGAATATCAACCCGAACTCATTGATATTTCCGGGATCATAAATGAAATTATCCTTCTTCAGCGAAACTATACCGATACCAAAGGGATAAAGTTGTTTTCTGCGATCGACTTCAATACCCTGGTTTATGCGGATGAAAATATGCTCAAGACGGTTCTCCGCAACCTAATTGAGAATGCTATCAAGTATACCCCACCGGGAGGTTTGGTTACGATTACTGCCGATCATACCGACGCTGAACGCAAAGGGGATAAAATCACAATCTCGGTTAAGGATACGGGGATCGGCATTCCGGTTGAAGAACTTCCGAAGTTGTTTGCAATTGACCTGGAGTATCAAACCCCTGGTACTGCCAATGAAAAAGGCACAGGGCTTGGTTTGCTTCTTTGCAAAGAACTAGTAGAAAAGAATCAGGGAGAAATCTTTGTTGAAAGCCAACCCGGAAAAGGAAGTCGGTTCTCATTTACGATTCCCAAAAACAACCTGTCATGAAAAAACCCACTCCCCCTGCCTTATCAGATGCCACTTGCCGAAAGATCCTGCTGATGTTCCCCGATGGAGTGACAATTACTGATACAGATGGAAGAATCCTTCAGGTTACTCCAAAAGCATTAGAGATCTCTGGATGCGACTCTGAAGCAGAGGTTATTGGTACGCTAGTGACTGATTGGGTTGCTCCCGAAAGTCTGGAGAAAGCCCAAACCAGCATGGCTGACCTGTTCAAGGGAGTCGTTTCCGCTGACAACGAATATGTACTGTTGAAAAAAGACGGATCGCGGTTTATCGGCGCCATCACCGGATCTATACTCCTGGATGAACATGGAACTCCGGAGGGGATGATTGTCACCACCCGGGACATCAGTGAGAAAAAAGGGATCATGGCCAGGATTCAGGCACAGGATGAACAGTTGAAACGGTTAAACAGGGTTTATGCTATACTGAGTGCTTTCCAGAAAGCCATTGGCCGCTCTATCAATGCCCGTGAATTATTTTCCAACGCCTGTAAAGTTGCAGTGAAGAGCGGCGGGTTCCGCATGGCCTGGATCGGAGTTCTGAATGAGGCGGAAGGAACGGTCGAAGTAAAGGCACATGCAGGAGTGGCACGAGATTACCTTCGAAAACTTCGAATTTCATTAAAAAATAGCAAACGGGGCAAAGGTCCTACGGGAAGAGCAATTGCATCAGGGAAACATATATTGAGTAATGATCTGGAACATGATCCCAGAATGAAGCCCTGGAAGGAAGATGCACTCCGGCTCGGGTATCATTCCTCAGGTGCCTTCCCCTTATTTGTAAAAAAGGAAATCATTGGCTCCATCAACCTCTATGCCCATGAGCCGGACTTTTTCAATGTGGAGGAGACCCGTTTGCTGGATGAGCTGGCAGCCGATATTTCGTTTGCGCTGGAAAATCTGAAACATCTGGAAGAGCGAAAAAAAGCTGAAAAAGAGTTGCAGCTCAAAGATCATTTTCTATCAGAATCCCAACGGATCGCTCATATTGGAAGCTTCTGGGGTGATCTGAAAGTACATTTTTACTGGTCAGATGAGATGTATAATATTTTCGGTGTCTCACCGGATACATTTACCCCGAAAACCGGGCTTTTTCTAAATCTTATTCATCCTGATGACCGGCCGGCTATGCAGGAGTGGATAAGGGCTTGTTTTGCAGGTGAAAAACCGGGAGAATTGGTTTTTCGCGCGATCATGCCAAGCGGCGAGGTACGGTTTATAAGTGGCATTGGTGAACTTTCTTACGATGCTGAGAGTAGTCGGCCTATACTGACCGGTACGGCACAGGATATCACAGAACGTAAGCAGGTGGAAGAGGCGTTTCATGAAAAAGCGGACGAACTTGACCGGTATTTTGAAAGCAGTCTGGATCTTTTATGCATTGCCGATATCGATGGCTATTTCCGACGGTTAAACCCGGAATGGAGCAAAGTTTTGGGGTACTCCATCGCCGACCTGATCGGGAAACAGTTCCTTGATTTTGTACATCCCGACGATACCTTGGCCACGATGGAAGCGATAGCTACCCTTGCTTCACAGAAAGAGGTGCTGAACTTTATCAACCGGTATCGATGCAAAAACGGCGATTATCGTTGGATTGAGTGGCGTTCCTATCCACAGGGGAAAGACATATTTGCCGTTGCCCGCGATATTACCGAGCGCAAGCAGACGGAAGGAAAAATATTGGATCAGTTGAACGAACTCCAGCGCTGGCACAAAGTGATGATCGGCCGGGAAGAACGAAATATGGAACTGAAGAAGGAAGTGAATGATCTTTTGAATCAATTGGGAAAACAAAAAAAATACCGATGAAATCAAAGCAACCACATCCAGAATCCGATATATCCCGTAAGGCGCTGTTAAGTATTCTGGAAGATGAAAAACATGCAAGGCAAGAACTCCAGATAAGCGAAGAACGGTTTCGCCGACTGGCTGAGAATGCCCCGGATATGATCTACCGCATGTCATTACCGGATGGTAAATATGAATACGTCAGCCCTGCAGCACAAACTATTTTTGGATATTCACCGGAAGAATTTTATTGTACCCCGGTCTTTATACAGCAGACAATACATCCGGATTGGCAAAAATATTTTAAAGAACAATGGACAAATCTTCTCCAAGGGGAGATGCCACCGACATATGAATATCAGATCATTCACAAATCAGGAAAAGTGTGTTGGTTGAATCAACGAAATATTTTAGTGTATAATAAGGTCGGTGACACTATTGCTATCGAGGGAATTGTAACAGATATCACAGAACGAAAACAGTATGAATCCGATCTGCAGGCCCGGTTACTTGAACTGGAGACCATCCATCACACAAGCCAACGATTACAATCGCTCCTCCCAGCAGATAGGTTGTCACAAGAAATTATAACTATTCTCGAAAAATATCTCAAATACGGTTATGCAGCGGTTCTCCTGATCGAGAAACCTTCGGGCCGGTTGATCCCCTTTGCCATCAGCGATCAGGGGAAAGGAGAAGGATTCGTGGAGCAGGACAAGAAGGACATCCTGTCATCCAATGTACGAATTGGGGAGGGAATCACCGGGAAAGTAGCCAAAACCGGGAAGAGTTTTTTTTCAGGAGAGGTGTCGCAGGAACCGGAGTATAAAGTGTTACGTCAGGGTATTCGGTCCGAACTTTGCGTTCCCCTTTGGCTGAAGAATGAGGTAATCGGGGTCATTAATATTGAGACCGATGCAGCGGATGCTTACAACCAATCTGACCAGCGGGTTTTGGAGACAATAGCTGCACAGATCAGTGTCGCCATTCAGAACAGCAAACTGCTGAAAAAAGTGCAGGAACAGATCATGGAACTCGAAGAGGAGATACAAAAACGGGAGCTGACTGAAAAAACCTTACAGAAAAGCGAGTTGTTGCTGAGTGAAACAGGGCGGATTGCAAAAATCGGCGGATGGGAATTCAACGTGGAAACCGGTGAAGGGACATGGACAGATGAGGTAGCCCGCATCCATGAGGTTGATCCTGATAAGAAACCCAGCATGGAACTGGGTCTCAGTTTTTATCATGATACATCCAGATCGAAGATTGAAGCAGCTATCCGGGAAGCGATTGAATTGGGAGCTTTTTACGATCTGGAACTTGAGTTAACCACAGCAAAAGGAAATCACAAATGGGTGCGAACCATCGGCCAACCTGTAACGGAACAAGGAAAAACAGTCAAAATTAGGGGGTCATTTCAGGATATCACATCCTTCAAGATAGCCGAGAAAGAGGTCAAGGATACAGAGACCCGGTACCGCACACTATTCAATAACTCAATGGATGCTATCTTGCTCACCGCTCCCGCCGGTGCAATTCTCGATGTGAATGACGCCACCTGCCGCATGTTTGGAAAAACCGCTGAGAAGATCATAAAAGCAGGCCGGAACGGACTGGTTGATACAGGCGATCCGCGGCTGAAGAAAGCATTAGCAGAACGGGAACAAACAGGCCAGGTTCAGGCAGAGATCACCATGGTCAGGGCCGATGGAACTAAATTTCCTGCAGAGATTTCCTCCACTGTTTTTACTGATTCACAAGGACAAAAGAGGACCAGTATGATCATTCGCGACATCAGTGAGCGCAAGCAGGCAGAAGAGGCGCTTCGCGATAGTGAAGAGCTCTTCTCAAAAATATTTAGTGCCAGTCCGATTGCTTTATCGATTGCAACAGTGTCCGATGGAAAACTCGTTAAAGTAAATGATGCATGGCAAGAACTAATGGGCTATTCAAGAGAAGAAGCAATTGGTAATAATGTGGAAGAATTAAAAATTACTGATAGGAAACTCAGATCCAAACTTCGTGAAGAATTTTTAAGGAAAGGCAACTTAAGACTTGTTGAGAATGAGATTACGACAAAAAGTGGTGAGAAGAAAAGGATCTTAACCTCGGCTGAGATAATATCAATAAAAGGTCAGCAATTTTCAATTAATTTGGTAGTAGATATCACCGAACGGAAACTGGCAGAGGAAGAGCTTCAAAAACTTAAAATTTTCTTTGAACAACTATTTATTCAATCGGCTACCAGCACGCAGATTTTAGACAAAGATGGGTGGTGCTTACGGATCAATCCAAAACTAAGTGAGTTGTTTGGTGTTAATCCTGAAAATATTGAAGGAAAACAATACAATATTTTTAACGACCAGGAGATCAAACGAAACGGGATAGATGCAATTTTAAAAAAGGTTTTTCAACAGCAAACGACGGAAGAGTGGGAGGTGTTTTTTGATGTCGGAGAAGCAGCCAAATCACAACAAATTGCAATAAAAGAGAATAAAAAAGTATGGTACTATAACAAGGCTTTTCCAATTTTAGATTCTAAAGGAGATCTTGTAAATGTTATTGTCCAGCACGAAAATATTACAGATCGGAAAGAGGCAGAAGATCTTGTATATTCAACCATGAACCGCCTGGTAGAAGCGGAAGAAGCCCTGAAGCGGGAAGCCGCTCAGCAATTGCATGACCAAGTGGGGCAAAACCTGACAGCGCTCAGCCTGAATCTTTCGTTCGTTCAATCTCAGGTGAGGCAGTGGAAAAGCGAAAAACTTGATGCACGTCTGGGCGATTCCATCAGCCTCATCGAAGATACCATGGAACGAATCCGAAATATCATGACGGAACTCCGCCCATCGTTGCTTGATGATTATGGTCTGCATGCAGCCCTGCAGTGGAGCCTGACAGTTTTTACTGAAAGGACTGGATTACCTGTCGATTATATCGGACAGGACCTTAGCCGGCGACTGTCGTTGAATATTGAATTCGCTCTTTATCGTATGATTCAGGAACTCCTGCACAATGTGATCAGGCATGCCAGGGCCCGGAAGGTTTGGGTTAATCTGGACGAGCAGCAGGATCAGGTCCGGATCTCGATCAAAGATAACGGCATTGGATTTGACCTGAAAGAACTCGCCCGCAGGAAAGAAGAGGGAGGTTTTGGGTTGGTCGGGATTAAGGAACGGATGAAGGCGCTGGGCGGGAAAGTTGAGATAAACAGTTCCAAAGGGAAAGGGACTGCCATCCTGCTTGAATTTAAACATGAACCAATATGATACAAATTATAATTGCCGACGACCATGCTGTTGTGCGTGACGGGCTAAGAATGATTCTGGAATCGCATGGGGAGATGAAGGTGATAGCTGAAACAGCCGATGGATTGGAAACCGTGAAACAGGCAAAAGCCTTAGTGCCCGATGTGATCCTGATGGATATCTCGATGCCCAACCTTAACGGTATTGAAGCCACCAGGAGAATCCTTCAGGATAATTCTACATTACGGATCGTTATCCTTTCAATGCATTCGACCGTTGAGGATATATTTAGGGCTTTGCAGGCAGGAGCTATTGGTTACCTTCTCAAGGAATCTGCAGGGACTGAAGTTCTGGCAGCAGTCCTGGCAGCCCATGCCGGACGACGATACCTTTCCAGGAAGGTGGATGATATTTTAATCGACAGCTATATCCGGCAACAAACTATTTCCCAGGCCACGAGCCCACTGGAACAACTTAGCTCCCGCGAACGGGAAGTATTGCAGATGGTGGCCGAAGGAAAAACCAGCAATGAAATAGCCGGAATCCTGTTTCTTTCAGCAAAAACAGTAGAAACCTACCGCAGCCGCCTGATGCAGAAACTCGGCCTGAATGACATCCCTTCACTGGTGAAGTTTGCGGTCAGTCATGGATTAGTATAAAGTAGGGGCGGGTTCCAAACCCGCCCCTGCAATTAATCGAACGCGTCCCTGCAACTTCTTTCATTTCTCATACCTCCCCCACACCAATTGTCAAACTTTCCCGACATAGGGTATCTGCCTTTCTGAATAGTTTTGCTTCGTCAATTTTTTGTTTCTGGTTGAATAAACCGAATTAAGTGAGAATGAGGTAAGAGATGGATACGATGAGAACAAGCGCTGAACTCCGACAGGGATTACTGACCAATATATTAACCGTTCTGAACAGACCCAATGAATGGGAAAATTTATTACATGATATCGTAACCCTGATTATGGATTTTACAGGGTACGAGGCAATCGGTATCCGGCTACGCGAAGGAGAGGATTTTCCCTACTTTGAAACAGCCGGATTCCCATTGCAGTTTTCCGAAAAGAGAAATTCCCTCTGCAGACGTTCTCCTGAAGGAGACATCGCACGTCGGGCAAATGGATTACCTGTTCTGGAGTGTATGTGTGGACAGGTTATTTCAGGAAACACGACACCGACACTTCCACAGTTTACCGGAGAGGGATCGTTCTGGACAAACCGGGTTTCGGAGCTGATAAACCAACCAGGCAACTCAATAAAAGAGTTATTTCCCCGTGGTAGCTGCGTAAAGGATGGATACGAGTCCATCGCACTCATTCCGCTCAGATCCGGAGAAGATGTTGTAGGACTGCTGCAATTTAATGATCACCGGCCCGATCAATTTACTCCTGAGCTGATCCGCTTTTTTGAAGAGCTCGGAAATACTATCGGATTGGCATTTAACAGAATCCTGCAGGAAAAACGGATCCGGGAAGAGGAGGAACAGTTCAGGCAACTTTTTGAGAACGCACCCTTCCCCCGGTATGTATACGATGTGGAATCCCTCGCTTTTTTGAATGTGAATAAAGCAGCGTTGGAACATTATGGGTTCTCGCGGGAAGAGTTTCTCACGATGACACTGAAAGATATTCGTCCATCTGAAGAAATTTCAGCCCTGATAGAAAATCTGAAACTGGGACAAAGCGAAGTTCAGCGTTCCAATGGATGGAAACACCAGAAAAAGGATGGAACTATCATCGATGTACAGATCACCTCCCATGCAACGGTATTTAACGGTAACAAAGCCCGGGTTGTGTTAGCCCAGGATGTCACGGAAAAACTTCGACAGGAGAAGGAACTCAGAGAAACAAAAATTTACCTGGAGAAACTTCTTGAAAACGCAAATGCACCTATTATAACCCTGAATGCCGACTTATCAATCAGAGCCATTAACGAGGCTTTTGAGAAAATGGCAGGGTATACGATCGAAGAGCTTTCTGTCGCAGGATTTGATATCCTCATTACAGATGCATCCCAGTCAATTATCAGGGAACTGATTGATCAGATTGGCATGGGGAAACAGTGGAACAGCCTGGAGATCCCGATCCGGACGAAAAGTGGACTGATCAGGCATGTCAGTTGGAATATGGCTAATATATACCAGGACGATGGAACAACCCTGATCTCTGTCCTGGCAATTGGGATCGATATCACCGAACGTGTTGCGGCAGATCAGATTTTGAGATGGGAAAATGATGTCAAGGAGGCGCTGGCACAATTGTATACGCCACTTACTGACTCGACGGCAACTATAAGCGATTTTGCCGGTTATGTCCTTCAGTTTGCTGTGGAAATCACCGGAAGTCGGCATGGTTTCGTTGCAGAAATAGATCCGGGAACCCGAAACCTGATTATCCATTCACATACACATCCTTTAGAGGATAGAGAGAAATATACGGATTCGGAAGGGCGGTTTATTTTTACTCCCAATTCTGATGGTACATATCGTGGATTATACGGATATGCCTTGAATACGTGCGAAGCTTTTTATACCAATAATCCGGCAACTCATTCTGCATCCGTTGGAGTTCCGCCAGAACATATGGTGATTGAACAATTCCTTTGTGTGCCTGCATTGATTAATGGAGAACCTGTCGGAGAGATCGCCCTTGCAAACCCCGGCCACGATTTTCAGGATCGCGACCTGGAAGCAATAAACCGTATGGGAGAGTTCTATGCTTTGGCGATTCAGCGGAAAAGGACATTCGACGAAATTGTACAAGCCAGACAGAAAGCCGAAGAATCGGACCGCCTGAAAAGCTCCTTGCTTAACAATCTGAGTCACGAATTCCGTACTCCAATGAATGCAATCCTGGGCTTTTCATCGCTGATTGAGCAGGAAGCAAGCGAACGTTCTGAAATCCGGGGGATGGGACGTCGGATAAATGATGCCGGGGGGAGATTAATGAAGACACTTGATGATATCCTGGAGCTATCCCAAGTGCAGGCAGGAATAAGACAGGAAATAGTTCCCCACCTGGATATCTATCAGGAACTGGTAAATATGCTCCCCGGATACCTCAAATTAGCGCAACGAAAACAGTTGCAGGTGCACTTCCGGAGTAACGGCCGGCCCACTGTTCTGATGGTTTTCGGCCATTTTAACCAGGTTATGAAACACCTCATCGAAAATGCAATCAAGTTCACAAGTCAGGGCAAGATTACCATTGGTATTTCAGAATACCAATCTCCGGTCTCACGAATGGCCGAGATATCAATTACAGATACAGGAATAGGTATTGCCAGGGAGCATTTTGAAGTGATCTTTGATGAATTTCGCCAGGCCAGCGAAGGGTATGGCCGATCCTACGAAGGAACCGGCTTAGGGTTGACTATCGTCAAAGGTATTTTGGAACTCTACGGTGGATCAATCCAGGTGGAAAGTGAGCGGGGGAAAGGGTCGACCTTTACGCTCCTCATTCCCTCTGCATCTACGGAGAACGGAAATGGAAAAGAACTCCTTTTTTCCGGAGAAATTTTAGCTGAAAATATCGGGAAAGCGAAAAAAGAAGGTGATTTTCTTGTAATCAATGGTCTGGTTCCACAACTTCTTACGGTGGAGGATAATGAGGATAACATCGATGTGATCCGACTGCTTTTAAGGAATAAAGCCCATATCGATGCGGCCAGAGATGCTGCAATGGCAATTGGTATGGCTAGGGAGAAGCAGTATGATGCTATCCTGATGGACGTTCACCTGGGCCCTGGAAAGAGCGGACTGGATGCCACTCAGGAGATCCGCGCCATATCAGGTTACGAACATATCCCCATCATCGCTGTAACAGGATATACAACGCCTGAATATAAAGAGAAAATTTTCAGGGCAGGATGCAGCCACTATTTAGGAAAACCCTTTTCCAGAGAGCAGTTGTTACAAAAAATTATTGAGGCTGTTTCTGGCCCTACATATCTTGCATCCTGAAGCCAATGATCTTTTTTCTTCCTTTTTCATCCATCGTTTCTCATACCTTCCCTACATCAGATGTCATATTTTCCCTACAAAGAATTGCCCCTATGTAACGTATTTTTGTTCCAGTACTGCATCTCGTCCCAATCACCTCAACTGACTCAATGACGGAAAACAATAACTCTTCAGCACCCCGGATCCTGATCGTGGAAGACCATGCAGCGCTGCGTGAATCCCTTGTAAACTGGCTACTGAACTTGTTTCCGGATATAGTTGTCTCCCAGGCAGCTACGGGGGAAGAGTCCCTTGCGCTGGCTGGCCGAATCAAACCCCATGTCATCCTGATGGATATTGGATTACCGGGCATCAACGGAATCGAGGCAACGCAGGAGATAAAACTCCGTGGTATCGAAACGGATGTGGTGGTGTTGACCAATCTCGTTGGAAGCAAATATAAACAGGACGCTAAGAACGCCGGAGCCATTGAGTTTATTTCAAAGCAAGAGATGAATGCCAAATTACCAGCTGTGCTAAGCCAGTTAATGGTTGGAAAATTAGAAAAATGATGAGACAGAAAGATCATAACCGAAATGATCGGAAAGAAATTATTGGCGCGGTTGTATTGAATCAAGACATTACAGAACAAGTTAAGGCAGAAGAGTTGATCCGGAATGCGAACGTTAGTTTGATGAATGCTATTCTGGGCTTCTCCTCCTTGCTGGAAAAGGAACGTAACTTCCAGGCCGGATACGGCCACTACCTGGGCAAACCATTTAAAAAGGACATGTTGGTATAAAAAATTATGGAGGCTGTTATAAGGCCCGCAACTAAAACTGCCTGAACCCGATAATCTCGCGCACCTCTCTGATCGTCTTTGCTGCAGATTCGCGGGCCTTCTCAGCTCCCATTTTGGCTACCTTACCCAGATAATCGTTATCATTTTTCAGTGCTTCGATCTTCTCCCGGAAGGGGTCGTTGAAGGTGATGATATCCTCGGCCAACTGTTTTTTCATGTCCCCGTAACGGATCTCGCAACAGTTGTAGAGATTGCTGAAATGGGAAAAAGTGTCCGGTGGAGAGAACGCCTGCATCAGCTGGAATATATTCTCGATGGGTTGGGGCTTTGGCTGGTTCGGTTCGGTAGGACCGGCATCGGTAACGGCTTTCATCACCTTTTTACGGATTACTTCGGGCGAATCAGCCAGAAAAATAGCGCTGTTTTCATTGTCCGACTTTGACATTTTCTGACCTCCATCAAGTCCGGGGATCTTCACTAACTCTTCCCCGAAATTATAGGCAACCGGTTCGGGGAAATAATCAATCCCATACATATAGTTAAACCGGTTGGCGAATGTCCGGGTCATTTCAAGGTGTTGTTCCTGGTCTTTACCAACAGGAACTTTGTGTGCTTTGTGAATGATGATGTCTGCTGCCATCAATGTTGGGTAGGTAAACAGGGCGGCATTGACATTATTGGGCTGGGTGCGAATCTTCTCTTTGAATGAGGTACAGCGTTCCAGCTCGCCGAGGTAGGCATTCATGTTGAGTAGCAGATAGAGCTCAGCAACTTCAGGCACGTCACTCTGGATGTATAGGGTAGATTTTTCGGGATCGAGGCCGCATGCAAGAAACTCAACCAGGACAGTCTTTACACTGTTGTGAAGGTCGGCAGGTGTGGGATGGGTAGTTAGCGAGTGGTAATCGGCAATGAAAAAATAACAGGAATTCTCCTCCTGCATCTTCACGAAATTCCGGATCGCCCCGAAATAATTCCCGAGATGTAGATTTCCTGTTGAACGTATGCCGCTAACTACAATATCCATGTTTCCAATTTCGATTAAATCGATTTTCGAATTTTATTTCGCTTTTCGCTATTTCGCTATTTCGCAGCCTCGCTACTACCATACTTCCCTTGTACTGTCATACTCTCATACCCTCGCACACCCCTACATCTTAATCTCGTCCCCCTGCGCGTTGTAAAAATGGTACTCCATAAAATGGTTGGCGTTCTGAGATGTTATTTTAATCCGTTGTTTATATTTCTTATACCATTTCCACTGGAGGTTGAATATTCCTTTTTTGATGAAGGCATATACAAACGGATGAACCGAGAGGGTCAGATCCTTTTCGTTCTGTTCTTGAAGCAGGTAGCTGATATTGTTCTCTATCTCGTCAGTGAGTAGCAGGCTGGGTTTGATCTGTCCGGTTCCGTCGCATGCCGGACACTTCTCCAGAATCTCCACATTCATTTCAGGCCTTACACGTTGACGTGTGATCTGGACAAGTCCGAATTTGCTTGGAGGGAGGATAGAGTGTTTCGCACGGTCTTTTTTCATCTCATCACGAAGTCTATCAAATAACTTCCGGCGGTTAATTCCCTGGTTCATGTCAATGAAGTCGATCACAATGATCCCTCCCATATCACGAAGCCGGAGTTGGCGGGCAACTTCCGTGGCAGCTTCCAGGTTCACCTCCAGAGCATTGGTCTCCTGGTTGTTGTCAGCTTTAACGCGGTGTCCGCTATTGATATCGATGACATGAAGGGCCTCGGTATGTTCGATGATCAGGTACGTGCCGCTTTTAATAGTAACCTCTTTCCCAAAAGAACTTTTGATCATCTTATCAACACCAAAAGATTCAAAAATCGGTGTCCGTGCTGTATGGTGCTTTACAATATGAACCTTATCAGGGAAGATCTTCTGAATGTAATTCCGGATCTCCTCATAGAGGATGGCGTCATTTACAGTGATCTGGTTGAACGATTCATTAAGTACATCCCGTAAAATGGCGGAAGTGCGGTCGATCTCCCCAATGATCTTCTTCGGGGGCGTAGACCCATTCAATTTCTGGGTGATCACCTCCCACCGTTTATATAGCGTGCGTAGATCTTGATCGAGGTCTGCTACCAGCTTATTTTCTGCCACCGTACGGATAATGATCCCGCAATTCTTTGGCTTGATACTGGTGATGAGCCGTTTCAGGCGATTCCGCTCCTCCTGGCTCTTAATCTTCTGGGATACAGAGATCTTGTCGGAGAAGGGTATCAGAACGAGATACCTGCCGGCAAAGGCTATTTCGGAAGTGACGCGCGGTCCTTTTGTCGAAATAGGCTCTTTAGCGATCTGAATCAGAACATTCTGATTGGGCTTAAGCACCCCTGAGATCTTTCCACTCTTCTGGATATCAGGCTCCATGGAGAAATCGCCAATGGATAGATTTGGAATTCTCCCCGACTGGGCTGTCTTAACATATTTCAGCAGCGACTGAACCTGAGGACCCAGGTCCAGATAGTGCAGGAAAGCGTCTTTCCCGAATCCAACATCCACGAAGGCAGCATTCAAACCCGGCATGACCTTGCGGACCTTGCCGAGATAAATGTCTCCAACCCCGAATTCGTTGTTGATTTTTTCCTTGTTCAGTTCAACAAGGAGCTTGTCTTCCAGTAAGGCAATTTCAACCCCCTGGGGGGTCGAATTAATAATGAGTTCCTTATTCACAACCGTCTTATTTAGGTGTGGATCACAGAGTTGTGTGTGTGATCATCTTGACAGAAGGAAATGTAGCAGAGGCAGGGAATTACTTCTTCTTATGCCTGTTCTTGCGCAAGCGTTTTTTTCGCTTGTGCGTTGCCATCTTGTGTCTCTTTCTCTTTTTTCCGCTTGGCATAATGAATAAATCCTTAGAGCGATTATTTAACTTTTACGCTGTTTTTAATCTTGGTCACGAAGGTTTTAGCCGGTTTGAAAGAGGGAATATTGTGAGCGGGAATAATCAGAGTAGTGTTCTTTGAAATGTTTCTTCCCGTTTTTTCAGCTCTTTTTTTAATGATAAAACTGCCAAACCCTCTCAAATAAACGTTTTGTCCGTTTATCATGGAGTTTTTCACAGAGTCCATAAAAGCTTCAACTGTTGCCTGAACGGCAACTTTTTCAATACCGGTCTTACTAGCAATTTCTGCTACGATTTCTGCTTTTGTCATACTACAGGTAATT
>CAYUZX010000056.1:0-19773 GCA_964449285.1 uncultured Prolixibacteraceae bacterium
AATAATCATGCAAACCGCCCCAATCATTGCGTATAACATATCCGACTGAGTGTCCCAGACATATCCCTGGGTTCCAAGAAATGCTTCTGCCGATTGTCCGGACAAAACAGCTACCCCCCATTCTAAAAACTCATAGAAAACACTGATACTTATGCACACGCAGACAGTTAAAAATGAGAGCCACAATCCTCGTTTTACGATCTCAAGCCTGATAAACAGTTCTCTGGCAATCATTGCCGGCACAAATCCCTGGGCAAAATGACCAACTTTATCATAATTGTTGCGGCTTTGATGAAACACCTCTCTAATCCAGTCAAAAAATGGAACCTCCGCATAGGTATAGTGACCACCGATAAACAAGATATAACAATGAATTAAAATAAAACAGTAGGTTAAATAAGTAAACCGAAACCTGTTGAATGTGGCCATCAATACAAGGCACCCTAAAATAGCCGGGAATACTTCAAGAAACCATGTAAAATAGTCATGTGGCTTAATCCCGGATAAAATCAATCCGATGAAAAACAGACTCAGTAAAATCCAATATTTTTTCATCCTCTCAAAGATAATGATTAGTTGATTCGGATGCGGGACCAAAAAAAATTAATATCTTGGACGCTCTTTTCACATCCATAGAAGGTTATCATGTTCAGGAAATACAGTATCATTCTCACACTCTGTTTTGTAGTATTAACAGGAATCCTTCATGCACAGGATACCATTCCATTGACAATTCGGGCTACCACAACCCCTCTTCCTTTGGAAATGAAGCAGTTGACGATCAGCCAACAGATCGACCGGGCCTTCTCTCCAATCGTGGCTGTCATGAATTCGATCCTTTTCTGGGATCCCTTTGCCTACACCGGACTGCATGATCCGATAGTCTATGATGAGAACGGAGTTCCGTTTCGCGACAGTGCCGGTAACCCTGTTCGTTCCAACGTTCCATTCATTGTCGTATGGTTGATTTTTGGAGCTGTCGTTTTCACCATCATGATGCGATTCATCAACATCCGGGGATTCAGGCATGCTATCCAGCTGATCCAGGGGAAGTATGACGACCCGAGCGATCCCGGTGAAGTCTCCCATTTCCAGGCGCTTACCACCGCTTTATCAGCGACAGTCGGTCTTGGAAACATTGCCGGAGTAGCCATCGCCATATCCATTGGTGGACCTGGGGCCACTTTATGGATGATTATAGCCGGCTTGCTGGGGATGACTTCCAAGTTCACCGAATGTACCCTGGGAGTAAAATACCGGAAGATCAATGAGCACGGTGTGGTTTCGGGCGGGCCGATGTATTACCTTAAAGAGGGATTGAAACGCAAGAAGCTGAAATGGCTGGGATGGTTCCTCGCAGGGATGTTTGCCATCCTGGTTATCGGCGGATCTTTCGGAGGAGGGAACATGTTTCAGGCCAACCAGGCCTTTTCACAGCTAGCCTACGTGGTACCCTCCATCCAGCATTATGGTGCCTGGTTCGGGATGGGCCTGGCCGTGTTGGTAGGTATTGTGGTGATTGGCGGAATCAAAAGTATCGCAAGGGTCACCGATAAGATTGTCCCTTTTATGGCTCTTTTTTATGTGGGAGTCGCTCTGATCATTATCGCCATGAATATTCACAACACCGGGGAGGCCTTCTCCATGATCTGGAACGGAGCCTTTGCTCCGGGAGCTTTGAAAGGTGGGATCATCGGGGTGCTGATCGTTGGATTCCAGCGGGCTGCCTTCTCCAACGAAGCCGGTGTTGGTTCGGCAGCCATTGCCCACTCGGCCGTGAAAACCGACAAGCCTATCACTGAAGGTCTGGTAGCATTAATGGAGCCATTCGTGGATACCGTTGTTATCTGTACCATGACTGCACTGGTTCTGATCTTCACCGGGACGTACGAAAATCCACTGGGCCTTGAAGGAGCTCAACTTACGAGCCAGGCCTTTGAGAAGGTCTTTTCCTGGTTCCCTTATATGCTGGTGGTGGCTATTTTCCTTTTTGCCTACTCTACTATGATCTCGTGGTCCTACTATGGCCTGAAAGGCTTCGATTACCTTTTCGGAGGATTCTCAATAAGACTCTTCGGAACCAGAGAAGTTGCCAAATATGTGTACTTCGTTATCTTCCTCGGATTCATCATCGTGGGAGCCTCTTCAAACCTGGGATCGGTGATCGACTTCTCCGATATGATGATCCTGGCCATGGGGGTCCCCAATATCCTCGGATTGCTTATCCTGGCTCCGGAGGTGAAGCGCGACCTTAATGAATACTGGAGAAAACTAAAATCCGGAGAAATGAAAAAATATACGAGAGCAGAGAGAAAAAAGATGAAAAATAATTAGTGATACAATCAGATTGTACCTATCTTCGCCATAGATATATCTTGTGAAAAAGTTTCTCTATACATTTGTCCTCTTCGGCACTGTTATCTCCGGGATTCAAGCCCAGCAGGGAGTATTGACCGCTTCCGGGGATGCCATTGGCAGCAATGGCAATGTGAGTTATTCGATCGGACAAATTGCTTACCTCACCTTAACCGATACCAATGGATTAATTATCCAGGGGGTTCAGCAACCCTATGAGATTCAGTTTCTCCCTGGAATCAATGAACCTGCAGGATTGTTACAGGAATGTTCACTCTTTCCCAATCCCACCGACGGAGAGATCACCCTGAAGATAGAATCATGGACCCCGGGTTGCTATGTGTACCGTTTAACAGATGCCCGTGGAATAGTCCTTTCGGAGCAACCGGTGGGAAGTTGTTTATCTCCGGTTCACATGGAATCATTTCCTTCCGGAACCTATCTGATTACTATTATTTGTAAAGAGACCATACTTGGGACCTATAAAATAATCAAACGATGAACAGATCTCTTCTGCTGCTCGCGGGAGTCATGCTCTCGCTCGCCCTCCTGGCACAATCTCCGGAAAAGTTCAGCTACCAATCTGTCATCCGGGATGCCGATGGTAAATTATTACAAAACAAAACCGTAGGGATCCGGATCAGTGTGCTGGAGGATTCAGTTTCCGGTATGCCAATCTACACCGAAACCCACTCGGCAAATACCAATGCAAACGGCCTGGTCACCATTGAAATCGGAAACGGAACCACTTCGGGTAATTTTGATGAAATCAATTGGTCTTCCGCGGCATATTTCCTGAAAACGGAGACCGATCCAACGGGAGGCACCAACTATAACATCACAGGGGTCAGTCAGTTTTTAAGTGTCCCTTATGCACTCTATGCAAAGGAGGCGGGAAAAGGCTGGCCAGTTGCTTCAAAAACGGTGATCACATCTTCACAAACCTGGACAGTTCCTTCTGCCGTGACAAAGATCAAAGTTGAACTATGGGGAGCTTCAGGCGGTGGCGGTGGCGCCGGAGCCTACAGCTACTCTTATTCCTATAACCTGAACAATGGCGGATATGGCGGAAGTGGCGGTTTTACCACTCAGGAGATAGAAGTGGAACCCAACCAGGAGTTCAACATAACCATCGGAACCCCTGGCCCGGCAGGGAATAACGCCACGCAAAGTGGTAATTACTGGTTTGGCGATACCAACGGGGAAGATGGGGGTGATTCGTGGTTTGGTGACATGAAAGCCGCCGGGGGCACAGGAGGTAAAAAAGGAAGTTTTGCCCCTTATACAATTCACGGAAATGCAGGAACCGATAACATCGGAGAGGTTACAGGCCATAGCAATGAACCCTGCAACAACATCCTCGATGTTTGGGAGGGGCTGGAGAGATCCTATATCGCTGAGCGCATTTTAACCTCCCGCCCCGGAAAAGGGGGCTCCATCGTAACGGCATACTCCATAAACAAACCTCCATCCGAAGGAGAGGGAGGGTGTGCCATCATTACCTTTTTTGAATAACAGCACGTCTCTCCATGCACGTCCTGCCCACATGGCGTCTGTATCTGTTTACTCTCTTTCTCCTCTTTGTTGCCTGTGGAATCAGGTCGGATATTCTGGTTGACAAATCTTTCCTTCCACGGGTTCTGGCTCTCTCTCTCCTGTTACTCATTACCTGGTTGATCATATACCGCAACAGGGTTCCTTTGATCAACGCATACTTTTCCTGGTGCCTTGTGTTGTTCTATCTCTGGAGTATTCTCAGTGCTTTCTGGGCAATTTCTCCTGCCGAAACCCTCATCCAAAGCCAGTTGCTCTTTCTCTCTCTGATCACATTCCTGGTTATCTCGGATCTGAATTCTCACCACAGGAAATTTGAAGACATCTTTATCAAAACCCAACTTTTGGTCCTGTTGGTTTCGTTCGGACTTGCCTTTGCCAGGATGACGATGCTGAAATTTTATGATCCATACAAGATCGTCTCCATCTCTGCCAACAACAACCTCTATTCCGGATACCTGGTGTTATCACTCGCGTTCGTGTTCATTGGTTATTCCCGCTTCCGGGGCTTCTGGAAATACCTCTCTGCTGCCACAGCAACAGGCTCTCTCTTTTTCATCATCATTGTCCAGAGCCGTGCCGGATACCTGGGCGTTATCGCCGCCATCCTGATCACTTTCCTGCTGTTGTTCTTCAGATACCGGTATCTCCTTACCCGCCTGAACCTCCGTGTTGCAGCTCTCTTCCTGGTCATCCTGATTGCATCCGTGACCGTTTTTTATCTCTCTCTGGATACCGTCCGCCGACACTATTTCCTCAGCAAACTCCCAGTTTGGAATTATTTTGTCTCCTACGATGATGCCAATCTGGAAGCGTCGCGCAAGAAACGATTAGAGATTGATGGCTTGACCGGAATGCCGGAATTTGATTTCGCCGAATCCTATTACGAAAATGCCAACCTGCGCCTCATCTTCTGGGGAAAGTCTTTCCCCCTTTTTCTCGCTCATCCCCTGGTTGGTGTGGGTGCAGGAAACTGGAAGCTGGCGGTGCCATCGATTGCCAAACCTTTGAATCCCGAACATACCATCCGGAATTATACTTACAGCCAACCTCATAATGAACTGATCAGTTGCCTCACAGAGTTGGGAATCATCGGTCTTCTGATTGCTTTTATCCTATTCGTGTTCCCTTTGATTATCATCTATCGCCGGATTATTTCTTCCTGTGAAAAACCACCTGTCACTCTCCTCTTATATGCCTCTTTCATCACCGGATTCTACCTTTTTGCCATGTTTGATTTTCCACTAAAAAGAGTGGAACACAATGTCTTGCTTTTCTCTGCATATGCCTTCATGCTCCACCAGGTTCCCCTGAAAGCACGGAAGATTCCAGCCACACCTCTCCCATTAAGAAAAACGGTCTGTTTCATCGTTCCGATCCTGCTGCTTTTCACCATTTTCCTGGCAGCTGTAAGGGCCAAAGGAGAGTTTTACACATTGAAGGTATTCCGGAATGAACGAAAAAATGACAAAGAGGTGATCCGCTATTGCAATGAGGCTGAAAACAGCTTTTACCGGATCACGCCCAATACCCTGCCCATCGCGTGGTTTGAAGGCGTTGCCCATTACAGGATGGGAGACTTTCAGCAGGCGAAATCCTGTTTTGAAAATGCCCTTTTCATCACACCCTTTGAGGTCAGGGCGCTAAACGATTATGGGATTACTCTTTATGGCCTGCAACACATCATGGAAGCCAAAACAACCCTCTGGCAAGCCATTTCCCTGGATCCCTGTTTTGATGATGCGAAATTCAACCTGGCAGCCATCTGTTATTTTTCCGGACAGACCGACAGCGCTATTTTTTATGTCAATCGTTGTAGAGACTCAGGAAAAAAGGAAGCGTTTCTGGAGGAGTTGAAGTAAGAAAACAATAAGGAAATTAATATTGCGTTAAACAACATATTAAGCGATTGTTTGTTACCTCTTCCTGTAATCCAAACTAATTGATCATCTATGAAAAAATTCATGTTCATAACTGTTCTTGCACTTGCAACAGTTTTCACTTCATGCAAAAAAGAGAATGAAACCCCTATTGAACCTTTACCGGATTTCATGCATTTGAAAGTAGGTAATTATTGGGTTTATGAATTCTACAAAACCGACACAAACGGTATTGAGACAAAGCTTCAGGAAACCGATAGTGCGTATATCCTGAAAGACTCTATCCTCAATGGGAAGACTTACTTTGTAAAGATCCAGAGCCCGTTGCATTTTAACAAGAACCTTTCCTTCGGTCCGAACGTTTATACCGAAACCATTCTTATCCGGGATTCGTCAGGATACCTGGTAAATGAGATCGGAACCATTTTATTTGCACAGGAAAATTTTAATGATATCCTGAAAACCGACACCATTCCAGGTTTATTATGGTCTGAAACCAAAATGATCGGGAAGGATTCCCTGGTGACCGTACCTGCCGGTTTATTTATATCCAGGACTATTTGCTATACATATTATCCACTTGATTCGAATTATCACTGGGGAATACGCAAAGCATATTCGGTTTACGGAAAAAATGCAGGAATTTTGAAGTATACGTATGGGTTCTATTCTTCTGGCGTGAATTATGAAGCACGTCTGCTGCGATATCAATAAAAACCAGCTTGTTACTTCAAAACATCACCCTGGATCATCCCCTTTACCAGGATACGACCGAACTTATCAACTCCCGTTTCGACATCGATGCGTGCTTCATTGGATTTCAACAGGGCAAGTATCCCAATATTCGAAAATTTCTTCGGTGAATCGTCTCCGGTTTTCCACGCAACCCTTAACTCAGTAGAAGGACTGCCTCCGGCCAGGATCATGCCGGTCAAAAATATCGAAATCAGTTTTAGAAAGCCCTTTTTCATACCTTTTAACGTTTGAAGCTCTAAATATCACATAAATTCTCAAAGAATCAAATTCTAATTCTAAAGGCAGAAGAAAAATGTTTTTGATTTCGAACATTGGGGTTTGTGATTTATTTGATTTTTGGTGTTTGTAATTCTTTGTATCTTTATATCGGGATGAAGCCTTCGAAAGTCATAAAAAAGGAAATTACGGTCAGGGTTCATCATGATGCATCTCAACTCACGGAGGATGAACAGAGACTTATCCGGGAGGCGCAAGCATCCATTAAGCGAGCCTATGCCCCCTATTCAAAATTTAGCGTGGGAAGTGCCGTATTGTTGGAAAACGGAAAGATCATTTGCGGGAGCAACCAGGAGAATGCTGTTTACCCGTTGGGATTATGTGCCGAACGGGTGGCCCTATTTACTGCCGGTAGCCATTTCCCGGATATTCCCGTTATCGCATTAGCCTTAGCCACTCAAAAAGCCCTGAAGCCAGATGAGGTGCCTGTATTCCCTTGTGGCAGTTGCCGCCAGGTATTGATTGAATCTGAAACCCGGCATCATCATGATATTAAACTTCTAATCACCGGAAGTGATGGTAGAATCTACGTGATTGATAGTGTAAAAAAGATTCTCCCATTCGCTTTCCAGGGAGATTCTCTGAAATAAACACGGAGATATTTAAATCATTTTTCCCTTTACTTACCTTCTTTTTTCGGTCACTTATCGATTTTTTATTCCCCGGCAAGCGGATTCAGCCTTTCTTTGCCAAGGATAGCCAACCTAACGTTAATTTAATCTAAGTTATATATAATGAATCTGTTATATTTGCAAAAATTTTAATCTTATGAATTGGAGAAAATCACTTATAACCATTGCTGTCGTTGGAGTTCTATTTATCCTGAGTAGCCTGCTTTACATGTTGTTCTCAGGGATGGAACAGAAATCGGAAGACAAGCAACGCGAAGAGATCAAATTGTTTGTTAAAACAGAGAAGGTTACTTACACTACCAACCAGGCAAAGATCATTGAAACAGGCCGCCTCTCCTCCCAGCATTCGGTCGACCTTAGTGCAGAGGTACAGGGGGAGATTCTGCCGGGCAGCGTGACCCTGCGTGAAGGGACGAAATTCAAACAGGGCAATCTGCTCGTCCGGATTTTCGATGAAGAGGCCCGCAACAATCTGAAAGCGAGTAAAAGCCGGTTCCTGAATGCCATCGCGGGCATCCTCCCGGATATTAAAATCGATTATCCGGGAAGTTACAGGAAGTACGAAGATTTCTTCAACAGTGTTAAGATCAATGAACCGTTGCCTCCGCTACCCGAACCTGATTCGGATGCTGAAAAAATTTTCCTGGCCAGTCGCAATATCCTCAATGATTACTTCAATATTAAAAGCTCGGAGGTGCGGTTGTCAAAATACACGTTATACGCGCCATTTGATGGGTCCTATACCATGGTTTACCTGGAGCCCGGATCAGTGGCCAATCCCGGAAGCCGTATCGCTTCGATGATACGTACTGACAAACTGGAACTGGAAGTTCCGGTGCGCATTGAAGACGCCTACTGGATCAATATCGGCGATCAGGTCAAGGTGACCACCAAAAACAGGAACATTAGCTGGACAGGTTCTGTTGTCCGGAAATCTGACTTTATGGATCCGGCAACACAAACAATCACCGTTTATGTGGCACTGTCGCCCGGCAACGGGAAGCCCCTGTTCCAGGGACAATACCTGCTGGCGGAGTTTGCTGCCAAGACCCTGGCAGAAAGTATGGAGATCCCACGGAATGCCGTATTTGAGACCAATAAGGTTTTCACCGTTGTTGATGGCAAGCTGAAAAAAGTGGAAATCGAGGTACTGAAAACAAATGAGACAAGCGTGATTTTTTCTGGATTACCAAAAGGGACAGATGTGGTTGTGGAGCCACTGGTTAACGCAAAAGAGGGGTATAACGCGGAAATACTGGAACAGCCATGAAGAAACTGATTTCAACATTCATCAAATACCCCTTCTACGCCAACATCATTCTGTTTATCATTCTGGTGATCGGAGCGATAAGCTTCGTCTCTATGAACCGTTCCTTCTTTCCCGAGTTCTCCGAAAAGTATATCAACATATCCGTCTTTTACCCGGGGGCCTCTCCTAAAGAGATGGAGGAAGGAATCACGGTGCGTATCGAAGAGGCGCTTCGGGGAATAGCCGGCATCAAGGAGGTGACCAGCACCTCCTCCGAAAACATGACTGCAGTGAGGGTGGAGATCACCGGCGAATACGATATTGACGAGACCCTGATGGAGGTAAAGAATGCCGTGGATGGCATCACCTCCTTCCCTGTGGATGCCGAGAAACCGATCGTAAACAAGCAACGGGCTACCACCTTCGCAATCTTCATGAGCCTTTCGGGCAATGTTGACCTGCTCACCCTGAAAAAGTATGCCAACGAGATCGAACAGGATCTCTACAATTCGGGGGTAATTTCACAAATCAACATAGGCGGATTTCCTGCCATTGAGATCTCGGTGGAGATCTCAGAAGAGAACCTCCTGCGTTACAACCTCACCTTTGATGAAGTCTCCAGGGCTATTGCCCAAAATAACCTGGACATTTCGGGGGGGCAGATCCGTTCCGAAAAGGAGGAGATCATGATCCGAAGCCGGTACCGGACGGTGAAGCCGGAGGAGATCGAGCAGATTATCATCCGGGGGAACCCCGATGGAAGTTACCTGCGTATAGGCGATGTGGGGACGGTGCAAACACAGTTTGCCGATGTAGCCAGCACCTCCTTGCTTAACGGAAATCCCGCGGTTACCATTCAGATATTCAAGCTCCCCACGGAGGACCTGACGGCCATCTCGTCCTTTTGCAACGAATATGTTGATACCTGGAACGAGATTCACAATGATACCGGGATGACTGTTACCTATGACTTCCTGGAATTACTCAAAGTCCGGCTGAACCTGCTTTACAGGAACGGAGGCATCGGTTTGTTGATGATCTTCATCACCCTGGGTCTTTTCCTGAGCCTTCGCCTCTCCATTTGGGTTGCCATCGGAATCCCTGCATCATTCGGAGCTATGTTCATCCTGGGAATGTTTTATGGCCTTACGGTGAACATGATCTCCCTCTTCGGGATGATCCTGGTTATCGGAATCCTGGTGGATGACGGCATCGTAATCTCTGAAAATATATACACGCACTTCCAGCGGGGAAGTTCTCCCCGGAAAGCAGCTCTGGAAGGGACGATGGAAGTAGTTCCGGCAGTAGTCACTTCGGTAACCACTACCATCGTGGCATTTGCTCCGCTGTTTTTCATCAAAGGAAGGATGGAGTTTATGTTTGAGATGGCTTTCGTAGTGATCTTCTCTCTGGCCTTTTCGCTGCTCGAAGCTTTCTTTGTGTTGCCAGCCCACCTGGCAAGCAGCTGGGTGTTGCGCCGGAATGTTCGTCAGAATACCGGAAAACGGATCCGGGATGCGCTTGACTGGTTTGTAGATTTCATGCGGGCAAAACTGTATGGCAATACCCTGAAGTTCGTGATAAGATGGAAGTACGTGGTGATCTTTGTCCCTATCTTCCTGATCATGATCACCGCCGGCCTCTTCAAGGGAGACCTCATCAAAGGAACCTTCTTCCCGGCGATCCCGTTCGATCAATTCACGGTAGATCTAGCCTTTAAGCCAGGGTCGGGAGAAGCTCAAACACTGGAATACCTCAACCTGATCGACGACGCCATCTGGGAAGTGAATGCTGAACTGATGGAGGAGCTGGGAGATTCCAACAACCTTGTGAATTATACCTTCCTCTCAACCGGCAATGCCTTCAGCGGACAGGAGCGGGGATCCCATGCAGGGAATATTTTCGTACTGCTCCGGGATCTTGAGAAGAGCGGCACTTCCAGTTACGAAGTGGTTAGCCGTGTTCAACAGAAAGTGGGAGACCTCCCCGAAGCAGAAAAACTCACCATCCAGGGGAGAGCAACCTTTGGAACCCCTATTTCTGTTAGCCTACTGGGCAAAGACGAAACCGAACTGAACATGGCCAAAGAGGATCTGATCCAAAGTCTGAAACAGATCGAAGTACTGAACAACATTGCCGATGTAAATCCTACCGGGATGAGGGAGGTACAACTCAAACTCAAACCTCTTGCCTATTTTCTTGGGTTCAACCAGGTTTCCCTCACCAACCAGGTTCGTCAGGGTTTCTTTGGTGGACAAGCTCAACGGTTGCAGCATGGCAAGGATGAGTTGCGCGTATGGGTCAGGTACCCAAAGACAGACCGCATCAATCTGGGCCAACTGGAAACCATGAAGATCAAGACCATCATGGGTGATTACCCCTTGTCGGAACTGGCTACCTACAAGATTGAACGGGGACCGGTCAGCATCAAGCACTATAACAGCTCCCGCGAGATACGTGTGGATGCCAACGTAGTAAGTTACGACACCCCCATTATCCCTATCCAGACAAAGATTGAAACCGAGATCGTTCCCGAACTATTGGCACGCTATCCGGGCATTGATGTGACCTACCTGGGGCAAAAGAAAGACAGTGACGAAACGATGGCCCAAATCCAGAAGTTCTTTCTTCCGGCTTTTCTGCTGATGTTCCTGATCATTATCATCCATTTTAAATCCTTCTCCCAGGGATTGATCATCGTTGCGATGATCCCGCTGGCCTGGCTGGGAGCCATCTGGGGCCATGGGATCGAAGGAGTTCCTGTTTCTCTGCTCAGTGTTTGGGGGATGCTCGCGTTGTCAGGAGTAATTATAAACGATGCCGTGGTCTTCCTATCCAAATACAATTCATTGCTTCTGGAGGGACGAAAGGTGAAAGAGGCGGTTTTCGAGGCCGGCCAGGCACGTTTCCGGGCAATCGTTTTGACAACCCTGACAACTACGGTGGGTCTCTATCCGATTATCCTGGAGAGGAGCTTCCAGGCACAGTTTCTTATCCCGATGGCTGTTGCGCTCGCTTATGGTGTACTGGTGGGGACCGGGTTTATCCTGGTTTTCTTCCCTGTGCTGATCCTCGCCCTGAACGACTTCAAACGCTACTCTATCTTTTTCTATAACCGGATCAACTTATGGGTGCTGCAGGGAGATCCCAAACGGAAAGTTCCTCCAAAGATCGCGGCAAGACTGTCGGAATTACCTTCCAGGGAGAGTGTTGAAAAGGCGCTGATCTACAGCAAACGAACCATTGAATAACGAAACGGAGAAAATCCATGATAACAAAACACCCTTACTCTCATACCCGCATACTCCGATACCTGGTTGTATGGCTTCTGGCGCTACCCCCTCTCTTCACCCAGGCACAGCAACCCCTCACGCTGGCAGGAGCTATCGCCAAAGGGCTGGAGAACAACTTCCAGATTCGGATTGCCGGGCAAAATTTCAACATTGCAGCTCTCACCAACGCGCAGGGAACCGTGGGCAGATGGCCTTCAATCACTATGGGACTGAACAACATCAACCGGTACGACAACACGCCTGAACTCGATTCCACTAACTTCAGCTTTAAACGTGACGACACCTACTCCAATTCGCTGACCCCTTATGTCAACGTGAGATGGTTGCTGTTTGACGGATTGTCGGTGACCATGAACAAGCAGAAACTGGACCTGCTGGAAGAGTATTCGGCCGGATATTCTGCAATTGTAGTAGAGAATACCCTGCAGGCTATCATCCTGGGATACTACAATGCCCTGTTGGAACAGGAGCGGCAGCGAGTTCTGAATGAGGTGAAGAATCTTTCGGGCGACCGTTACAGGTATGAAACGATGCGGAAAGAGCTGGGGAGTTCAGTGACCTTCGATGTGTTGCAGGCTAAGAACTCGTTTCTCAGTGATTCAACCAATTACCTACTGCAGGAGTTGAATGTGAAGAATGCTTTTTTGCGCCTCAACCTGCTGCTGGGCGAACCTCCTTCCGTGCAGTTTTCACTGACCGACAGTTTCCAGGTAGAGCTGCAGCAATATATTCTGACTGATCTGATGGAGAAGATGCTCTCCAGCAATACCAACCTGCTCAACCAATATGTGAACCAGGAGATCCTGAAAAAGAGTGTCCGAATCTCAAAAAGCGACCTCTGGCCCACCCTTTCGATGAATGCCGGCATGGATCTTACACAGGGTTGGTACGACTTCAACAAGAATGAAGCCAACACTTACCTCTTCGACTACTATGCCAATTTCAGCCTAAGCTTCAACCTCTTCAACGGAGGGAATACATGGCGGGCGATCAAGACAGCCAGGATCAACGAACAGATCGGAACCCTGCAGATGCAGGAACTGAAACAGACCCTTGAGAACCTGCTGGTCACCCAGTTTGAGCTCTACCGTATCCGGCAACAGCTGTTACAGGTAGCCCAGCTTAACATGGAGAGCGCCCAGCTTAACATGCAGATCGCCACAGATAAATACCGCAACGGTACCATCAACTCCTTCAACTTCCGCGACGTACAGCTGATTTACCTCAATGCCGCCTCAAAAAAGCTCAACGCTATCTATGACCTGATCGACAGCCAGACGGAGTTGTTGAGGCTGACGGGGGGTATTATTCAGAATTGACGATTCTCCCATTTCCTTTTTTTCACCACGAAATCCAAAAGGGGAGTTGCTCCTGCCTGGCAGGATTTCCTCCACCTCACAACCTTTGATTTCTTGTTTTAGGGAGCATTTTTTTTTGTTACTTCGCATAAAAATCCAGGCGTGTATGTTCCAAAGTGACTTTTCCTCCAGAAACCAAAAGCTTTACGAATCGAAACAGGTCGTTGACTCTTACGTTAAATACCAGGGCCTCGAAAAACCCGAGGAGACCATCATCCGGATGTTCGGCGATCAATGGCGGGAAATGAAGCTCCTGGATATCGGTATCGGTGTGGGTCGGACAACAGGCCATTTTGCCCCACTGGTAAAAGAGTATACCGGGATCGATTATTCAGATCATATGATCCGGAAATGCCGGGAGTTATATGCCTTTTCTCCTGAATATGTCTTTAAGGTCATGGATATGCGCAGTCTCGAAGGTATTCCTGACGCCTCCTACGATTTTGTTTTATGCAACTTCAATAGCCTGGATTATATCTCCCTCGAAGGACGGATTCAGTCGCTAGCCGAAGTATTGCGTGTGTTAAAGTCGGGTGGCCATTTCTTATTCTCCTCACACAACATCCTGGGATTGAAAGATCAGTATGTGTTTAAACATGGATTATCGCTAAAGAAAAAATTGGTCAATCCGATCAAATACATTAGCATCAGGCTTGTCAATAAATCCTTCTCAAAAATTGACAGTTCAGATTTTCAATTGGTTTTAGATGGATCGCACCTTTTCAGGACCAAAGTTTCCTACATTAAAACCCAGGCTCAGATCAATCAACTCATGGACGCAGGCTTTGAGGAGATATCAGTCTACTCCATCTTCACGGGTGAAACACTAACAGAAGCGGAATATAACACTCTCCGCGATCCTTGGTTCTATTATCTCTGCAAGAAGAAGGTATAGACTAACTGTGGCGCCATCAATTGTCAGGGAAAAGGTTATACATTAATTTGTATATTAGTTGAGAATTTCTTCATGATGAACCTCCTCCGCCGAAAAATGATCAGGGATCTCCTGATGCTCTTTACTCTCCCCCGGGTGAGGGCAGAAATCGCGAGGCTGGCGAAAATATTCCTTAAGGAGACCATCAGGTATACCGGGGGGATCAAAGGGGAGGCAAAGGAGACCAAAGCGGCGTTTCAGATCCTGACGAAATACATGAAGCGGGAGAAACTTACATCGGCTGAGAAGAAGCAGTTTGTCAAACAGATGATCGACCTGTTGAAAGGGACCGGCGTTGTGGTTCCCGTCATGCTCATTCCGCTGCCGTTTGTTGGGACCGTCCTCCTGGTCATCGTGGAGCACCTCCTGCTGAGCATGAATATTCAACTGCTCCCATCGTCATTTTATCCGGAAGAAAAAATGGAATTATTGACGCCTGAAGCGATCGAAAAGGAACTGGAGGAGGGAAAAGAAAGTAAGGGCTCAAACTAACGATTCCCACTGTGTAATTCAACTGCCACCAGGTATTTCAACGGGGCGGGGAGATGGTATCCGAGGGAATTTCTTCCTCCCTGGCGGTTTGGATCAGCTTCAGCATTTCGGGAGAAAGTTTATCGGAATATTCGATCTCTTCCACATCCTCGTCACGAGCGCCCCTGCCGTATTTGAATGTTGGGTTCTCCTGCATTCCCAGGATCCTCATCGGGATGCCAACAATTCCCAAAGGAGGCAGCCCGAGGCGGCACTTGAGATTCAGCTTCCCGTCGAAGTTCGTTTGTCCCTCTATCCGGAACCGGAAACCTGCCATCTTCATTTTCGTCCTCTCCAGGGTGATCACGTTGTTTTTGATGGTTGTCTTTAGATTCACCTTCGCCAATCCGGGATTCCTGATTCCCTCTTTCCCCAGATTTTTCCCCATGGCAGTGAAGAGTTTCAGCCCCATGACTTTGACATTTTCCAGTGATAGGGTTCCTCCCCCTTCCAGGGATGGATATACCGGGTTCATTCCCGCATTTAGCTTGCCTTTGAGCAAATAATCGAGCGATACAGTCCCTTCGCATTTTCCGGCAGACGTCGAGAGATTCCGGAAGAGTTCCACCTCGTGGTAAGCTCTGTGGACATCAAAATTTTTCGCGTCGATATGAAAATCAAAGAAGGCCTTCTCTGCTGTGATGCTGCCGTATGTTGCCTCCATGCTTACATTGCAGCCGATCAGATCAAAATTCATTTCGTTGAGCAGAAGTATCCCTTTTTGAACCTCCACCGTACTCGTCAGGTCCGTGATGTCCAGCCCCTGAAAGCTGATTTTTTTCAGGTTGGCTGTCAGCCCGATCTCTAAATTCTGAGGGATCAGTATGACACCGGGTGAAGAGGAGGTTTCTGCCGACGATGGGGCGGATCCTGGTTCTGCATCGGACAGGAATTCATCTATGAGCAGGTAATTTGACCTGAAAGCGAAATGTCCCTTCAACGGTTGGTTCTCAGCCAACACGTAATTGATCACATTGCTCAGGTAGCCATCCATGGTGATATCGGAAACACCATACCGGCTTTCGAATTTTTCAAACCAGATCCTGTCATTCTCAAAGCGGAATACGCCAGATCTAAGGATCACCGGTTTGGGCAGATACTTCGTGGTCAATGCAATATTCCGGAGAACCAGTTTCCCGCTGTTGTATAACCGGTCGTAATATCCGGCCAGGGCATCGCTCTGTTTACCCCTGAGGCTCAGATCGGTGGAAATATATCCGGCCAATTCCATGCCTTCCTGTGAGAAAAGACGATAGATCCCGGCCAGGTCAATAGAACCCTTGGATTTCAGATCATACTGAAGGTTCCCGGGATTGGAAAAACCGCCTGTGAACGAAAATGGGTTCCCCTCAAACGTGAAGGAGAGTGGATCAAGTTTAACGGTGGTGCCGGAGAGATTGCCCGTTTCGTTACCAATGGTGGCCGATAGTTGAATCTTTTCGATTGGACGCGGATAATATTTCGTCTGGATGGATCCATCATTCAGGGTCAGATTGACGGTAGCTCGGGGAAAGAGCTTCTTCTCCGGAGCATAATTCCCCTTGAGTTCCAGATTCAGATCAAGCATCCCTTTCAAATCAAGGCTGTCAAGCGGGATCGCCTTTTTCAGCTCCGCCAGGTTTACATGGGTCAGGAGGTTTGCTTCGATTGGCAGATCAACTAACCCGCGCACTCTAATATAACCCTCCACATGATTATTCAGGATGTTGGCCTCCAGGTTTTCTGCCTGTAGATTGATGGTTCGGTAATCGTGATTTGTGGCGGAAGAAGAAAGGTCGAACGAAATCTCCCTGACGGCTTCCGGGAGAGATTTATCATGGAAAAAACCGTCACTAAGCGTTGATGTGAGGGTAAAATCGGGAATGCTCAACATCACCGTATCCGATTGTTTACTTTCCGGATTCTGCCCGGTAGCGTAAATCCCTTCTGCCTTCAGCTTCATCTGAAATTTGCCCCGCAGGTCGGTCTCTTTGACTCCAAATCCGCTTACCCAGTTCTCCAGGTTAACATTGATATCGGCCTTTACCGATAGCCACAGGGAGTCGGTGCTGATGATCCAAAGAGATCCGCTCAGGTACTCCTCCTCAAACATGGAGAAGAGCGCCACAAAGATCTCGTACCCATCGTTCCGGAAATTGAGTTCACCGTGAAATTCAAATGGAATATCTTTGATTTTCAGGTCGTTTTTTTCAAGCTTCATGTTCATCGAATTCAGATCCACCTGAGTGATCAATTCGGCAGTAAGTGGTTTCGACTTGATGTATGGTACCTGATCATAAACCAGGTCGACTGAGTCGATGAACACCTTTGAGTCGAGCCGCATGATGGCGTTGCTGATATCATTCTTCCCGCGGTAGTTAATTCCATGTGCCACTATTTTAAGCGGAATTGAGAGATCAGAATAAACGAAGTCAGTATGGGTAAAAATAATATGCTTGATCCGTATTGCGACGCTTCCGGAATCAGGTTCCTCAGATTCTGAAGATTTGCTGCCGTTTTCAACAGAATCAGATGATGTATTGTAAACCTGGTAATTTGGAGTTCCCTGTTCGTTGTATTGAACGATGACCCGTCCATGGTCAATGTAGATCCGGGTTATCTCGACCGGACCGCTGACCAGGCTCCTCAAGTCGACTCCAAACGAAACCGTTCCGGCGCTGATGAGGGTATCCTGACTGAACGGGGGAGATGATTTCAGGGAGAAGTCAGACAAGTTGATGGTGAGATGGGGGAAATGACGGAAAAAAGAGATCTCCATCTCCGAGAAGTTCAGTTCGGTGTTGAGCGCTTTATTTGCTGTATGTTTTACAACCTGTCCGAGCTTATCCTGAAAAATGAAAGGAGTGAGAATGAGACACAACAACAGGACAAAGAGAGCTGCCAGCGTGATTCCGAAGATCCTGAAAGTTCGTTTCATTGGGCCTCTCCTTTCTTTGTTCATCGATGTATCTGTTATTTCGACAGGGTATTCAGCGCGGCCTGCCATGCCGGACGTGCTGTTGCCCAGCTCCCTTTGAAGTACTTATCGCTGATGTGCGATTCGAGTGTGCCGGCAAGCGATGCAACGGTTTTCACGGTGTTGGCTGTCTTTGCATTTTTTATCCAGGAATCTTTGACTTTGCCCCAGCCGGCATCCATGGCTGAAGGTGTCAGACCTCCCTGAAGTGACTGCAATGTGGAAGAGGCTCCCACAGCATCTTTGACGTTGTTTGCTTTCGAAATAAAATTGGTTTTATTCTTTTTAAAGGAATCCGTAAATGCACCGTCGGAAAGGTTGCTGGTAAGTTGGCCGATGAGACTGCCGATATTGATTTTACTGGAAGATTTATCCGCTTCACCTTTTAGGTTTTGTTCTGCTTTTTTAACATCAGTAGAAGCAGGAACCTTGATGTCCTGTGCCTGTCCTATCCATGCAAACAGAACGAGACAAATTGTCACTGTAATTGTTTTCATTGTTTTTGGATTTTTAAGGTTGAAAATCACCAAGTAAAGGTACGAACAGATAATTCAGTTATGATAATATAACATAAATATTCCTAGTATCTTCGTACTTTCTTTTCTAAAATGCTTGCGAAAATTAGTCAACACTTCATAAGAATTCCCCGTTTAGGGATCTTTCTTGTATTCCTTCTGACCGTGCAGCACGCCTTCCCTCAGGGCACCTGGGACCGGATCGATGTTCAAACCACGCAAAACCTCCGCTCAGTCTGCTTTGTTGACAATCTCTACGGATGGGTTGTGGGTGACTCCGGCACGATCCTGCATACAACTGACGGGGGAAACAGCTGGATTCAGCAGGATAGCCCGGTTGAGAATGATATTATATATGTGTTTTTCCTGAACCGAAACCTGGGATGGGCCTCTGCTTACAACTTCACTATTCCTCCCTATGGAACCATTCTTCTGAAGACAACCAATGGTGGAGCCGAATGGACCAGCACGCTCTATCATCAAGAGAATATTTTCATTACCTGCATCCATTACTTCGATTCACTCACAGGCTGGATGGGAGGCAAACCGCATGCGCTGGTAAAAACAACCGATGGAGGAATCAACTGGACACAGGCTGCCATCGACACCTCTACACTTGCCTTTTTCCCGGTTCTGAAACTTGCTTTCCTGAATGAAGAGGTAGGCTATGCCTGTGGCGGCATGTTCGACATCGCTGGTGTGATCTGGCGAACCCACAACGGGGGAGATCTATGGTACGCCATCAATCCTTCCCAGGCTCCAGCCGATGAAGTCCACTCCCTGTATATCTTCGACGAATTGAATGTGATGGGTTGCGGTGGAGATCCCGATTACGGATATGGAGTAGGGATGATCCGCTCAACCGATGGTGGGATCACCTGGAACTATGATGAGATCGGGGTCCAGGGCATCGCATTCGACCTCGACTTTCGCACACCTTCCCAGGCATGGTCTCCCTTAGGCCCGCTGCAAAAACTGATCTTCAGTCTGGATAGTGGAGCTACCTGGACAGAGATTCCAACTCTGGATAACCTTGCCATCTTCGACATCACCTTTACCGATTCACTCAACGGATGCGCAGTAGGCGATGCAGGAGCGATCCTGAAATACAAGCCATCGGTGCAGCCTGGAATTCCTCCCTTTCCCAATTTTACCGACAAGGGGATTACTTGTAAGATGTTTCCCAATCCAACAAAAGGAAATTTGAAATTAGAAATTAGAAATTTGAGGTCAGGGTTTGTATCCATTCACCTTTATTCATTATTGGGTGACAAGGTTGCCAGGATGGTAAATGAGGAACTTGCTCCCGGAATACATTCTTTTTCGTTTGATACAGAGAAAGAGAATCTGTCGCCGGGAGTCTATCTCTACCAACTCCAGGTGGATGGCGTAGTTCGCGACCAGGGGAAACTGATCGTGATTCATTGAAATTTTTGTAATTTTTAGTGGTTTGGCGGCAAAACTTCACCAGGAATGCAGGAATG
>CAYUZX010000057.1:0-19533 GCA_964449285.1 uncultured Prolixibacteraceae bacterium
GATCTCAGTTTCAGTTCCTCGCAATGACATGTTTCGCTATTTGCAATTCGTAATTATTTCAATTCCCGTTCAATCTTAGCAATGATCTCCATCGCCTTCCCATAGATCTCATCCATCTTCAGCGTTTTATCTCCTGGAGCAAACCGGGCAAACTCAGTATCGTTCAATGTAGCAGTGAACTGATTCAGGATCTCGTCACTTACCTGTTTCCCTTTCAAGGCCTCCTGCACCGAGTCAATCGAAAGTTCCGCCCTGGGAATCCCAAATTTATCGCTCAGGTATCCCCATAACGCCTGCGAAATTTCTACGTAAAAATCGGTCTCCTGCTTCCCTTTCAGAAATTCAGCCGCCTTCTTCAGCCGTTTGCGGGCAACCCGAGTTGCTTTTTTGTTCTTCATAAGCAACACATCGCTTCTACGCTCACTGTGTTTCCGCAGAAAGATTAGCAGGATGATGAAGAGCACAAACGGGATCAGCAGCAGGAGGAAGTATCTCCACGAACCCATGAAATAAGTTCCTGCTTTCCTGAGTTGAAAGGGTTGGTTCTCGATATGCCGTATATCACTGCCAATGTACTTGATATCCTCTTTGTTCGCACCGGTATAGGTCATAACGCCGGATTCACCGCTGCCTTTTTCCACTGTAAGGTCATACGAAGGAGATGAGAGCGTCACATACCGTTTTTTTATCAGGTCAAAATAACTGAAAGTAACCGGCTTGATGGTGAAGTTTCCGGGCTTTCGGGGAATAATCAGGTATTCAAATGATTGCATGCCGGTCACCCCGGTTGCTGTCGTCTTATAATCACTGACGACCTTCGGGTCATAGGTTTCGAAATCGGGGGGGAAGGTGATATTCATCTGCTCAATTAGCTGGATGTTGCCGGTGCCTGAGATGATAAACTTCAAGGTTACCGGTTCATTTGCCTTAATCGTGGTTTGATCGATCTCAGAACGAAAAGTAAACGAACCGACTGCTCCGCCGAAGTCGGCGGGTTTGTTTTCCTGTGGCAGCGGTTTCACCTGAATCGTCAATGGGTTTGACTTCAGCGACTTCTCGACTGTAGCATAGGAGTTAGAGAAAAAACTGTTGTTAAAGAAATCATCGAAAAAAGGATCTCCGCTACGCTGGCGCGTTTGTCGTTTCACCTGCGCAACGCACTCAACCTCAAGTGGATCTATCTGAAGCTTACCACTCTTCAAAGGATAAAGTGCAATCTTACGGATCTCTGCCACCACATATTGTTCACCGTCGATGGTTTGGTTATATTGCGGGAATCGCTCATTGTCCTTCAGCATGTTCTGCGACCAGAAACCCTGAAACGAGGATAGCTTGCTGATGGAGATCTGGGCAATCGGCACCCGGGTAAAGAGCTTGTATGTGACAATGCTCCCCTCGCCCTGATAGGGGCTGGCATCACTGACATAGGCTTTCAGAAATACATCTTTCGCATCGGTCTGCGCACCGTTATTCCCGGCTGTAGGAGGATTTCCGGTGGCACCGCCCTGCCCTTGCTGCTGAGAAGGAGTTCCTCCAGGCTGAACCTGCACTGACAATTTATTCGACTGGTAAACCTTTCCATCCACCGTAACCGATGCCGCCGGAATATCAAATGTCCCCTCTCGGTTTGTCTGCAGGATATATGAATAGGTATTCGTGATGGTCATCGATGTTCTCCCGTTAATGGAGCGAATACTTGAGGCTGTTGACATATTGGGACCAGTAAGAACAGTAAATCCCGATATCCTCGGCCCCCTGAAATTCACCCCCTGGGCGTTCAGCGTATAGGTAAGGTTGAACGTCTCCCCCACCGAAACGACTGGCTTCACCAACCCGGTAAACTCAACTTCCTGGGCAAACAGGTTCAGGCTGAGCATTGTGAAAATGAGGCCGGTCAGGAGGCGAAGGTTCATGCTTTGGGTTTTGGGTCTTATCGCAATAAGGTCATTAGGGTTATTAAGGTCATTTTGAGGAAAAAATCATTTTAGTTATTAGGGAGAAATTTATTTTAATTCGTAATTCGTAATTCATAATTAACCCCTACCAATCCTTCTCAACAGACACCACCCCAACTTTCGCTTTCTGCTTCTTCACCTTCTCCATGGTTTTTTTTTCGTCGTTTTTCATCGCTTCGAGCATACGTTCTGCATCCTCTTTAGAGATCTTGTTGGGTTTGGGAGGCTGCTTCTGTTGATCCTGCTTGTCCTTGTTTTGTTGCTGATCCTGCTTATCTTCTTGATCCTGCTTATCCTGGTCTTTCTTATCCTGATTATCCTTGTTTTGCTGTTGCTGCTGCTGTTGCTGCTGAAGTTTCATTCGGGCGTACTCCAGGTTATACTTTGAATCCAGGTCCCTGGGGTTATTCAACAAAGCCTGCTTATAGGCGTCAATGCTCTTCTCATATTGCTGACCTTCGAGGAGGGAGTTGCCCAGGTTATGAAACACCTCTGCCTTTTCAGTTTTCCCGGAACTCTTCTCTCCCAGCCCGGCAAAAATATTGGCCGACTCTTCAAAGTTCTTCTCCTGATAAACGGCGGTTCCAAGGTTGAATTGTCCCTTGACCGACTCGTTGTTTACCTCCAGCGCTTTCCGGTAATCCTTTTCAGCAGAAGAATAATCACCTTTATCAAAGCTCCGGTTCCCCTCGCGAAGGTAGCGGTTCTCCTTTTGGGAGAACGCCTGCACTGAGAGCAGAATGAAGAGTATGTGGATTAGTTTAGTCATTGATAATTAGGTCATTATGGTCAATAAGGAAAATGTATTAATTCTTAATTCTTAATTCGTAATTCTTAATTAACTAAACGGTTTAATATGTTTCATCCAGAACGTTTTCTTTTCAAAAATAAACAAATCCAGGATCAGGAGAATCAAAGCGATAGCAAGAAAATACTGAAACTGGTTCTCGTAATCTGAAAACTGTTTGCTCTCAATCTCCGATTTCTGGATGGCATTGATGTCATCAAAGATCTTGTTCAGTCCTGTTTCTGAGTTCGTTGCACGGACATACATCCCTTTTCCGATGGTGGCAATCCGCTGCAACAGCGTCTCATCAAGCTTGCTCACAATCGAATTTCCCTCCCTGTCTTTTTTAAATCCCACCAGCATATCGCCGTTGTATTCCGGGATTGGGCCACCTTCAGGCAACCCCATCCCAATTGTATAGATCGTAATCCCTTTGGAGGCAGCCAATTCGGCCTGCTCCAGTACATTTCCTTCATGGTCTTCCCCATCGCTGATAATCACAAGAGCTTTGTTACGTTTCGAATCAATCAACGAATTGCTCGCCATCCCGATGGCTTCTCCAATGGCAGTTCCCTGTGTGGGTATCATCCCCGGGTTGATGGTAGAGACAAACATCTTCGCGGCGGCGTAATCTGTCGTTATAGGTAGCTGGGTGTAAGCTTTCCCTGCGAAGACGATGATCCCGATCCGATCGCCCTCCAGTTTGTCAATCAACCGGCTGATAGCCTGTTTGGCCCGTTCGATACGGGATGGTTTGATATCTTGTGTCAGCATCGAGTTTGAGACATCGAGTGCAATGATGAGGTCGATCCCTTTCCGTTGAACATTTTCAAGCTTGGAACCCGTTTGCGGGCCAACCAGCACAAACACCATCAACCCCCAGGCGATCATCATCAGGACAAACTTCAGAATCAGCTTTGAATTGGCCATATCAGGCAGAAGCTGGCTTATCACCGAAAGCTCCCCGAACCGTTGCAAAGCCCTCTTTTTCCATACCAGAAGCCAGACTAAAAAGAGGATGAAGACCGGAATCAGGGCCAGCAGGTAAACGTAGTCTATATGTGCAAACCGGAACATCTCAATCAATTACGAATTACGAATTACGAATTTTCTTGTTAGTTTGTCATTTTCCATTTCACCCTGGCCACGTCGCTACACTCCCCGCCACAAGTCTCACCATTTCGCTATTTCGCTACCTCGCTATTTATCTTTAAGGTATATTCTTCAGAACCGCGTATCTCAAAAGCATCTCCAATCCAAACAGGGCCAGCGCTATCAGGATCAACGGGATGTATTCATCATTTTTTCGTTTGAATTCTGTCACATCTATTTTCGACTTCTCCAGTTTATCGATCTCCTGGTAGATCTCGCGAAGTTTGGCATTGCTCGTTGCACGAAAATACTGGCCATCGGTCATGGCGGAGATCTCCTGCAGGAGAGGTTCGTCAATCTTCACCTCCATGTTTTGCGTGCTCATGCCAAAAGGTGTCTGCACCGGATATGGCGCCATCCCAATTGAACCCACCCCTATTGTGTAGATCCTTATGCCGTAAAGCTTTGCGATCTCCGCAGCCGAACGTGGATCAATAGAGCCCATGTTATTCACACCGTCGGTAAGCAGGATGATCACTTTGCTGATAGCCTTGCTCTCTTTCAGGCGGCTGACGGCTGTAGCCAGACCGTCGCCCAGGGCGGTGCCATCTTCGATCATGCCGCTTTTAATATCCTTGAAGAGGTTCCTCAGTACGGAGTGATCGATCGTAAGCGGACACTGTGTAAAGCTCTCTCCGCTGAAAACCACCAGGCCGATACGGTCATCCGGGCGTCCTTCGATGAACTCCATCGCCATCTCTTTGGAAGCTTCCAGCCTGTCGGGCTTGAAATCCATCGCCAGCATCGAACCGGAGATGTCGAGCGCAATTATCAGGTCGATCCCTTCTACCGTAACATCCTGCCGGCTCAGGCTGGTCTGCGGACGGGCCAGGGCGATAATCACCAGGGTTATGGCAAGCAATCGCAGCACATAGAGAGCGTGGTAGAGGATTACTTTCAGGCTCTTTCCCCTTCCCTCAAACCCATCCGTGGCGCTCACCTGGATCTCCGCATGATTCCGCCGGTACCGAAAGAAGTACCAGGCGATCAGCAGTGGGACGATCAGCAGCAGGAATAAAAACCCCGGGTTTGCGAATGTAAGGCCGGTTAGCATATTGTCAGTTGTCGGTTGTTAGTTGTCGGTTGTCGGTTGTCAGTTTTTTCATTACATTATCACTTCCTGACCTAATTTCCTATTTTCTTAATTTCTTATTACTTAATTCTTAATTCTTAATCTCCTCCTGTACCTTTAGCTCCGTGCTCTGAGCTTCAATGAAGGCTGTTTGATTCACAAACTCTATTCCTTTCTCCAGGCTTTCGTCGTTCTTTTGCGAGCTGGGTTTCTCTTTGGCGAATTTCACCATGTCGGCCAGCATCAGTACTTGTCCGAGCAGATCCCAGGACTCACGGTTCACTTCCGGGATCTCAAGCAGGCCATGCAGGATCTCGGCACTGGTACTCTCGAGGGCAGGAATTGTAAACCGCTCCTCGATATACCTTCTCAGGATCTCCGTAAGCGCCGAATGGTACTCTTTGACTTTCCCCTGTTGCCAGAGCTTCTGGATGCGTAGCTTCTCAAGTTCTTGCAACGCCACTTCATGCGGTTTAAGCTGAACACGCAGTCGGAGACGGAAAAGAGGTTCCTTATTTTTGCGTTTTTTCAGGTAAAAGATCAAAAAAGCGATTAATCCGGCCACTGCCAGGCCAATTAGGATCCAGCGGAGGATCTCCCAAAGCGACATTGAAACTTTTCGGGGCCCTTTGATCGGCTTGATCGGCTTGGTAGTGTCGACAGCAACGGTGTGGACTGCCAGAAAATGGGTCCTGGTCTCTGCCACCAGAATTGTCGTATCGGGGAGTACCCTGAAATAGAATAAGATCGGCGGAATCACATAGAAACCGGTGTCGAAGGTAGTGAGGAGAATATTCTGGGAATAGGATGTTGTTTGCCCGGTTTCATTAATCAGCGTGTCGATGTAGGAACGGTCAATCACCGCAATCTTCTCAAGGATCGTATCTGGGATGGTTGGCCAGAGTACCTGGGCGCCCGATGGTCCGGCAAACTGAAGCGAAAGTCCAACCTGATCGCCTATCAGCATAACATTGGTATCCAGCGTAGCAGTCGCCACTGGTTGCTGGGCAACCGCCCGAAAGCCCATTAACAGCAGGGTGAAGATTAGTTTATATTTTAGCAGTCTGATGAGCATTCAAGTTGTCGGTTTCGTCTTTCGTCCTTCGTCTTTCGTCCTTCGTCTTTCGTCTTTCGTCCTTCGTAATTATCTTCTCGCTTCCCGTTTATTAAACAAATTCATTAACGGTTTCACAAAGTCCTGATCCGTCCTAACGCGGGCTACATCTACGCCGCTACGGATGAAGAGATCATTGAGATGATCCTGATGATGGTCAAACCACTTCCGGTAACGGTGCCGGATGGTCCGGTCGCTGGTGTCGACCCATAGCTGCTTGCCTGTCTCGGCATGCTTCACGCGGATCAGCCCCACATCGGGCATCTCTGTCTCACGCTCATCGAAGATCTGGACTGCGATAAGGTCATGTTTCTTGTTAGCAATCTTGATCGCATCCTGGAATCCCTTATTCAGGAAGTCGGAGAGCAGGAATGCCGTGCATCTTTTCTTGATGACATTGGTCAGGTACCGCAGGGCTTCCGCGATATTGGTCTCATGATGTTCCGGCTTAAAATCGATCAATTCCCTGATGATCCGCAGGATGTGGCTGGTTCCCTTTTTAGGGGGGATGAACTTTTCTACCTGGTTGCTAAAGAAGATCACACCAACTTTGTCATTATTCTGGATGGCACTGAAAGCGAGTACTGCGGCTATCTCCGTGATGACTTCCTGCTTCAGGGCTTTATGTGTCCCAAACTGGTTTGAACCGCTCACATCAATCAGCAACATTACCGTTAGTTCCCGCTCCTCGTCAAACACTTTAATGTAGGGGTGGTTGAACCGGGCAGTCACATTCCAGTCAATGTTCCGGATATCGTCGCCATACTGGTATTCGCGCACTTCACTGAAAGCCATACCTCTCCCCTTGAATACACTGTGGTACTGTCCCGAAAAAATCTGGTTGGACAATCCCCGTGTCTTGATCTCGATCTTGCGGACCTTTTTGAAGAGTTCAGCGGCTTCCATAGAATCCAAGGTAGTGAGGTAGTGAGGTAGCGAGGTAGCGAAAATTTCGCTATTTCGCTACTTCGCTTCTCGCTTCTTTTTATTAAGGTACTTCTACTGTATTAAGGATTTCATTGATGATATCTTCCGTGGTGATGTTTTCGGCTTCGGCTTCGTATGTGAGGCCGATCCGGTGACGGAGCACGTCGTGAGCCACAGCCCGTATATCTTCGGGGATCACGTATCCACGGCGCTTGATGAAGGCGAATGCTTTGGCAGCAAGAGCAAGGTTGATGCTTGCACGTGGAGAGCCGCCATAGCTTATCAGCCCTTCAAATTTCTTCAGTTTGTATTCGGCCGGGAAGCGGGAGGCAAAGACGATATCCAAAATGTAATTTTCAATCTTCTCATCAAGGTAAACCTCTCTCACCACAGCGCGTGCCCTGATGATATCTTCGGTCTTCAGTACCGGTTTGGTTTCCGGGAATTCGTTGGCGATATTCTGACGGATGATCAACTTCTCCTCTTTCTTATCCGGATAGCCAATGATGACCTTCAGCATGAAACGGTCAACCTGTGCTTCGGGGAGCGGGTACGTTCCCTCCTGTTCGATCGGGTTTTCGGTAGCCAGCACGAGGAACGGTTCGTCGAGTTTAAAGGTCTCCTCCCCGATGGTTACCTGGCGTTCCTGCATCGCTTCGAGCAAAGCCGACTGCACCTTTGCCGGGGAGCGATTGATCTCATCTGCCAGGATGAAGTTGGCGAAGATGGGTCCTTTTCTAACCTTGAACTCCTCCTTCTTCTGACTATAGATCAGCGTACCGATCAGGTCGGCCGGCAACAGGTCGGGCGTAAACTGGATGCGGCTGAATTTCGCATGGATTGTATTTGCCAGCGACTTAATAGCCAGTGTTTTGGCCAATCCAGGCACCCCTTCTAATAAAATATGACCGTTGGAGAGAAGCCCGATCAAGAGCCGTTCGATCATCTGTTTCTGGCCGATGATCACCTTGTTCATCTCCATCGTGAGAAGGTCGACGAATGAGCTCTCCTTCTCGATCCGTTCATTCAATTCTTTGATATCTGTTTCAACCATGATAATAAATTTTGAAGCGCAAATTTATGAAATGCTCTAAGAGCTCAAAAATTGTGGCTGTTAATAATTGTTAAGCCATTCGTTAAAAAAATGTTAATGGAATCAAGTCAAATCAATCTATTCGTGATGGTATGGTTCATTTCGCAAGATGGACAGGGCCCGGTAGAGCTGTTCGGTAAAGAGAACCCTGACCAGCTGATGAGGAAACGTCATCCGGGAGAGAGATAGTATCTGGTCGGCTCGTTTTTTTATCCGTGCATCCACGCCATAGGCTCCTCCGATGACAAACACCAGCCCCTTCATTCCCGAGAGGAACCGCTGATTCAGAAAGGCGGCAAAATCCAGGGAGCGGATCTCCTTCCCCCGTTCATCCAGCAATACGACATAGTCATCTTTGGTGATCTGGCTCAGGATCAGATCCGCCTCTGCCGATTTCACCTCCTCATCCCGCATGGAAGAACTTTTCCGGAGATTCGGGATCTCCCGGATCGTGTAATTAGTATACCTGTTGATCCGAATGACATAATCATCCATCAACTCACGGATATTCTGATCGTCCGTTTTTCCTATGCAGACCATGCGGCTGTTCATGGATTGAATTTTGGCGTAAAGGTCGTAATTATCCTCTAATTTTGTATGTTTGCTTTATGAGACCTTATATAATAATGGTATGCCTTTTCCTGTTCTGCTTTTCCTCCACGGTTACAGCACAAACAATCAATGAACGGGTGGTTGCCGCCCTGGAGAAGAATGATCCTGGAGCTGTGGTCTCCTGCCTGCATTCGATGGTGAATCTTCAGATCCCCGGATACAGCGGAAGTTTCAGTCAAAGCCAGGCATCGGTTATCATGAAGAAATTTCTCGCGGATCTTCCGGTCTCTTCTGTCAGCATTTCAAAGGATGGCGATAACAGTGATGGAAGCAAGTATGCTCTTGGTGAGTTGGTTTCCGGTGGGAAAAAATACCGGCTCTATTTTGTGACCAGGGAGACAGAGGGGCGGGAACGGGTGATGGTGTTGAAGATTACGGAGATATGAAGTTTGAACACATCGTAAAGATGGCCTTGCTGGAGGATCTTGGTGACGGAGACCATACGTCGTTGGCCACCATCAAAGAGGGGACTGAAGGGGTGGCACGGCTGCTGATCAAAGGGAATGGTGTTCTGGCAGGGATTCCTGTTGCCAGGGAGGTATTCCGGCAGGTAGATCCAACGCTTCTGATGACAGCGTTGATTGAAGATGGCCGTTTTGTGGAGATCGGTGAGGTGCCATTCACGGTTGTGGGGGATATACGGTCCATCCTGGCTGCTGAACGGACAGTGTTGAATTTCATGCAGCGGCTGAGCGGTATTGCCACTGAAACGTTCAGGATAACACAGGAGATTAAAGGGACCAACGCGAAGATCCTCGACACCCGGAAGACAACACCCGGTTTTCGGGAACTGGAGAAGTATGCCGTGAGACTGGGAGGCGGAGAGAATCACCGGATGGGGTTGTATGATATGATCATGATCAAAGACAATCATGTGGACTATGCGAAGGGAATAGAGAACGCCATCGAGGCTGTTGCCGGATACCAAAAACTTACCGGGAAAAAGCTCAGGGTAGAGATTGAGGTTCGAAATTTTGAGGAGTTGCTGGATGCGATCAATGCAGGTAACATTGACAGGATCATGCTGGATAACTTCTCCGTGGAAGATGTGATATCGGCCGTTCAGGTGGTTGCCGGACGTGTTGAAACAGAGGCTTCCGGGGGCATCACTTTGGATAATGTAAGGAGGTATGCGGAGACAGGGGTAGATTACATCTCCATGGGCAGCCTGACACATCAGATCAAGAGTCTGGATATGAGCTTAAAAGCTGTAATCAAACGGTTTTATGAAGACCCCTCCATCCATCCGTAAACACGGCAATCGCATCCTCATGTGGAGACCTGTCAGGAAGCTGATCTGGGCATCAAAGCGGCTCGTATTGCCAGGATTTGACGGGATGCCGTTGTATGATGTCACCCTCTTTTTCTTTAACGGATTAGCTAAAGGATATATCAACGCCAGGGCATCGGCCATCTCTTTTTCCTTCGTATTGGCGGTGTTCCCCTTCCTGATCTTTCTTTTCACCATCATCCCCTTTGTTCCTATCAACAACTTCCAGGCTGTTCTGCTTGATGTCATTCAGGGCTTTCTGCCTGCAACTGCATGGGATTCGGTAAAAGGAACGATTGTGGATGTGATCACACGGCCCCGTAGCGGCCTGTTGCTTCTGAACTTTATACTCACGCTCTATTTCTCTACCAACGGCGTCAACAGCCTGATCGAAGCCTTCAATAACACGGCTCATACGATTGAGTCCCGAACCGTTGTTAAACAATACCTGATCTCCATTGTGCTGGTAATGATCATTTCCCTGTTGCTTATCCTCTCGATAGGAATTATGACGTTTGGAAAAGGTTTGCTAGAAGTCATATTTCCGGATGCCGTTACTGCAAGCTACATTTACCTGGCCACGATGGGAGTCCTGAGATGGCTCATCGTCGTTGCACTGCTGCTTGTAGCTATTTCGTTTCTCTATTTCCTGGCTCCTGCCAAACGCGGTCGGTACCGTTTCATATCAGCCGGTTCGATGCTAGCTACCATCCTGATGATTATAACTACGCTGGGCTTCAACTATTACGTGGATAATTTTGCCAGGTACAACGCACTCTACGGGTCGATCGGAACCCTGTTGATCGTCCTGGTATGGATCTACCTGAACTCCATCAGCCTGCTAATCGGCTTTGAACTAAACGCGAGTATTATGAATGCGAGGCAGGCAGAGGAGGAAGGGAGGTAGTGGGCAGTGGACAGTGGACAGTTGACAATTTGAACTTACGTCTTACGTCCTTCGTCTCACGTCTCACGTCTTACGTCTTACGTCTCACAAAATCCCGTATCAACGGCACCAACTCCCGCCTGTAGGCAAACCACACGAGCAGAATGCTGACCAATAGCTGGCCTGCGTGGAAGAAAATTCGGGTTTGGTTAGTAATGAAAATTTCTGAGATGAGGACGACCAACATGAAGATAACAGGGAGATAGATGATCTTCCAGGGATTAAAGCTGTAATGAAAAACCTTCCGACTTTCGAGGTATAGCAGGAGAGCCTGAAGGGGTTTCACCATGAAGTTCACCCACACGGCTCCCATCAGTCCAAGCCACTGGATCATGAAGATGGCCGCGATGATTTCAAAAATTGCACTGGCAGCAAATATGCGGGGCATGACTTTCGTCCGTTTGAAGAACATCAGGGGAGCCATGAACATATAGAACCAGATACGGGAGGCATAACCGGCAGCCAGGATTGCCAACAGTCCGAATGCCTGATAATAGATCGCTTTCTTAATCACGAGCGGGATCAGGATCGGCGCCAGAAGCACAAAGAGTGGGATCAGCAGCAGCACAAATGCTGTGAGTCCATTGTAATACCTGTTCACCTCAACACTACTGCCGTGCAGTTGCTGGTTTTTCCATACGGTAAAGACTTTGGGGTTGACCACATTGACAAGTCCGACCAGAAGGAGCTCAATACCAAGAACCAGCTTGATACCAAAGTCATAGATCCCCACATAGGTTGGATCTGTCATAAAGCGCAGGATGATGAAGCGGTCGATATAACTCACTACCCAGGTAAGCAGGGCAAAAAGCATCAGGGGGGCGGTGAACGTGAAAATTGGCTTTATGAAGCTCTTCTTCCATTCAAATCCGTATTCCTTCGTTAGTAAAAGCAAAGACGCTGAAGCAGCAAAAATAGCTGCAAGCAATCTTCCAAGGATAGGCCCATATAAGGTAAATGGGAATAAATAAAGTAGAATCAACGATCCTGATATGGTGATCACAAAGTTTGAGATGTTCAGCCAGAAAAACCTAACCGGTCTCTGTTGATAGATGAGTAATGCCGAATACGTTTTAAAGATCCCGTTAAAAACAGCTGAAAGGATTGTAAATAATCCAAACGGAATCAGAACAAGAATATCAGATGTGCTGAAAATGATGTTTAGAAGTTGAAATCCACCACACAAAAACAGGATTGCAGCCAGGCCTCCGAAAACCATTAGTCCAAAAAGAATCGTTCCCAGGAACTGTTTTACTTTCTTTGAATCATCTTTATAATCAATATACATGAGCGCAGCTGACATATCCAAGCCAAAAGTAGATAGGATCTGAATGAAATACATCGCACTGATATAGAGAACATTGATCCCAAACTGGACGGGTGTCAAATATGTGGTAAACCAAATTAAAAGTAAAAAACCAGATGCATAGGGCAACGCACCTACAATTGTATATATCAGGGATGATTTAAAAAAACTTTTCGAGATCATAGGATCGGTTGCCTTTTTTCAGATTCAATGGCCAATGACAATTATACCATCTTTTTACGACTTTCCAACAGCTCTTCAATTGGCTGAAACTTAGACATAACGTATGAATCCGCATCTTTAACAAAAAGAAAATTGTTGATATAGTATGAATCCATATGCTGAACATTTTGATGCAAACTCAAATCAAAGGCAGACAGAGGTCGAAATTTTTTACAGGCCGTATCGAAGAAAAATCCCTGATATCCAACGTTGGTTATACGGTCGAAAATACGTTGGATCGAAATCTCTTTATGGTGTCTTTGCTCGATCTCAATTAAAAGGAGCGGTTTAAATTTTTTAAGCGTTTTTTCCGCACCGTTAAGAGCAGCAATCTCATGTCCTTCAATATCAATCTTGATAAATGATATATTCTCAATTTTATTCTGAATTACAAATTCATCCAATGAGATTGTCTTGACGCTAATTTTGGCAGAGTTGGTCTCTTTTTCCTCTGTATACTGATGCAACGTACCTCTTGTATCATACCTTTGGCCATCAATATAGGGTATTTTGAATGACCTCTCTTCCGTTTTGTCAGAAATAGCGAAATCAAAGATCTCAACCTCAGGAAATAACCTTTTTAATCGTTTATACAACAAAGGAATCGGTTCAAATCCAATGATCCTGCAAGACTGTAATGTTTGTTTGTAACGATAAATGTATATCCCAACGTTTGATCCTATATCAATGATCGTAGAATCCGGAGGTACCAAATAATGTATAAAAAAAAGTTCTGGTTCGGGGAAGGTACTGAGATCCGGGTGATCCGTGTTCCATATTTCATACTTCTTAAAATCATTCGCTTTCACCTGTTTTGGGAACAAGATAGCCAGATTATACTGAAATGTTTTAAAAAGGTTTATCAGATGTTGCTTTATCATTGGTCAGGTTCAAGGCGTGAGTTACAGTAAGTACAAAATTATCTGCTAAAGATGAGGCTGAATATTTTTTCTCTATACTATCTCTGATTCGATGGTTGTTCACAATGATCAGGTTACGATCGTCAATATATTTGGTTATGATCTCCTTCAAATCCAGAGAATCTGAATATTGATCAAAAAGCTGAATAAAATCCTTACCAAGATTATATTCAATAGGAATAATCATAATTCTTGGGAAGCGAAATACGTCAAACATACTTCCCGCTATTTTGGTTTTCCCATATATTTCACCGTATATCTCAACACTGTGGTCAGTATTGATCGGACTCAGGATTATATGGGTTTTCGACATAATATCTTCAAAGTCTTCCTGCCTTACCATGTCATTGAAGAACTCCAGTTTGAAATTGTTGGATTCCAATTTCTTGAATTCCTTTATCACCTCCCGGGCATAATTCCCTGATGCCTTCCCAAGAAGCGTCAGAATAAGTGGACGCTTTAAAGAAGTCGTCAATTGTCGAAATGCCTCAATGACAGGTGCGTAGTTTCTCCGTCTTTTTTCAACGCTCCCGATTATCGTAATCCTCAGAAACTCTTCATGACCAGAAGGTTGCTCGACTTGGGCATCAAAGGCCTTTAATGGGAATGCCGGCAAGACTTTTGCAGGTGAGATTAATCCCTGAGAAAAAATAAATTCTGTGATCTCTTCGCTCGGAAAAACAAAATAGTCTATCTTTTTTAATAACCTGGGCCGATAATACCAGAAGCCTTTCCAAACAATTTCTCTGATAAAATAGGAGAAAGCCTTCCAATAGTAAAATGGGGTGTTATAAATTCGAATATGCCGCCACGGATCAAGCAACTTATAAGCATCATGAGTCCTTGAGATTGTTGTACATTGGAAATCCGCCTTAACATATGCCCCAAATTCGCATGCAATAGTGTCAATGAAAATCACATCTGCATCATTGATTTCGTCAATATGAGTCTTAAAAAATTTCGTTCTTGATATTCCATCACAGAAGAACCAATTATACTTTTTTACATATGAATTGTGCTTTATTTTCTCGAAGATTCCAGGTTTTATAAAAATGCTGAGTTGATGTTCAGTATGTTCAAAGATTCGACAAAAACCATCCACACAATCAAAATGAAAATCCAGTTCAATAAATGAGATCCTCATAAACCCTTATATCTTATAGTTGCTCAAATTTACAAAACATCTGATTCACTCAGGCCCTCCCTGAAAAATGACAACAAGAAGAGAACTAAAAAGCCACTCTGAATTATTTCACAAAGATATGAATACGAACAAATATCTTTATATATTTGACGCAGCTCAGCAAACATGAAGCATTGCAAACTATCAAGACAATTAACATACAATAAATGATTCAAACGATATATAAAATCATCTACCAGGAAAAGATTAATCTTGTTTTAAGAAATCTTAATAAATTCCTGAAACCGATACTTCCAAAAAGAATTCAAATTCCACCATCGGGTGTTCTGGAAGTAAAAATCCCTGGTGGCAGGAATGTTTTAAAATTAAAAACAAACCAAACAAGCTATTTTACGCAGTTGTTTTTTTGGGAAGGTGGAATTCAGCAGTTTGAATATACAGATATCTTTCTCCAACTTATCAAAGAGATCAATATATTTTATGATATTGGGGCCAATATAGGCTTCTATTCCCTAATTGCTGCAATTGAAAATAAAAACATGAAAATTGTCAGTTTTGAACCTGCCAGCGGCCCATTATATTATTTCAGGGAGAATGTCAGACTGAATAATTGTGACAATATTAAAGTGGAGCCAATTGCATTATCAAATAAAGAAGGCAAAATTGACTTTTATGAGGTTCGTAATATCAAGTATACGTATCTTAAACACAACTTATCCGGAGAGAGTAATGCTGGCAGCAATAAAAATGTAAAGAACCTAATCCTCCATGAAGTAACATCATCAACACTTGATAACTATGTGCGTGAACATCATGAGGAAACCATTGATTTAATCAAGATGGATACTGAAGGCACTGAACACCTGATTCTTGAACAATCCAAATATATACTGCAACACATGAAACCAATAATTATATGTGAAACATTGTTCAATACGATTGAGAACGAGCTTGAGGAGATCATGCTTGAGTTTGGTTATGAATTCTTTAATCATATTCCGGAAGGTTTAAAACAAGTATCGACCATCAAACGAAATGAAGATAATTGTGTTCGAAATTGTTTCTTTGTTCATCCTGTAAAAAAGGATCTGATTAAAAAATTCATCGTCTGATAGTGGAACAAGAATCATCAACGGTTAAGCCTATATAAATCAATGACTGATAGGATATTCGGCATTATCATTTCATTTCTCTTACTTATTCCTTTTCAGAATCGGGGACAATCGAATATAGATGGAACGATTGCCGTTCAAAAAAAAGTTGATTCTTTGAACAGAGAATCTGAAGAATTCAACTGGATAGATCTTGACGTATACCTCCAAAACGGCCTGGAAGCATATTCATTATCTGATTCAATACACTATCAACTTGGAATGGTGCGGTCTCAAATCGACATTTGCAGATACTACGATAGTAAAAAGAAATATAGCGAATGTATCGAAGGTTATTTTAATGCCTTGGAGATTGCTAAATCTAACAACTTTAACTTTGAACTAGGAATTATTTACAGAAGTCTTGGCTATAGCTACGTCGATTTGAAGCGATATATTCGGGCAAAAGAATTTCTTGAAAAGGCTGTCATCCTCAATACTCAAACTCACAACTTCAATCAAAAAGCATTCTCACTGTGTGATTTGGGAAAACTATATTATCAAACGGGAATGTATCACAAAGCATTGACAAATTATTACTTGGTTTTCACTTTTTTTGACAGCATAACATTACAAAGGGCAAAACTCCAAACTTACAGAGGCCTTGGGACTGTTTATTTCTACAAATGTCAATACTCATGGGCTCTTTATTATTTTCACAAGGCCATTCAACTTGGTATTGAGAACAACTTGATACATGAACTGGGTCCAATTTACACACTCATTGCACATGTATATCAAAAAACGGGAAATATCCAACAACGCCTTGTTTACAATAAAAAAGCATTAGATGTTAGAGAAAGATCCATGCAAACGGAACATGTTGGGAGTTCATTGGTGAATATTGGCACTATATTTCTGGAAATCAACCAATTAGATTCTGCGGAGCACTATATTGTACATGGAATGGAAATGCTTGAAAACTCAAAAGACTATCATTTAATATCTTACGCATACAATCAGCTATTCACACTTGCCATGAGACAAGGGGATATTCCAAAGGCTCTCGGGGCATTTCAGCTTTATAAGTCGTCCGTTGATAGCCTTGAAACGATTACCAATAAAAGTGAAATTGAGTTACTTGAAACGAACCATAGAATTGCAGAAATTGAAAGAAAAAATGAAGCTCTCTCTCGAGAGGTTGAAATTCAAACCCTCGAGCTCGAAAACAGAAGTTATACTGAACTGATAACTCAATTTATCATTGGCACTATTGGGGCGTTATTTTTAATCCTTGCCTATATCTTTGAACGAAACAAACTAGGGAAAAGTAAACTTGAAACGATCAATAAAAAGTTAAATAAGGAAGTAGAAGAACGAAAACTGACAGAAGTTCACCTCAGGACCAGTGAGGAGTTGTACCGTTTTGTAACGGAACATACCCTCGACCTCATTGTACGAATGGACCGTAACTTCAACTATCTTTTTATCTCCCCGTCCATTCTTCGAATGTTTGGCTATAGCGCAGAAGATAAAGATAACCTCCCGGCGATCAGAGATCTGATTCCGGAGGATTTTCAGGAAGAATTAAGGAGCGAGTATCTGGAGATGATCCGGACAAAAGAGCCCGTGATGCTGACTCACCAGTCGGAACGCAAAGATGGATCTCTCTTCTGGTCGGAGAGCCTCGTAAATCCAATTTTTGACAAGCTCACAGGCAAACTCAAAGAGACCATCACCGTTATCCGCGACATCACCGACCGGGTAGCTTATGAAGAGTCCCTATCTGAGAATGCCCGACAAAAAGAGCTGCTATTGAGAGAGATTCATCACAGGGTGAAGAACAACTTTGCCATACTGGTGAGCCTGATGAATATGCAGAAGGTTAACTCCGATCCGGGAGATTTCAATGGCTTCCTGACCGAACTACAGGGAAGGATCCGGACAATGTCACTGGTTCATGAACTTCTTTACCGATCGCATGACATTGATTATATTCATTTCGGTGAATACCTGGGGCAACTGATCAGCATTATATCCCGGGCTTACAACGACAACCCTGTCAAGATTCACTCCTCCATTGAGATCTGCATCCTCGATGTAGAAACCGCACTTCCTCTGGGACTTATCTCCAATGAGATTCTCACAAATGCTTATAAATATGCTTTTTCAGGTCATCCGGATGGTGAGTTATGGATTGATCTTCAACGATGCCCTGATGCTGCTAATCCCGAAGGACTTTATACACATACCCTGACTATCCGGGATAACGGGCCTGGTTTACCGAAAGACTATTCTCCTGAAAACCAGAAGTCCATGGGCTCACAAATCATTTCATTACTGATAGATCAGTTGGAGGGACGACTCGAATTCTCTGGAGAAGAGGGTGCCACTTTTACCATCTATTTTTCGGATGAGAAGAGGTCATAGGCTCTGGAAATGTTTACATTTGTTTCATGAACACAAACCAAGAACAGATCACCTTCATCGGAGCCGGCGCTATCGGGACGGCACTTGGGAACATCCTGTCGTCGAAACCGGAATACCGGGTTATTTTACATTCGATCGATGATGAAACGGTCCATTCGATCACCTTTAACCACCTGAACCCAAAATATTTTCCATCGATCCAACTACATCCTGAACTGAAAGCAACCACCAACAACCAGGTGATCCGTGATTCTTCAATCCTCTTTCTGGCGATCCCCTCGGTTGTCATCATTGATTACCTGGAATCCATCCGTACCTATATCCCTGAAAAGGTGGTGATGGTAAACCTTGCCAAAGGTTTCGGGGCTGAACACAAGACTATCTGTGAATGCCTGCAACAACGGTTTCCCAATCCTGTTTGCACGTTGAAAGGGCCTACATTTGCCCGGGAGATCATTACCCTTCTTCCGACCGGTTTTTCACTTGGATACTCTCATGAGAGCCAGATCGACACATTCAAACAACTCTTTTCAAACACATCTATCTACCTTGATTTCACTCCCGATATAACCGGGGTCGAGATCCTCAGCATCCTGAAAAATATCTATGCGATTGTTCTTGGGATTGTTGATGCCCAGTTCAACTCGCCAAATTTACGGTTTCTGATCCTGACCAAAGCCTTTCGTGAGATGCGGCAGATCTTGCTCCATGTTGGCGGATCGGAAGAGACCCTGTTCAACTACTGCGGATATGGCGATTTCACCCTTACGGCGTTAAATGATCTCAGCAGGAACCGGACACTCGGACTTCTGATAGGAAAAGGATTCTTTACCGAACATGTTTCCCATGAGTTGGTTCTGGAGGGAAAAACGGCTGTAACCATCTTCTATGAAGAGCTCTCTAAGAAACTAACTGTTAGTGATCACTTCCCGATTGTTTCAGAGCTTTATAAGATCTTCAACAACCATTATGACATCTCCTCTTTTGTAAATGCGATTCTGGCGCTGCGGGAGTCCTGATTTTTCGTATCTTTGCATTCTTATCCCAGGGCTTACACCCTGGGTTATTTCCTGGGGCTGACACCCCAGGCTAAGGGGCTGACCGGATTTGACAGCGGGGAAGTGGCCTTGTAAGCATGCCGAGTTTCCGTACGGGGGTCTCGAAAAAACTTCTGTGCAAGCCATAATAACTGGCGACTATCAATATCAGATGGCTGCTTAATTTTAGAAATTAAGCGCCTTTGTCTCCCGGAAAACCTTTCTCGGCGGTGTTCCGGATAAGGCATCAAAAAAGTTGAGATAGGTGTGGTGAGGTTTCGGCATCACAGCGAAATAAAGAAACTACGGACCGGATAGGTTGGCCGATGGCCGGTTGGGTCCCGACAATCAACCAGAGGATAAGCATGTAGAAAGCATTGTTGCTACCTGTTTGGACGAGGGTTCGAATCCCTCCAGCTCCACGAATAAACACCGTAACGTACTATATTTCAGTT
>CAYUZX010000058.1:0-19271 GCA_964449285.1 uncultured Prolixibacteraceae bacterium
GGAGTTCCAGCTTCCGGAGGAGGCCAGTCACATAATCCTTCATCTCTTCAAGGGTGGAATAGGAGGTGTCGGGTTCAGTGATCTGAACGATTTCAACCTTGTCGAACTGATGCAGACGGTTGAGTCCGCGCACATCCTTACCGTAGGATCCAGCCTCGCGCCGGAAACAGGCAGAGTAGGCGACATGTTTAACCGGCAGATCCTGATGCTTCAGGATGACATCCCGGTAGAGGTTTGTCACCGGAACTTCGGCAGTAGGGATCAAATAAAGGTCATCTTCGGGGATGTGATACATCTGACCGTCTTTATCTGGAAGCTGCCCGGTCCCAAATCCCGATGCCGCATTGATCAGGTATGGCGGCTGGATCTCAGAATAGCCCGCCTCCATTGCCTGGTCAAGGAAAAAGTTGATCAGGGCTCGCTGCAACCGGGCGCCTTTCCCCTGGTAAACCGGGAAGCCGGCGCCTGTAATCTTGTTCCCTAATGCAAAATCAATGATCCGGTATTGCTGAACAAGGTCCCAGTGCGGTACGGCTGCGCTCCCCAGGCTGGGGATCACTCCCTCTTCGAAAACAATCTCATTCTCTTCGGCAGACTTTCCTGCCGGAACCGAGGGGTGAGGCAGGTTGGGGAGCAACACCATCACCTCTTCCATCTCTTTGATCGCTTGCTCCATCGTTGCTTCCGCCTCTTTCGACCGGCTCTTCAACTCCCCGGTTTGCTGTTTCATCTGGTTGGCTTCAGCGGCTTTGCCGCTCTGGAAGAGCATCCCGATCTCTTTGGCAAGCGCTTTGCTCTGTGCATTCAACGCATCCATCTCTTGCTGCGACTCCCTGCGAATATCGTCCAAACGGATGATTTCATCAACAAGTTCTGTGGCGTCTACCTGTTTGATCTTCAAGCGGTCGATGACCTCCTGCCGGTGTTCACGGATAATCTGAAGTGATAGCATGATCTGGCTGTTTTGCGTGACAAAAGTAATGAATATTGGGCGAATGGAATAAAAAAATCCTGTAAGGACGTGGCATGCCGCGTCTCTACAGGATATGATTATGTCAACAAGTAATTAGTTGGCTGAAGGGTCAGATGGAAGGATAGAAACGTAAGAACGATCTTTTTGCTTCCGTTTGAATTCCACGATGCCGTCAATCAGGGCATAAAGCGTATGGTCTTTGCCGATACCAACATTCAAACCCGGGTTGTGAACCGTGCCACGCTGACGAACGATGATGTTGCCTGCCTGGGCAAACTGGCCGCCGAAAATCTTAACGCCCAGCCGTTTGCTTTGGGATTCACGACCGTTACTTGAACTTCCTGCTCCTTTTTTGTGTGCCATGATTTAAGGTGTTACTTTTTTCGCTTTCGATGTAACTTTCAGCCCAATCGTTTCAATCTGGATCCTGGTGAAATCCTGACGGTGGCCTGTAGCTTTCTGAAACCCTTTTCTTCTCTTTTTCTTAAATACAATCACTTTGTCGCCCCTTGCATGTTCAAGAACTTTTGCTGTGACAGTCGTCCCGGCAACAAAGGGTTTCCCTACACTGATTTTACCACTGTCTTCAACCAGCAGTACGTCACTGAATTCCAATTTCTTTCCGGGCTCACTATCCAACCTGTGAACAAAGATTTCATCGTCTTTTTGTACTTTAAACTGCTGCCCGGCTATTTCAACTATTGCATACATTGTCTGTCGGATTGAGATTCAATTTTGGGAGTGCAAAGATATGAAAATTTTTGATCACACAAGTGAAACCCTCAAAAAAAGGAGTAATTTTTATACTTTTGTAAGAAACAAAGGAGTTCTCCGTTATCTTTGTTAATGTTTTGATGAATATCTGCCAAATTAATCCTCCCTGATGAAATCCGGTTCCTTCGGCTGGCTCTCTCTCCTCTTCCTGATCCTCTTTGTGAGGACATTCGATCTGTCTGCTCAGAATGCATCTCAAGCCCCTACCCAGGCCATCTTATCAGGCACCATTACCAACGCCATCACTGGAGTCCCTGTAATCGGGGCCAAAATTACTGTTAATAACCAAATGGTATGGTCGGTTTTTGGTGGTTTCTATTCTATGCAGGTTAACCCGGTTGGAACTTTTCCTGTGAAATACCAAAAATCCGGGTTCGACACCTACACCTCTTCTCCAGTGACTTTTCAGTCAGGTGTACCGGTAGTGATGAATATTACCCTGTGGGAGAACCTCAACGCCCCTTCTATAGTCACATCCATTCTCGATACGTCGCTGCAGATCGTTTACATCAACTGGGAGCTTCCGCACGGCAATTACGAACTTCTTTACGATGATGGCATCCAGGAAAATTTCACCGTGTGGGGATTACAGGGGAATATGAATGCGGTGAGGTTTACCCCAGTGGCTTATCCGGCTAAGGTGACAGGAGGCTTGGTCCACATCGGTACAGAGGCTAATTACTCAGCCGGCAGCAATCCCTTCATCCCTTTTCAGATGGCAGTCTACGATGCCGGTGGCCCTCAGGGGATGCCCGGAAACCAGATCGCCGGACCATTTGATGTGATACCCACAAAATTTGGCTGGAACGAATTTACCTTCCCGGCTCCTGTTTCACTCTCCGGGGGGAATTTCTACCTGGTGATGATCCAGGGAGGGAACCCTCCGAATTCCGCTGGCCTGGCGGTCGACAATACAGTTACGCAGCTCAGGAGTGTTTCACGGTTTATCACAGGAGCCTCTGCCTGGATACCGGCCGACGGAAACTTTATGATACGGGCCCTTCTTCATGGCCCGGGTGGCCCCGTTGATGGCGACACGCTATCCGAAAGTATCCTCCTGTACCAGATATGGCGGTTGCGGCAGGGAGAGGAGCAAAACCCAACGGTGTGGACTAACCTGGGTTCAACCCCCGATCTCTTTCAACAGGATCAAAGCTGGTTCAATCTCCCATGTGGTCCATATCGATGGGCTGTGAAAGCTGCCTATTCAGACAACCGCGTGTCGCCCGCAAAATTCTCCAACATCCTGGGAAAATGCTGGACGTACAGTGTAACCATCGATGTGAATTTGACCTGTGAGGTGGCTAATAAGAAAGGCGCTTTTATCCAGCTTAAAAACCTGGTCTATCCGGATACAGTATATACCTTCACCGTTGATACCAGCGGACAGCACACGTTCCCTCAGGTGTGGAGAGGATCCTATCAATTGACCATAAGGAAATTTGGCTATCAAAATTATACAAAAAATGTAAACCTGGTCTCCGATACATTGTTCCCGGCTCTCCTGCTCCAGGAGAGGCCTCCTCCAACAGGTCTGGAGGTAGAGGCAAAATCCATTGCAGCACACTGGCAGGCGCCCACATATAAGCAAACACTATTTCTCGAGGAGTGGAACGGGGGATCTTTTCAGGCACAAGGGTGGATCGTTGAGGGCGGGACCAACTGGATTGTCTCTTCTGTCATAGGAAATCCTGCCCCATCTGCAATGTTCTCCTGGTCGCCACAGGCATTGAATTATAAGCAAACAATTACGAGTAAATCCATTTCCAGCGTGTACTCACCCATTCTTACCTGTTCGTATGATATTGTACTGGACAATTTTGGCACTACTTCCATGAATCAAATGGCTGTGGAAATCTGGAACGGATCCTCATGGGCAATGGTAAAAAATTACTCAAACGGTACAGGAAGTTTTCCCTGGACTTCGGAACAGATAGATATTTCGACATATTCTGATGAAGACGTCAAAATCAGGTTCCGGGCTTATGGAGAGGATTCTTATGATATCAACGGATGGAATATCGACAATATTAACATCACCGCATCCGAGACCGGCACAGGCTTGACTGATTGCATTTTTGCTTACAATTTTTACCTCGATGATGTATTAATCGGCGTTACAACCGACAGGAAATACGTCATCCCGGGAACCATGGTTCAGTATGGTCAAAATTACGATGCCTGTGTCCTGGCTGTATATGGAAGTGGGTATTCCTCCAAAACATGCACACAGTTTACATCTGAGTTTCTCTATCCCCCAGGAAATTTCACTGCAACTCCGATCGAAAATAATGTGTACCTGGCGTGGCTCAAACCCTCAACACCATATGCTACCACCCCTCCGGGATTGATCGGCTACAGTGTATTCAGGAATTCTGTACTAATAAAAACCATTTACAACCCCGACATATTGAATCATTATGATTTTGGACTTGAACCCGGAGAATATCAATACGAAGTCTCAGCCAGATATGATCTGACAGAATACGGGTTCCCCGGACAGTTTGACGAATCTATGAGATCTGGTCCGGTAACCGTGGCTATAAATTATGGGCGTGATCTGCCTTTTTTCGAACCGTGGGATCATGCCTCATTTGCCTATAACGACTGGAGATTTGAACCTGAACAGGGCAACTGGACGGTTGATGTGGCTGAAGGATCTCCTGCTCCTTCGGCTGGATTTGCCTGGGAACCGATCCGGATCAATTACGCTTATAGTCTGGAAAGCCCTGTCCTGGATGCCACTCCTTATGAGTGTGCAACCATTTGGCTTGATTTTGACCTGAAGCTCGAAGATCGGAACAGTACCGGGCAGGAGAAACTGTGTGTGGAGGTCTTCTATAACAACATTTGGCATAAAATGACCGAGTATCCTAACACGAATTCTTTTGACTGGCAACCTAAAACAGTCGATATCTCTGCCGTTGCCCAACAGGCTTTCCGAATGCGTTTCCGGGCTGGCGGAGGAAACTCTTCTGATATTCTGGGTTGGTTTGTAGATAATATTCACATATATCCGGTTTGCCTTCCCGCTCAAAACCTTGAAGGAGAGTTGTCGGGCGATGATGTATTACTAACCTGGAGCCCGCCTCATTGTGCCGGAACCGGCGGGGAGTTAAATGAAGGATTTGAAGAGACTCTCTTTCCCCCCCCCGGTTGGGATCAGGCCATCGTCAATGCGTCTTACACATGGCAACACACAACGGCGAACGCATCCCTGGGAGCCCATACCGGCAACTATTCTGCAGGCATCCTTTGGGATTACACCCATCAGGATGAGTGGCTCATCGCCAGGAATATTTCGGTCACAGGGAATCTCACCTTCTGGAGCAATGGGTTCCAGGGGTCCACTTACAACGACCATTATTATGTCAAAATCTCCCCGGATGGAGGTAATACATGGGATGTGGTCATGGATATGAGTGCGTTACCTCAATATCCCAGTTTCAACGGCTACAACCAATGGGAGACCCCATACGTTATAGATATGACCCTCTTCACGGGACAAATAGTTGATATTGCCTGGCATGCAATTGATGGAGATGGCCAAGGTTTATGGTACTCCTGGGCTATCGACGACTGTTCAATTGGCGCCGATGCATTATCTCTTCCATCGTATGAAATTTACCGTCGCAATGGCACAACGGGTAATTTTAACCTGATCAATCCCCTCCCCCTGACCGACACTTCTTACCTGGACCCCGACCTCCCTTTGGGACTGTACTTCTACTATGTTCTGGCAGTGAATAATGTATGCAGTCAGTCATTGCCTTCCGATACCATTGCCGTTGATGTGATCACTTCACTGGACAATCCTGAAGCCGGGCGTTTGAAGATCTTCCCGATTCCTGCCAGGGACTATATCCGGATACAATCTGAGGCTGCCATTAAACGGATAACCCTGTTTGATATGACAGGCAGGGCAATCATGGAGATTTCGGATTGCAATCAGGTTGAGATCGAACTCTCAGTTTCCGATATCACATCAGGATTATTTCTCATGCAAATCTTTACCACCAACAGTACAGTGATCCAATTAGTATCAATAATTCATTAAAAAAAACCCGCTTATTTAGCGGGTGGGAGCATGGTGGTAATTTATTTCTCCTTATGATAGTACACAATGACTTCTCCATTTTCAACTGTCTTATTCAATGATAAGTAAGAATGATCGAAGTCATTGAATGTTAACTGAATTACTTCATTTGTGTTTGCCAATGTGATGTTGAGGGTCCTGGCTGCCTGATTCAACGCCCATGTTCCATTGGTTTCACTATTTCCCGAAACAAGAATGGCGGATTTATTACCTTTGATGTTGATGGTTTTCATGATACCGGGATAGGTAGTCGAAAGCTCATTAACATCAGGACTAATTAATGGTACTCCTTCCTCATATTTCTCAGATAAAACATCCATTGGCTTTGGTTTCCCAACAGGAACAATACGAATACATTTCCAAACACCCACCACGCGGAAATTTTTCGAGGTGGACACCGGGTAATTACCCGAGGTGGACACCGGCTCTTTACTCGTAGTGCACGAAAATAGAACCGTGGCAAGGAAGGCCAATAAAATACTGAATTTCATTCGTTTCATATGATCTTGAAGTTAAAAAGAAAAAAAAAGATTCGTCGAATGACAAAAATACGTATTAATCGCTTAGGTTTGCTAAAATAAAAAATTATAAAAATCGAAGAAAAATTTGCTCAATAAAGAATATAATGTTTTATATTTGCTGTCAAGATGAAACGTCAACTGAAGTTTCATCAACTGTTTAGTATTTAACTTACATTTAATCAATCGTTTAGATAATGATTCTAAAGGATAATGTCATTTGTGAATTTTTTCCCTATATATATCAATTGTATAATTGATCCCCATATTATGTTCAATCAATTAAAAATAACCTAAAATCAAAACATTATGAAAAATGTTTCCAAACTGCTAACAAGGTCGATGTTGCTGATAGCGATGTCGATGTTGCTTTTTGCAAAGGTGGGGTGGTCTCAAACCTACATTCAGATAGGAGAGGGTACTACTTCTTATGCTCACCCCTTCTATGCATACTACGCGGATAATAGAGATCAAATTATCTATTATGCCACCCAGATGGCCGGATTATCTGCTGGTCCAATCACAAAAATAGCCTTCAATTTTACTACTACCACTGGCTATACCATGAATAATTTCACGCTTAGTATGGCAAATACGACGAATACTAACGTTGGTGTTGGTTTTATTCCGACGACTAACATCTATTATAGGGCCACAGAATCCCATCCGGGAGTATCAGGGTGGCATACATATACGCTGGATGTTCCTTTCGTATGGGATGGTACTTCCAATATTGTACTGCAGTTTTGCCATGATAATTCAGATTATGATTATGGTACATATTGGAATTCCCAGGCCACATACGTTTACGAAGTAGGCGTTTATAAGAATATATATGCTTATACTGATGTTGGAGCTGGTTGTTCCTTGCCCCCGCAATATATTTCCTACTACCAGACAAATATTCGACTCTATCAACCGGGTACTCTGTCAGGCACTGTTACCAACAGTGTTAATGGCGCTCCGATAGCGGGGGCCACGGTAAGCGGTGGTAGTGGAACTACTACAACCCTTGCAAATGGCACATACACCATGCAAGTTGATGCAGGAACAAATGATTTCACAGCCACTGGAATGCCAACCTGGTTACCTGCAACCCAGTCAGCCACAGTGCCTATGGGAGGCACCGCAACCTTAAATTTTTCACTTGATCCCAATCCTGCATGGGTAAACGGTATTATTACCAATGCTGCCAATGGCAATCCGGTAAAAGGAGCGCGCGTTGAAGTCAATGGTAATGTGACCTGGTCCGTTGAAGGAGGACTCTACACATTGGGTGTTTTCCCGGGCGGATCCTTCACAATCGATGTTTATAAAACAGGATTCCAGGATTTAAATTCTGGACCCTATACCTTTGTTACCGGGACGACCCAAACAGTTAATCTTGCTATTGAGGAACGTCTCGAAAGACCAACTCAACCATTTACGGCAGCGCTGAATACAGGAGCAACCGCAGTGGATCTGAGCTGGGGAATACCTGTAGGATATTATGAACTTATCTATGATGATGGAATCCTGGATATTACAACCGTTTGGGCTCAGGGGGGAAATATGAATGGTGTGAAATTCACCGGATTGAATAACCCTGTTACACTTTACGGAGGTAGCGTAAACATTGGTTCGGTCGACGATTACCCGGCCGGAACCACCATTGCCACCGTTGCTCCGTTCCAGATGCAGGTCTATGATGCCACCGGCACCGGCGGCGCTCCCGGAGTTGCAATTGGCGACCCCATTGATATCGCTCCGGCTAATTTTGGCTGGAATGAATTTACTATCCCTAATCATTCATTTACTGGTAATTTCTACCTGGTGATGATCCAGGGTGGCAATGCCGACGTGGCTGCCCGCCTGGGCGTCGACAACACGGCATCCCAACTACGCAGCTGGAGCAGGTTTGTGACCGGCAGCGGTCCCTGGTTACCTGCCGATGGTAACTTCATGATACGGGCTAAGGTAATTGGCACAGGCGGTCCTTTGGATGCTACCGAGGCGCTCCTTGGCTATCAGGTATATCGCCTGTTCCAGGGACAAGAACCCGGCCCTGCCACATTGTGGACATCCATTGCTACGCCAACAGGTACAACAGCCGTTGACAACAGCTGGCCATCACTGCCCGACAGCGCATTCCGCTGGGCCGTGAAAGCCAAATATACCGGCAACAGATGGTCCGATTATATCTTCTCAAACGTTCTCGGGAAGAACCGGATGGTGAATGTCGTGGTGAACGTTGCCCTCACCTGTGCCGTAAACCCGCTGGAAGGCTCTCTGGTTACGTTAACCTGTACAGCTCCCGGGGTAGACACGGTTTATACGATGGTGACCGATGCCACTGGAGCAGCTACCTTCCCGCAGGTGTTTAAAGGCCCGTACCAATTGAAAGTAACCCGGTTTGGGTATGACACCTACACCGCCAATGTTTCAATTTACGCGGACCGCGTTTTCGACGTTACGATCCTGCAGATGAGGGTTCCTCCTACAAACATGTTTGTCAACGATCGTTCGCTTCTTGCTACCTGGAGTCCTCCAGGCGACGTAGACGTTCTGTTTAATGAAACCTTCGATGGAGGTTTTGGACCCAACCTGTGGGTTGCATCAGTATCAAACTGGACCAATTGGGCATCACTTGGAAATCCGGCTCCTTCAGCAAGGGTTTCGTGGACACCTTCAGCAACAAGCTATAGCTGGACGCTGACAAGTAAAACCTTCACTGGATCGGGAAATCCTCAACTCCATTTGAGCTGGGATATCAACCTCGATGACTTTTCATCGAACGGAACCGAGCACATGACAGTTGAGATCTCTACCGGTGGCACATGGACTGTTCTGAAAACCTATAGTAACACGGGTAACATTCCATGGACAACAGATGAGGTTAGTCTGGCTGCTTACACCAACTCAAACTTCCAGATTCGATTCAATTGCAATGGCGCTCAAAGTGCCGCTTTTGACTATTGGTACATTGATAATGTAAAAATCTGGCAACAAATTCCAGATCCTACGTTATGTCTCCTGGCATACAACGTTTATTTGGATAATATCGTTGTTGGTGTTACATTAGATACAACCTTTAACATTCCACCTAACCAGGTGCAATATGGTCATCCATATGAAGCATGCGTAAAAGCAGTTTATGGAAGTGGATATTCAGATCCATCTTGTTATGACTTCATCTCTAAGTTCCTCTATCCTCCGACAAACCTCGAGGTTGTAGCTGTAGAGTGTGTTGCATACCTGACATGGGAGAAACCACAGGTGATGGCCGACTTTGTTATCACAGATGTTCAACCACGTACTGAATTTCCAAATTCTTCGGTTGATTACTGTCCGGATATGGTAACTGTTTCTGGTTATGAATACTCGGATGCCATCTGGGATATCTTGTTCTATTGGAACGCTAATAACGTTGGCGCGATGCCGGGTATTGAAGGTAGCGGTACCGATATCTATCTGACTTGTTGGTCATCATCTTTTGCTCCACCCTGGTTCCAGAAGTATGATATGACAACCGGTACCTGGATAGAAGATTTCGACATTGCCGGCGCTACTATGATTCGCGATATGGCCTATGACGGCACTTATTTCTATGGGGCCCCAGGTACTACATCCCTTTACCAGATGGACTTCGCCAGCCATACGTTGATATCAACGATTAATGCTTCTGGAGCATCATCAGGTATCCGCCATATTGCCTACGACCCACTTCTCGATGGTGGCGCTGGTGGATTCTGGTGCGGAAACTGGTATGATATGAAGGCGATTACCATGAGTGGTGCATTGCTTTACAACGGTCCAGCCTTAGCTGCCTGCTACGGCTCTGCATATGACAATCAATCACCAGGTGGTCCCTTCTTGTGGACTTATGAACAAACCGGCACTAACCTGGATAATGTCATTCAGTGGCAGATTAACTACAGCCCATTAGGCTTGACACCTACAGGTATTGTTTGGGACGCAGGAGTTGTTCCTGGCTTCATCGGTGGCTCAATTGCTGGTGGATTATGTTCCAAACCGGTAGGGTCCAAATTCGCATTGATCGGTTCCATTCAACAGGCTCCGAACCTTGTTTGGGGTGTGGAAGTTGCAGAATACGCAGGTCCTGGCGGAGATCCGCTTGGATTACTCGGTTACAATGTGTATCGTAATGGTAATTATATCGAAACCGTTACAAATAAAGATACCACATGGTACTACGACTTCAACGTAAATCCTGGCACCCATAATTACGCAGTTACGGCCTGGTACGACCTTACTCCTTACGGTTTCCCGGGAATGTTTGATGAGTCAATGATCGAAGGCCCTGTGGAAGTAACCATCGAATGCGGCCGCGACCTGCCCTTCTGTGAAGACTGGGAATTTTCCAGCTTTGCATACAACGATTGGACCTTTGACCCCGATCAGGGTAACTGGACTACAAATGTAACAGTCGGATTACCGGCTCCTTCGGCCGATTTTAGCTGGTTACCTTTTGTAGTGGATTATTCCAACTCGTTGATTAGCCCGGTACTGAATGCCGGACCTTATAGCTGTGCCACCATTTGGTTAGATTACGACTATAAGCTGGTTGACCGGAATGCTACCGGCGACGAAATGCTGACTGTTGAAGCTTATTGGGGCAATGCATGGCACGAAGTGGCAGTGTATACCAATGATGGTGATGTGGACTGGACGTCAGAGCATTTTGACATTTCAAGCGGAGCAGGAAGAGCTATCATGGTACGGTTTACCGCTAGTGGCGCCAATTCAGAGGATATCCTGCACTGGTATGTGGACAACATTTGTGTATATGGTGTTTGCCTGCCTCCAACGGATCTTACATTTGATGATCCCGTTATTGATCAGGATGTATACCTGACCTGGACAAGCCCGAATTGCCCAACAATCGAAGAGTGTACGCCCCAGTATTTCCAATGGGACGGAAATGTCTCTACCAATGGTACATCTATCAATCCAGGGTACGATATTAAGATGGGTAACGTTTTCCCGGTTAATGCAGCAATGAGCGGATTAATACAATCAATAGACATGTATTTCTCTTCATCAGCATCCTCTTCAAGTCAGGAATGTATTATTTACTTTTACGATGCTGCGGAGAACCTGATTGGCACTTCAGATCCATTTATGAATCCTGGCGCTGCCTGGCCTGCCGGTACATGGGTTAATGTTCCGATAGCCGACATTCCGTTCACTGGACCATTTTATGCACTGGTTGATTATGCCGTTACATCTACTCCTTTTAAAAACTACTTTGTATGGGATGGTGTCACTACGGTGCCTCTTACTACCGGTTTGGCATGGACCTCGATAGATGGAGTTTTTGGCAATGCAGCAGATGCCTTTGGATATGCATATCCTATGACTTTCTTACAGAGAGGAACACTCTGTGTTTATGCCAAGGATGGCCCCGAGGTGATAACATTTGATCCTTCCATCATACCAGCTAATCAGAATGGAACACTGGTTTCAGGCGCTGGTGTTGATTTTGGCGCAAATATGAATGTTCAGTCTTCCGGACAACCTACAGGTATCATATCTGGACCTGGCATGAGAGGTGACGCTGCCGAATTACTCGGATACAATGTATTCCGCAGTGATGACGAACAGGTAACCTGGGATAAACTCAATACAACACCCATTCCAGATACGACCTATGCTGATATGAATGTATCTTTTGGATGGCATTATTATTATGTAACTTCAGTGTTTGACAAATGTGAATCTCCTGCTTCGAACATCATTGATGTTGATGTCATTAGTGGTATTAATGATTTGTCGAACGGTACAATCAAGATATACCCGAATCCTGCAACAGAGATTGTAAACGTACAGAGCGACTTTACGATTTTGGATATCGAAGTGATGAACTTCCTTGGTCAAACGGTTTACACTCAGCGTAGTGTTGACATGAAAACCACGAAGATCAACGTTTCGAGTCTACAGGCCGGAGTGTACTTTGTAAAAGTAACCACCCAACAGGGTGTACGTGCTGTGAAGATCACAGTCACACGCTAGATCTATATGGACGGGGCTTGCCCCGTCCCATCCGGCAGAGACGAGGTAAGTCTCGTCTCTGCACGGAACCCTAAAAAGTAGAGACGAGGCATGCCTCGTCTCTACTTTTTTTTGCCGTACTTTTGCAATTAATCATCTTTTATATCGTTATTTACCAATAATATAAAAATTGAAAATATGAATAAGATACGACTCTCCCAGGTGTTTGTCTTTGCTTTGTTTCTTTCCTTAACTGCTTGTACGCCCTCAAAATTCAATGCTTTGATCGTTGGAACATGGCAACCGGTAAAGCTGGGAACCTTAGATATTCAACCGAATAATTCTGAAGGTGACACGACTTCGGGGATACCATATTTGCAAAATAACCGCGTCCTGGATCTGCTGAAGCAGTCTGTCCTTGAAACGAAAGAAAAAGGGATGACAACAGAAGATGTTCTGGAACAGGTTAAGAAAACCATTGACGAACCCCGTGTTGTCTATACCTTTGCTGCTAAAGGAAAGGGTATCCGTATCGTACCAGGGGGAGAACCGATGCAGGGAACCTGGAAATTTAAAAATAGGGGTAAACTCCTGGTCCTGACTGATAAGAAAAATGGACAGTCATTTAAACTTAGTATTGATACACTAACTTCTTCCAAAATGGTTGTTCGCAATGTCAATCTTCCCAAAGAGATGAGAGTGACCTACATCAAGCAGTAGTTTTAACAAGTTCCTGTTACTTTTAGATTCATTGAAATGATTTCAGTGAACAATCTTTCCGTTCAGTTTGGTGGCGAAACCCTGTTCGATTGCATCTCTTTCATCATCAATGAGAAGGACCGGATCGGGCTTGTAGGAAGAAATGGCGCCGGGAAATCCACACTTCTGAAGATCATCGACAACCGGCATCAGCCAGATGAAGGAGATGTTGTGATTCCAGAACGTTGCACCATCGGGTACCTTGAGCAGGAGATGGAGCTTCGCAGCGACAGAAACGTTTACGGAGAGACAAAAAGCGCTTTCAGGGAGGTGGAAAGCCTGCTGGGAAAGATCGGGAAGATGGAGCATGAGCTGAAGGAACGAAGCGATTTTTCCTCCAACGAGTATCAGAAGCTTATGAAACGGCATCACGATGCTTATGAACGGTTTCAACTGATCGGCGGCCATTCGGTAGAGGCAGATATCGGGAAGACACTGCTCGGATTGGGATTTCGTAATTCGGATTTCATCCGGCCATTGGCACAATTTAGTAGCGGATGGCAGATGCGGGTGGAGCTTGCCAAGATCCTGCTGCTGAAACCCTCGCTCATCATGCTCGATGAGCCTACCAACCACCTGGATATCGAATCGATCCAGTGGCTGGAAGCGTTCCTGATTAACTATCCGGGAGCCGTGATCATCGTTTCGCACGACAGGGCGTTTCTGGATAACGTGACCAAACGGACGATCGAGATCAGCTTTGGCAGGATCTACGATTACAGAACCAATTATTCCGACTATGCCGAACTGCGCGAGGAGCGGATGGAGAGCCAGATGGCAGCCTTCAATAATCAACAACGGCAGGTGAGGCAGATTGAACGGTTCATAGAACGATTCCGATATAAGAACACCAAATCCAAACAGGTCCAGTCGCGGGTGAAAATGTTGGAAAAACTGGATGAAGTGGAGATTGACCTGATCGATGAAAACTCCATTCATTTTACCTTTCCGCCAACGCCCCATGCAGGAAAGATCATTGTGGAAGCTTCGGGGCTTGCAAAGAGCTTCCCCGGTATCGATGTATTCAGCGGATTGAATTTCCAGTTGATCAATGGTGAGCGGATCGCTTTCGTAGGACGAAATGGAGAGGGAAAGACTACCCTGTCGAAGATCCTTTCCGGAGTGGCCGATTATGACGGCCAACTGAAATTTGGACAAAACGTAATCATAGGTTATTATGCCCAGGATCAGGCTGATTCACTTGATCCGAACAAGAGCGTCTTCAAGACCATCGACGACATTGCCGTAGGGGATATCCGGCCAAAGATCCGTACAATCCTGGGAAGCTTCCTCTTTTCGGGCGATGATACCGGGAAGAAGGTGAAGGTCCTTTCGGGAGGGGAACGATCCCGCCTTTCTCTGGCCAAACTGTTGCTTACACCCTCCAACCTGTTGATCCTTGATGAGCCTACCAACCACCTGGATATGCGATCGAAAGATATCCTGAAAAATGCATTGTTGCAGTTTACGGGGACCCTGATCATCGTATCCCACGACCGGGATTTCCTGCAGGGGTTGACCAACCGGGTTTTTGAATTCCGGAACCAAACGATCAAAGAGTACATAGGAGATATCTACGACTTCCTGGAGCAGAGAAAATTACGAGACCTTCAGCAACTGGAGAAGAAAGATATAAGCCTCATCCAGGAAAAGCAGAGTGAAGCGGCATCAGGGAATAAACTGAATTGGGAGAAACGGAAACTTCAGGAAAAGGAGGAGCGGAAGCTCAAAACCCAGATTAGCCGATGCGAGAGTGAAATTGAATCGCTGGAAGAGGCTATCATGAAGAAGGAAGAGATCCTTGGGAATCCAGACAAGTTTCCGGAGCAGGTGGGAGATGAAGAGATGTACAGGGAGTATGACGCGTTGAAAATTCGATTGCAGCAGGAGATGGATCGCTGGACGTTGCTGCATGAGCAGATGGAGTCTACACCTCGCGATAGATCATCTCGTTAGCCAGTTTCCGCAGGCCTGACTTGCTGGCCTCGTCCACCGAAATCAGATCCAGGTAGTCTATGGCTTTTTTATGGTAATCCCCGATGATCTCCTGGGTGATGATGTCGATTCCCAGCGACTGATAAATCTCCTTGATCCTCAGGATCTTATGATTCGGATCGATTTGTTGCTGATGAAACAGTTGCCTTAGCTCACCCAATGTCTCTCCGGTAGCAAGTTCAAAGGCTTTCAGGCAGAGGAATGTCTTTTTATTGGTTACGATATCCCCTCCGATCTCCTTCCCGAACTTGGATGTATCTCCAAAGGCATCCAGCAGGTCATCCTGAAGCTGAAATGCCATCCCCAGGTTCTCGCCAAATTTATAAATATTTTCAGCGTCCGGAGGATCGGCGCCGGCCATGATCGCACCCACCTTAACACAGCATGCGATCAACACCGCCGTCTTGAGCCGGATCATCATGAAATAGTCCTCCAGGTTGACCTTCGCCTGCGTCTCGAAGTTCATATCGTACTGCTGCCCTTCACACACCTTCCGGGCCGTATCGTTGAAGGTAGCGAGTATAGTTGGAAGTTTGGGAGGGGTAACGCGGCAAACGTACTCATACGCCATCACAAACATGGTATCGCCGGAAAGAATGGCAACGTTGGAGTTCCACTTCTTGTAAACCGTTTGGGCTCCCCTGCGCAGCGGAGCCTGATCCATGATGTCGTCGTGCAGGAGCGTGAAGTTGTGAAAGATCTCTACCCCGATGGCGGGATTCATCGCTTCATCCGGATTCCCGCCGAACATTTCGCAGGAGAGCAGAACCAGGACCGGACGCAGTCGTTTCCCTCCCTGAGAGAGTGTGTACTCAATTGGATCATATAGTTCAATCGGGACACCCAGAAACTTCCCCTCCGGGAAGGCATCCTGGATTTTATTCATCAGAGATTCAACTGAATGCATAATGTGATGTTACATGAAAGATCCGTTCAGCTTCATAAGGTATTCGCCATAGCCACTTTTCAGCAGAGGTTTGGCAATCGCATGGAGCTCTTTCAGGGTGATAAATTTCATCCGGTAGGCGATCTCTTCGATGCAGCCGATCTTCAATCCCTGCCGGTTTTGTACAACCTCCACAAACTGGGCTGCCTGAAGCAGCGATTCAAATGTCCCCGTATCCAGCCAGGCGATTCCCCTGCCGAGGACACCTACTTTCAGCCTCTTCTGTTCGAGGTATACACGGTTCACGTCGGTGATCTCATACTCACCCCGTGCACTGGGCTGAATCTTTTTTGCCACCTCCACCACGGTGTTATCATACAGGTAAAGCCCCGGCACGGCATAGTTGGATTTAGGCTCCCGGGGCTTCTCTTCGATGGAGAGGGCGTTGAAATCCTCATCGAACTCAACGACCCCATACCGTTCCGGATCATTTACATGGTACGCAAACACCACCCCGCCATCCGGGTCGTTATTAGCCTGCATCAGGGAGTATAAGCCATTCCCGAAAAAGATATTGTCGCCAAGAACCAGCGCTACCTTGTCGGAGCCAATGAACGCTTCTCCAATTACAAATGCCTGGGCCAATCCATTGGGAATCACCTGCTCGGCATAAGAGAACTGGCACCCGAGCTGATGCCCGTCACCGAGAAGCTTCCGAAAATGGGGGAGGTCATGCGGCGTGGAGATGATCAGCGCCTCCCTGATCCCAGCCATCATCAAAACCGATAAGGGATAGTAAATCATTGGCTTGTCGTAGATTGGCATGAGCTGCTTGCTGACAGCCAACGTCAGGGGATGTAATCGGGTTCCGGCGCCACCCGCCAGAATAATACCTTTCATAAAGGATGAATTTGGAGTAAAGATACTATTTTTTTGAAATGTCCTCCTCCAATGGAAGCTCAATGTCGATGATCTCCTCCTCTTCGGGCTCTTCGAAGATCTCGACCAGCGGCTTCTCGAATGCTTTGGTGGTACTCCACTTATCCAGGCTGAGGATCAGGGAGGGAAGGATGAAGAGGTTGAGGAGGCCGGCAACCAGCAATGTGAATGAGATCAGGAAACCCATTGCCTGTGTGCCACCGAATTTGGATAGGACGAAGATGCCAAACCCGAAAAAGAGAACGGTGGAGGAGTAAATCATGCTGTAGCCGGTCTCCTGTAAGGCAGAGATAACCGAATAAGGAATGTTCCGGTTCGAATGCTTCAGCTGAAGCCGGTATCGGGATAAAAACTGGATGGAGTTATCAACCGAGATGCCGAGGGCAATGCTGAAGATCAATATCGTGGAAGGTTTTATAGGGATCCCCATAAATCCCATCAGGGCGCCGGTCATCAACTGAGGGATGAGGTTGGGTATCAGTGATATCAGGATCATTCGCCATGAGGAGAAGAGGAATGCCAGGAGGATGGCAATTCCAATCAGAGCGATGATGATACTCTCAAAAAGATTCCGGATAAGGAAATTCGTTCCCTTCATGAAGACGATGCTTGTCCCTGTTATGGTGACATCGTACTTCTCAGGATTGAATATGGTGTCAACAGTGGTGCGTACACTCTTTTGGATACGCGCGATATCTTTGGTACCAACATTGGCCATTTGTACGCTGATTCGGGTAGTCTGGAAGTTAGTATCGATAAAATTTTTGATCAGCGTTTGTTTTTTCGACTTTAACTCCGGGATGTAACTCCCCATGAAGGTAAGCTCGTTGGAGTTGGGCAGCTGGTAGAATTTCGGATCCCCGCCGTAGAAGGTTTGCTTGGCCGATTTGATCACCTCAACGATCGATAACGGTCTGGCCAGTTCAGGATAGGTCTTGAGGGAGTCCTGCAAGCGGTTGATCCGGTTGAGGGTGGAGAGGGTAAAGACCCCTTTCTTCTTTTTAGTGTCGATCGTGATCTCCAATGGCATGATCCCGTTGAAGTTATCCTCGAAAAACATCAGGTCCTGATAGAGCTGATTCTCCTGGGGAATATCGTCGACAATCCGTCCGCTCGTGTGGAGTTGAGTGACTCCCACCACACCAACCACCACCAGCACACCGGTAATGATATAGATCCTGTTCCGGTATTCCGTTACCCAGATGACCGTTCTATCAATAATAGCCCGCGCAATGCTCGCTTCCTGGTGCTTCACATCCTTCATCCGTGGAGGAGGGAGGTAACTATAGAAGATCGGGACCAGCGTTAGTGAAAGTGCATAAACCACCATGATGTTGATGGCAGCGATGACGCCGAACTCAACAAGGAGGGTATTCTTGGTGATGGTAAAGGCGGCGAACCCGATAGCGGTGGATACATTCGTCAGGAAATTGGCGCTGCCTACCCGCTGGATGACCCGTGAGAGGGCTTTCACCTTGTTCTGGTGAAGCCTGTATTCGTAGTGGTACTTGTTGAGCAGAAAGATGCAGTTCTCCACGCCGATTACGATGAGCAACGGTGGGATGATAGCTGTGAGCATGGTGATCTTATATCCGAAAAGGCTCATCATGCCAAGCGCCCATACCACACTGATGATAACAATGATGATGGGATAGAGTACAGCTTTGAACGACCGGAAAAAGATATAGAGAAAGATGGCAGCAACCAGTAGAGAGAGGAAGACAAAGAGTTTCATCTCATCCTCCAGCATCTTGGAGGTGACGGTACGGATATATGGAAGCCCCGAATAGTGGATCGCGGTATTGTAGCGGCTTCCAAACTGGTTGGTGACATCCCTGATCTCGTTGATCAGGTTGATCCGCTGCTTGGTATTCAGGAGCCTGTTGTCAAGTGTGACGGCGATAATCGTGACGCCTGTCTCTTTATTAATAATGAGCTTTTCGTAAAAGGGGAGGGAGTGGATGATCTGTTTTAGGGAGTCAACCTGATGCTGCGTTTCAGGTTTATTCCGGGTCAGTGGCACGAACTCGAATTTCTTGAGCGAGTCATTCTTCTGCAGGTTATAGAGGCGCGTAATCGACACGACCTCTTCCACGCCGGGAATGCGACGGATCTTCTCTGAGAGGTCAAACCAGTCGTTGAACTCGTTGAGCTGGAAAAGATTGGTGTCCTGGATGCCGATGAAGAGCACACTCCCATCCTCCCCAAACTGCTCTTTGAATTCCTGGTAAACGATATAAGTGGAATCGCTGGCCGGGAGGATCCTGGCCATTTCGTAAGAGAGCTTGACATCCCGGGCCATGAAGGACATGAAAGCCGTGATGGCGAAGATGACGATGA
>CAYUZX010000059.1:0-2954 GCA_964449285.1 uncultured Prolixibacteraceae bacterium
TCGCTACCTAATAAAATCTCTAAGACCACATTCGCCTGCATATTCGCTACCATCCCAACCCGGGGTGCAAGCGGAGGCAGTTCTTCACTGATCTCCGACACCTCATCCCCGCAGATATATAGGTTATCCGACTTCCGGAGATGGATTAAGTCACTCTTCCCCCATCCTGCCATTCCCAGTCCAACGACAAGGGGTTTCTCAGGAAAGTGTGTCAGTATGGTCTCAATCAGCATCTCCTTCTGATCGGCCAGATCAAAAGCCTCCACCACGATATCACAGAAAGCAAATATAGTTGGAATCGTTTCGGGAGTCAACTTAACCTCCAAAGCCTCCACGGCAATCGTGGGGTCAATCCGGCGGATATTCTCTTTCAGGGCTATCGTCTTCGTTTGTCCAACCTGATCAAGGAAGAAATACTGGCGGTTCAGGTTGCTCACGGTCACCCTATCAAAATCGACAATAATCAATTTCCCTATACCGACCCGGGCCAACGCAACGGCACAGTTCGAACCCAGTCCGCCACATCCGGCGATGCCGACAGTGGTGGTTGACAGGCGTTTTTTAATCTGGTCGAAGGTCATAAGTCAGTTATGCAGTTGGCAGTTGGCATTACTCATTCAGGCTTCTCGTTTCACAAAAATATAAAAATCCGGGATGCGCTCCCGATATGCCTGAAAAAACATATCGAACTTTTTGATATTCTACTTTTTACCCGTTCTTTTTTCCTAATTTTGCCTTTAGAAAATCAATTAAAGATCCCTCATATGAATTTCGACGAATTCAAGAAAACACACAAGCTACTCAAACAGTACAAATACTCTTGGGCGCCAATTGATAAGGGCTATAACAACCGAACCGTCTATATCAATGTTGGTGATCTCAAGGTCAAAGAGAAACCGGTCAGCCAGGAGATGAAAGATAAGTTTGTCGGAGGTAAAGGATTCGATCTTCGCTTGCTGTGGGATGCCACAAAACCTGACACCAAATGGAACGATCCCGAAAATGAGATCGTGATCTCAGGAGGTCCTTGTTGCGGGATTACTCAGTACTCTGGCTCCGGAAAAGCCATCTGCTGTGCTATCAGTCCGCAGACCGACATTGTCGTTGATTCCAATGTGGGAGGGTTCTTTGGACCATTTCTGAAGTTTTGTGGATTTGATGCTCTGGAGTTACAAGGAAAATCTGATGAGGAGATCCTGATAATCTTCGATGAAGAGCGTGAGGTGATTGAATTTTACGAAGCAGGCGATCTTCCTTCCGATAGCCATGTGTTGGCTGAAGAGCTTCACGGGATGCTCTCCGATCCCGAAAACGAAAAAGATAAATACAACGTATCGGTGGTCTCTTCCGGAACTGCAGCCGAACACTCCCTGATCGGGATGCTGAACTTCAGCTTCTACGATATCAAACGAAAAAAGGTGCGGCTGAAACAAGCCGGCCGGGGCGGAATCGGGACTGTGTTGCGCGACAAGAAGATCAAAGCCATTGCCGCCCACGTGAAACAAATCGGGGGAAACAGGAATAACGTGGTCGACATGGAACCGATCAAAGAGCGCGGGCGTACATTCAATAAGGAGATGCGTGAACTGGATGACAAGCAGTGCGAGATGAAGAAAAAAGGGACTGCCCACCTCACCAACATCATGAACGACTACGACCTGCTACCGGTTCATAACTTCAAGTTTGGGAGTCACCCCGATGCCGACAAAATCCATGGCGATGTGTGGATGTCCTACTTCACACAGAATATCCCCGACGGCTGTTGGGTGGGATGCAACATGGCGTGCGCCAAAGGAGTCGACAACTACCTGCTCCGCAGCGGCCCCTATGCCGGTGACCGGGTCATCGTGGATGGCCCCGAATATGAAACAACCTCTTCACTGGGTTCAATCGCCGGGATATTCAATCCCGATTTCACCATCGAAGCGAATTTTTATTGCGACACTTACGGAATTTGTACCATCACCTGGGGAACGATCCTGGGATTTATCATGGAATGTTTTGAAAACGGCATCCTGAATGAGAAACGCACTGGTGGACTGAAACTCAACTTCGGCAATGCTGATACGGCCATGGAACTGCTTCACATGGTCTCCAGGGGAGAAGGGTTTGGCCTGATTGCCGGACAAGGTGTTCGGAAGATGAAAAAGATCTTTGCCAAAAACGGGTGGGGAGATCCTGGTTTTATGCAGGATATCGGCATGGAGAACAAAGGGCTGGAGTATTCCCAGTATGTATCCAAAGAGTCACTCGCCCAGCAGGGTGGCTATGCAATGACCAACAAAGGACCCCAACACGATGAGGCCTGGTTGATCTTTATGGATATGGTCAATAACCAGATCCCTACGTTTGAGAAGAAAGCTGAGGCGCTCCATTACTTCCCGATGTTCCGTACCTGGTTCGGACTGGCAGGATTCTGCAAACTCCCATGGAATGATGTGGAACCTGAAAACAACGCCCAAACCGACGAGCCGGCAAAAGTCCCCGAACATGTTGATAACTATGTAACCATCTTCAATGCCGTAACGGGATTGAATGTCGACAAACAAGAACTCGTCAGACAATCGGAACGGGTCTATAACTTCCAACGAATCTTCAGTATCCGTCGCGGATACGGTCTTCGGAAACATGATGCCCAGCCCTACCGCGCAGCCGGACCAGTAACCGTGGAAGAATATGAATCGCGGGCCGAACGGTACGACAAACAGCTGAAAGAGATCCTCCATTTCGATCCTGAAGGAAAATCGACGGAAGAGAAGATGGCCATACTACGCACGTACCGTGAAGATCAGTACGAAAAATTGCTGGATGCTGTCTACGAACGCCGGGGCTGGACCAAAAACGGAGTCCCGAAGATCGAACACCTGAAAAACCTGGGCATGGACCTGCCGGAGTTGATTGAGGTAATCGCTCCGCTGCAATAAGAAGGCGTGAGGGGATGAGAGTGTGAGAGT
>CAYUZX010000059.1:3054-19065 GCA_964449285.1 uncultured Prolixibacteraceae bacterium
GTTTGAGAGTATCAGGGTGTTTACCATTTTACATTTCACACCATACGTCTCACGTAATTCGTAATTCGTAATTCGTAATTCGTAATTGAATCAATGGCATTTATCTGCTTTCATGAAGGGGTAGGTAAACTCGGTAGCAGGTATCAATGTTTCCTTGATCGTTCGCGGGTTGGTCCAGCGTAGCAGGTTCAGGTAGCTCCCTGATTTGTCGTTTGTCCCTGACCCTCTGGCTCCTCCGAAAGGTTGCTGCCCCACGACGGCTCCCGAAGGTTTGTCGTTGAAGTAAAAGTTCCCAGCCGCATACCGGAGAATCCGGCAAGCCTGGTTCAACGCCTTGCGGTCCCTGGAAAACACAGATCCTGTTAATGCATAGGGGGATGTCTGATCACAAATGCGCAGCGTCTCTTCAAAATCGTTGTCTCTGTATACATAGACAGTCAGCACCGGCCCGAAGATCTCCTCTTCCATCGTCTTAAAATGTGGATTTGTGGTCAGAATTATCGTAGGTTGAATGAAGTAGCCTTCCGATTTGTCACCGGTTCCGCCAAAGATTACCCTGGCATCCGGCGATTTTTTTGCATAGTCGATATACCCCATGATGCTGTCGAAGGCTTTCTCATCGATCACGGCATTCATGAAGTGATGGAATTCCCGTACGCTTCCCACCGTTATCCGGGAGATCATCTCTCCAACACGCTCATGGATTTCCGACCAGAGCGATTCAGGAATATAGGTCCTGGAGGCGGCTGAACATTTTTGTCCCTGGTACTCAAAGGCGCCCCGAACCATGGCAACGGCCACCTCTTGCGGATCGGCCGAAGGGTGTACGAAGATGAAGTCCTTCCCGCCAGTTTCGCCAACGATGCGCGGATAAGACCTAAAGTTGGAGATATTGGCTGATGTCTGTTGCCAAATCTGATTGAATGTAGAGGTGGAGCCTGTGAAATGGATACCTGTCAGGTCGAAGTGGCTTAACACCTGTTTTCCGATGACACTGCCCGGGCCCGGGATGAAGTTGATGACCCCATCAGGCAATCCGGCTTCACGGAATACCTTCATCAGAAAATAGTTTGATAAAAGAGAGGTGGTAGCCGGTTTCCAAACCACTGTATTTCCCATCACAACGGGAGCCATGTTAAGGTTTGAGGCAATCGCAGTGAAATTAAATGGCGTCACGGTGAAAACGAACCCCTCCAGGGGACGGTACTCAAAGCGGTTGATGATGCCCGGCGACGAGTGAGGCTGGTCCGCATAAATCTCCGAAGTAAACCAGGCATTAAACCGTAAAAAGTCAATCGTCTCGCAAGCTGCATCAATCTCGGCCTGGTAGACACTCTTGCCCTGACCCAGCATCGTGGCGGCATTAATCAATGGGCGGTAGGTAGTCGCAAGCAATTCAGCTGCCTTCAGGCTGATAGATACCCGCTCTACCCAGGAGATACTCTCCCACTCTGTATGCGCCCGCTTTGCCTCTTCGATGGCCATCTTCACTTCGGCTTCTCCGGCCATGTGATAAGTTGCCAAAACATGCTCATGGTTATGCGGCATGACAACCTTTCCCATCTTGCCGGTTCTGACTTCCTTCCCGCCAATGATCAGCGGGATCTCTACCAGGTTATCACTCAGTTTATCGAGCTCTGCGCTCAATAATTTTCGCTCCCCTGACCCGGGAGAATAATTCAACGTACGCTCATTTACAGGACGTTCAAAAAATATGGCTGCATTGTTCATGTTTGATTTTTTTACAAAAGTATCGTTTATTTCGTTATGTCGTTCGATGCATATCGCTTTATTCATTTTTCAAGAGCTCCGATAAGGACACCAATGAAAAGCAGGATAAGCAGTCCGGTCTCTTTTTTATTCGTAAAATTTTATGCAAAGATAAGAATTTATTTATATTTATTCTAAATAATGGACATGCATAAAATGACCTATCGTTAAATCTCGTAACTTTGTCTCAAATTCAATGTTATGGAAACTAAATTTGAATCGAAGCTGGACAACATTCGGTTACACTATAAAATGTGGATGGAAGATCTTGCTGGAGCTGGCATTCTGGGTGACGGAAAATGGCAGATGCTGAAGTTGATTGAAGAGAAGGGCTCCATGAAAGCTGCCTGTGATGAACTGGGTTACACCTATCGCCGGACCTGGGGAAATTTAAAAAAGATTGAAGGATTTTTTGGATTTCCATTGCTTGAAAAACACCGGGGAGGTGCTGACGGAGGCAACACCCAGCTCACACCTGAGGGAAAGCGGCTGGTAGCTGCATTTGACCAGTTCCATTCCAGGGTAGACCAGATTATCAATGAGGGATTTGCCGCTTTTCTTGAAGAACTACGTGGTTAAAAAATGAGATTATGATTTCGTTTAACGAGGCCCTTGATCGTTTACTTGAGACTGCGAAGCCATTGGGAACCGAACGGACTCCTCTGGCAACATCTCCCGGACGCGTTCTGGCTGAAGATATCCATTCCGATATCGATATGCCCCCCTTCAATAAATCCGCCGTCGATGGGTATGCCTGCCGCCGTGCGGATTTACCCGCCCCGTCCCTACGGGTTTTGGAAACCATCGCCGCCGGCACGCTGCCCCACCACCCCATCGGCCCGGGCCAATGTGCCAAAATTATGACAGGCGCCATCGTTCCTGAAGGTGCTGATACAGTCATCATGGTAGAAGATACAACGGAGCTGCCCGATGGAAAAATCCGGTTTATAAATGAATTCACTTCACCCAACATCTGCTGCAAGGGGGAAGATATTCGGAAAGAAGAGCTGGTTCTTTCAAAAGGGAGCATAATTTTGCCACCCGCAATCGCTGTTATGGCTTCGGTTGGGGCAGTCACACCAACGGTTTTCAAGCAACCCACAGTAGCAGTAATCTCCACTGGGGACGAGCTGGTAGACCCAAAAGATTATCCCGGCCTCGCAATGATCAGGAACTCTAACTCCTCACAACTGATCGCCCAAGTTGAGAGGATACACTTGAAGGCAGTAGACCTGGGTATCTCCGGAGATTCAAAAGAGGCGCTTCTCAGGAAGATTAAAGAGGGATTGACAGCTGCGGATATTCTCATCCTGTCGGGAGGAGTCTCCATGGGTGATTATGACTATGTGCCTGCTATCATGAAACAGCTTGGCATCGACATCCGTTTCAAAAGCGTCGCCATTCAACCCGGGCGCCCAACGGTATTTGGCACCAAAGGGTCTGGTTTTATCTTTGGCCTGCCAGGCAACCCGGTCTCCTCCTTCGTGGTGTTTGAAGTCCTGGTGAAACCATTTCTATTTAAACTGATGGGGCACAGCTTCTCCCCTCCCCTGGTGCGGCTTCCTTTAGGATCACCCATAAACCGGAGAAATTCAGCCCGAAAATCTATCCTGCCTGTTTTCATCCGTGATGGTGAAATTTTTCCAGTGGATTACCACGGGTCGGCACACATCCACTCTTACATTAACGCCCAGGGGATGATTTCGATCGAAATCGGGATCACAGAACTAAAACAAGGAGAGCTCCAGGATGTACGACTGCTATAACCGGAAGATCAACTACTTGCGGATCAGTATCACCGATCGCTGCAATCTCCGCTGCCTTTACTGTATGCCGGAAGAGGGTATCCCCCTGATCAATCATGAGCTGATCCTGCACTATGAAGAGATCACAGAGGTTGTAAGGGAAGCGGTTTCTATTGGGATTGACAAGGTGAGAATAACAGGCGGTGAGCCGCTTGTGAGGAAAGGGGTTGAGAACCTGATTGCCATGGTTGCACTGATCCCCGGCATCACCGACTTCGGTTTAACCACAAACGGTATTTTGCTGGAGGAATTTGCGCCTATCCTGAAAAAGGCCGGCCTGCACCGCGTAAATGTCAGCCTCGATGCTATCAACCCCTCCCGCTACAGGGAGCTCACACGCGGTGGCGACGTGGAGGAGGTTCTTCGCGGAATTGAGGCGGCGAAGCAGGCCGGCCTCACACCGGTTAAGATCAACTGTGTGGTGCAGCGCTCCTCCGAAGAGAAGGATGCCCGGGAAGTGAAGGAATACTGCCGTATCAACAACCTCGAGATCAGGTTTATTCACCAGATGAGCCTTGAACATGGTTGTTTCACCACCGTGGAGGGAGGAGATGGAGGTGATTGCTCTCGTTGCAGCCGCCTGCGGTTGACTGCCGCCGGAAAGGTCAAACCGTGCCTTTTTAACGATATTGAGTTTGATATCCATGAACTTGGCATCCGGGAAGCTCTGCTTCAAGCCATCAACCAAAAACCGGAAAAGGGCTCCGTGAATACGCTGAACTCGTTCCAGAATATTGGAGGATAAAAGTGAATTAGGAAGGCTTTAGCCACAAACTTCTGGGCTGAAACCCTCAAAAAATATGAATTGACAAGCAATCACCAACACAAATGAAAATAAAAAATCCTGTGAGTAAACCTGAAACCCTCTCCCATACCGACTCTTCCGGCAAAGCGAACATGGTCGATGTGAGTAATAAAACTACTCAAATCAGAACAGCAGTCGCCTGTGGGAATATCTCCCTTTCAGAAGAAACGATATGCCTCATCCGGGAGAACCAGATGAAAAAGGGTGATGTGCTGACCGTTGCCGAGATTGCAGGCATCCAGGGGGGTAAGAAAACCAGCGAACTCATCCCGCTTTGCCATCCCCTGCAGATCACAAAGTTAGATGTCAGAGCCGAATTGGGTAATACCGGCGTAACGGTAACAGCTACTGCCCGGTGTATCGGCCCGACCGGCATCGAGATGGAAGCGCTGACGGCCGTGTCGGTTGCGCTTCTGACCATCTACGACATGTGTAAAGCAGTGGATAAATCAATGGTGATCGGTGAAATCAGGTTAATTGAAAAAACAAAAGTGACCCCAGCCAACCATGAGTAAAATCAACATCCTATCTGTCAATATCTCAGCGAAGAAAGGCACAATCAAACACCCTGTACCCGCTATCACACTTACCGAAAACGGTGTGGAAGGCGATGCACACAGCGGCCCCTGGAACCGACAGGTCAGTTTGCTGGGTATGGAGAGCATTAGGAGATTCGAGCAGGAGGCAAACCGTAAAATTAATTTCGGTGAGTTTGCCGAGAACATTACCACCGAAGGGCTTGAGCTCTGGAAATGTCAGCCCCTCGACCGGTTTACCGGCGAAGAGGTTGAACTCGAAGTCACGCAGATCGGTAAAGAGTGCCATGGCGCCTCCTGCGCCATTTTCAAAGAGGTTGGGAACTGCGTGATGCCGAAAGAGGGAATCTTCGCAAGAGTAATCGGCAGTTCGCAGTTGGCAGTTGGCAAAATGTCAGATGCCAGATCCCAGATGCCGGATACAAGATCCCGGATCTGGCATCCTGCATCATTAAGTACTGGCATGAGCCTTCTTTATCTTCCAAAGATTTTTTCCGTCCGTATCATCACCCTCTCCGACCGGGCCTTTCATGGAGAGTACGAAGATAGATCCGGCCCGCGGATCCAGGAACTTCTCACGTCTCACGTCTCGCGTCTCACCTCTCACGTAACTTTATTGCCCGACGATCCCAATCAACTCCTGAATACATTAAAAAAAGCCATCGATGCCGGCACAGATTTCATCTTCACCACGGGAGGTACAGGCATTGGTCCGCGCGATTTCACCCCCGAAGTGGTGAAATCATTGCTTGAAAAGGAGATTCCAGGCATCATGGAGATGATACGGACGAAATACGGAGCCGAAAAACAGCAGGCGCTTCTTAGCAGAAGCGTGGCTGGTGTAGCAGGAAACACACTGATATTCACACTTCCGGGAAGCGTTAAAGCGGTGAACGAATACATGCAGGAGATCATGAAGTCGCTTATGCATATGGTATATATGTTGCATGGGTTGGACACGCATTAGAAGCAATATGGCATCGAAATACACTTTTTTATCGAAATTTTTACTAATCGTATCAATTTCTTGAAGATTCTTCATAGTTTTGGCTGCTGAGAGCATCCTTTTTAAATACTGTTCTATCTCGTCTTGTTTATCCATGTGAAATGATCCCGGATGAAACGTATCTTGCGCTACCTATTCCCCATTTTTTTCTTCCTCATTCCAGTTACATTGTTATCCCAGGATGCGTTGAACGTTCTGGACCGTGTTTATGGTCTGGATCAAACACTCTGCAATGGGAAAAAATATACCTACTTAATTCTCTATAGTACCAAGGGACATCAATATCTCCTTTCCCCGGAATACATCGATGGCAGCGTAACCATCAAGGGAACATGCTACCAGGACATCACCCTGAATTATGATATATTCAACCAGGAACTATTGCTCAGGTATGAAGATGAAAAGGGGATCCTGAAGACCATCGAAGTGTCAAAGGCATGGCTTACAAATTTCAGCCTTGGAAACATGAATTTTGAATTCCTCAACCTGGAACAGGAACCGCGATTCTACCAGGTGCTTGGGAAGGGTCCGTTAAGAATACTTTACTATTGGCAAAAATATTTGAGTCTCGATGGCACCATCGGATCTTCTGGATATTTGTTTACCCTTGCCGACAGGGATTCTTTTGTCTTAATGGATGGGCAACTCAAACGTTTCAAGACGAAACGAAGCCTGATCCGGCTTTTTGAGCCGGAGCATCGGCCGAAGATAAAAAGTTACATGCGCAAAAATAAAATCAACATGAAAAGAGCCTCCGATGAGGCGATGGCGGAAATGATCACGTTTATTGGCAACATCAAGTAATATGATCAAATTTCTGCTGTTCATACACCTGCTATTCATTGGATATCCCAGCCAGGATAAAGGCCCAGACACCTTGGTTTCCTGTCACTTCAATGCATTGCCTTTCACAGAATTCAGTGATTTTATTTACCGTGAAGCCGGGGTGAGGATCTATTTTGATGAATCCTGGGTAGCGGGATTAAAGGTAACCCTCGATGCAGATGACATCACTGTATTAGCTGCGGCAAAACTAGCTCTGAATGGCACAACTCTCAAGGTGTCAGTCTGGAATGATGCCCTTGTCATACTCCCTGGCGAACTGCTTCCTGAGACGTTACCCCGTTTTGAGAACCAGCAATTGCCATCCGACAGCTCCGGTCAGGGTAATGGGGGACTTACCCAGAGTGAAGAACGCTATATTACAGGCAGAAAGGCAGATGTCATGCAAACCCTGCAGGTAGGGAAAAAAGGAGCTACCGGAAGAAATTCATGGGTAAACATCCGCGGCCGGATCACCGAACAACAGACCGGAGAGGCAATCATTGGCGCTACAATGTTTCTGGAGGAAACCAAAACAGGTACGGCCACCGACCTTAACGGCGTTTTGAGTATGGTAGTGAAACCCGGTATCTATACTGCCGTTTTTGCTTACATGGGGCTGGAGACATCGAAATATTTCCTCGAAGTTCTTTCCGACGGGGAGTTCAACATCGAGATGAAGAAATCGGCCATACAGATGAAGGAGGTGGTGGTCTTTGGCGATCGGCAGATGAACATCCGGTTCAAGGACCCCGGGCTGGAAAAGATCTCTGCAAAGGCGATCAAGGAGATTCCTATGATGATGGGCGAACGCGATATCCTGAAAGTATCGGAGATGTTACCGGGTATCGTAACAGTAGGTGAAGGTTCGGCCGGATTGAATGTGCGTGGTGGAAACTACGATCAAAATGCGTTCTATCTCAATAAGATACCGATCTACAATACCTCTCACCTCTTTGGCTTTTTTCCGGCCATCAATGCCGATATCGTAAAAGATTTCTCCATTTACAAAGGGTATATTCCAGCCTTGTACGGTGGGCAACTAAGCTCGGTATTCAACATCATTGGCAGGCAGGGGAACCGCAAACGCTTCACTGCCCGCGGGAGTGTTAGCCCGGTAGCCGCTAATGTTTCAGTGGAAGGGCCGATCAAAAAAGAGAAAGGTTCTTTCCTGCTCAGTGGCCGCTATCTATATTCCGACTGGGTCCTCAATATGATCGACGACCCGGTGATCCGCACCAGCAAAGCAGGCTTTAACGACCTCTCTGCCTCTCTGAACTACGATTTTAAAAAAAGTAAGTTATCCCTCTTTGTTTACCATAGCCAGGATAACTTCAAGCTTTCTGATATCAATTCATACAAGTATTCCACAAACGGCGCTTCGATTAATTTAAGCCACTATTTTAGCAGGTCCATACGCGCTGACTTTTCGTTGTCAGGATCTCAATATACCTTCAGCACGGTTGACCAGCAGGAACCGACATTAGCTTATCAGCACGCATATACGATTGGAGATTACAGATTTAATGCCGACTTTACGCACGATCTCTTTGCCAAAAACACCCTTCAGTACGGTGCAGGAATTAGCTTTCTCCGACTCAACAGGGGAACTGTTGTTCCCTTTGGTGAACAGTCACTGAGAATACCTGTTGGGCTTGGCTACGATCAGGGAATCGAAAGTGCACTCTATATCTCTGATTCTTATGATATTCTTCCCTGGATGAACATCTCGGCCGGACTCAGGCTTACACTCTTTAATCCACTCGGACCCAAAACGGTTTACACCTATTATCCCGGAGCGCCCAAAGACCAGCGGTACATTGAAGACACCCTGCAATTTGGCGACGGAGAGGCAATCAAATGGTACTTCGAGCCGGATATTCGTGCTGTTGTGAACATGCGTACAGATGCAAACGGAACCGTGAAGGTTGCCTTCAACCAGATGCATCAGAACCTTTTCGTATTGAACAACACCATCGCCCTTTCGCCGAATTCTCAGTGGAAACTGGCCGACTACCATATTCCTCCGGCCAGGAGCCGCCAGGTTTCTGCCGGGGTGTTCCGCACCTTCCCAAAGCTGGGATGGGAAGCTTCGCTCGAATTCTATTATAAGCGAACGATCAATTACCCTGAATTCATCGATGGGGCCGATTTTCTCGGCAACCCGCTTGTGGAAACTGCTCTTCTGCCTGGCAACCAGAATGCATATGGCATTGAATTCCTGCTCCGCCGTAGCGGTCGGAGACTGGAAGGATGGCTGGCCTATACCTTTTCGCGCTCCATTGTGAAAGTAGAGGGTGACCAGCCCTGGGAACGCATCAATAACGGACTTTCCTACCCGGCGAATTACGACATCCCGCATGTGCTGAATACAGTGATCAATTACCATTTCAGCCGCAGAGTCACTGCCTCTGGAGTTATTACTTACCAAAGCGGAAGACCGGTGACCTACCCTGTTTCTGTCTACTATATCAATGGGATCCCTTTTGTGGATTATTCAGACCGAAACGAATACCGCATCCCCGACTATTTCAGAGTCGACCTCTCCCTCACAATCGAAGCGAATCTCGTTAGAAACAAATTTCTTCATTATGCAGTGATATTCAGCGTCTATAATGTGACCGGACGGGATAACCCATATTCAGTTTATTTCACACTGGAAAATGGAAAGATAAAAAGTTACCAGTATTCAGTCATTGGTGTCCCCGTGCCTATGGTTACTTTACTGTTTAAATTAGGGAATTATGCATCAGATTAAAAATATCCTGGCCATCCTGAGCATGATCCTGCTTTTCGCCTGCATCAAGCCCTTTGATCCGTCAATTGACAGCAATGCGGCGAATACATATGTCGTATCAGGGCGGGTTTCCAATACGGAAGGCTGGCAGGAAGTTGAAGTTTCTCTCTCTTCCCCAATTGAATCTCCTCTATATATCCCTGTTCCGGGCTGCCAAGTGACAATCCTGGATGATAAGGGCCATGTCTTTTCACTGGAAGAATCCGAGCCGGGAAACTATCGGGTATGGATGGATCAGCAATACCTTATACCCGGCACCTCTTACCAGGTGAGGGTTGCAACACCAGGCGGTGAAGAGCTGGAGTCGGGATTCGACAGGATGGCAGCTGGCCCCCAGGTGGATTCTGTCTACTACCATATTAATGATGTCCCTACGCCTAATCCCCAAGTAAACCTTAAGGTCATGCAATTTTACGTGGACCTGAATGCAAAAGGGGACTACAGTCAATATTACAAATGGGAGATTGTAGAAACCTGGGAGTATGAAGCAGCCCATCCTCTGGAATATTATTATGATGGCACCCATCATGTAGTCGACCCCCCGGATTATTCCAAAAAGGTTTGCTGGATTACAGGGCTTGTTAAAAATGTCTTTACCGTCTCCACGAAAAGCCTTTCCCAGAACATCTACAATCAGTACCCGTTACAAACTGTTGATGGACACACCTCCCGTCTGGGGATCCTCTACAGCACGTTGGTCCGCCAGCTAGCCTTGAGTGAGGGAGCATACAATTACTGGGACCAGCTGCGCATCAACAGCAACGAACAGGGTGGTCTTTATGAGAAACAACCCTTTGCAATCAAAGGCAACTTATTGAATGTCAGCAACCCCGAAAATGATGTTCTGGGGTATTTTTATGCTGCATCGGAGTCGACCAAACGATATTTTTACCACGATGTTGAAGGAATTGTCCTGGATTACAGCGATCAATGCTATGAATCAGTACTTGGGAAATTTGGCTGGAGAGAGTATTTCCCGCGGGAATATCCTATTTATTACTTTTATAATGAAGCTGGGATGTTGAGAATATTGAACTGTTATTGTATCGACTGTCGTCTTCAGGGTGGTACAATTGTAAAACCCGATTTTTGGCCAAATTAGCATGAAAAAAACGTATAAACCATATTATCTTGTGTTGTTTGTGTTGATATCGGTTTGCTCAGGACTGAAATCGCAAAATCCTTTTGTTGATGCGGCAGGGGAACGAATTGAGGTTTGTACCGACAGGTCAACATATATTTCCGGGGAGAAGGTGCTTTTTTCCGCGGTTATTTTTAATCATACAGATCACTTCACCGAACCGTTCAGCCGAGTCTTTTACTGTGAACTGATTACGCCCGACGGGAACAGGATTGCCGGCGGGAAATATCTTTTGCAGAATTTTACCGGACAGGGATCCCTTACAATTCCGGAAGAGACCATCTCAGGTATCTATTTCCTGAAGTTTTATACCCGCTTCATGAGAAATATCAGTACCGATGAATATACCTATATCATCCTGAAGATCATCAATCCGTTTAAGACAGAAGTACTTTCAGGGAGTGATGTGTTGGATACAACAAATCTGGCATGGAATCCCATGGAAGTGCAAACGGATGACAAGTCTCTCAATATCTTATCCGGTAAAAAGAGTTTCTCCCCCCGGGAGGAGATTCGTTTAGACATACGTGTGAATATCGAAAAAGGATTACCTGCCGCTCTTTGCCTTTCCGTAATCCCTGAATTTACTTACAACGAGCTGTTCTTCCCTTTTAAGAGTACCCCGGATCAGGCTAAAAACGGGTTGTATTTTCCTGAGACGCGTGGGATTTCGATGTCGGGCCAGTTAATTGGAAAGGAATCCGGCAAACCGGTTCCAAATGCCAACGTATATCTTTCCATTATTGGCGACAAGGATATTCTGGTAATCAACACTGATTCAACCGGAAGGTTCTTTTTCGCCTTACCTGATTATCATGGAAGTAAGGATATCTTTCTTTGTGCCGAAGACCTACCTGACATCACACCTGAAATACTCATCGACAATGATTTCTGTACCAAGCCTGTGCATCTTCCTTCGCCCCTGTTCACACTGAATGAGGAAGAGATGAAAGCCGCATATAAGCTGGCTGTTAATTCCAGGATTACCTCTCTATTCAGGGAGGATGCCATGGCTGGAGACTCTCTGGGAGAAGAAATTAATGCCTCGTTCTATGGAAAGCCTTCGGAAGTGCTTATCATGGAAAAATACATTGATCTGCCCACCCTCGAGGAATATTTCACAGAACTAACGGTGATGGTGAAGGTAAAAAAGTCCCAGGGCAGAAAACAATTCAGGTTCTTCACCTCTCAGGCTGAGATGTCAATGTTTGATCCACTTGTACTTGTCGACTGGGTTGCCGTAGATGATATTGAAAAAATTCTGACGATGTCGCCCTTAGACATCGATCGGATTGAACTCGTGAACGCCCCTTATATCAAAGGAAACATCACCTATGGTGGGATCATCAGTATTGTGTCGAAGAAAAACGACTTTGCCGGCATCGACTTGCCGACTTCAGGAACTTTTGTCAATTATAGATTTCTGGAAGCATGCACTAAAATCCGTCCACCGGATTCATTACCTGTCAATATTCCTGATTCCCGCAACACCGTTTACTGGAACCCATCTGTTCAGACAAACGATGCTGGCGCTGCCTCTATTTCATTCCCTGCCCCTGACACACCAGGAAACTATCTGATCCTGCTCAGGAGAATAACCCCGGCCGGCGAAGTGCTGGTAGTAAAAAAGGTGATTGAAGTAATGGGCCACTAGTAGGCAGTGGGCAGTGGGTAATTCGTAATTGACTATATGCTCTCTTCAGCCAACAATTTCGGCTCCCATCCACCTGTGAGGTTACCTGAGTTACTCTCCAGATTGTACTGATAGAGGCTCACTACATCGATCGCTGAACCACTCCACTCACCAGGTGTAATAATCAGGTAGGTCCGCACATCATAGCTGCTCTGGCTTTTATCGACCCATGAGCCTGAGTTGGCATAGATGCCCGAATAGACCAGCCCCTTGAAATAAGCCTCGAGCAACGGTTCGTGCGTATGCCCGAAGCCAACAATCTTAAATGTCTTAGGAGCGAACATGGGGTTCAAATACTCCATTTTCGCGGCAGTGAAGAGATCGCTATGACCGTTCCAGATTGCATGGAAACAACAAGCCATGGGGTATGGTACCAGGTTGTTGATCTGGGTTTGATACCAATAATCTTCAATCGTTGCTGCATACATCTCCTTGATTCCATAAAAAGAGAATGGCCCCGGAAAATGATCAATCCCTCCCATCAGGATATTTTCAGCATGCTCATCCGGCATTGTCATGCCAAGATGGAAAATCGTATAATAATAGGCGATATCCCATGCTGCAATGAATTCAAATGATCCGGTGGCCTCCTCGCTGGTTTTAAGAATCCCGGGATGCTCCATCGTGCCTTGTGCATAAAGCCTTGAGATGAAATAGCCGGGTGGCAGCATGTGTCCGGAATCGACCAGCGGTTGCGGACAGTTGAAGAAGTCGTAACGATGACCGTGTTCCAAAACTATTTCAGGCACCGGGCAATATCTGCCCAGGCCAGCAGTATCACCTTTCCAGATGATCCCGGGAATGATCTCCTGGAGGATATCGTTAGTCAGCAGCATGTCGTGATTCCCGGGAACATAAATAAGGTCAATCTCCTGAATGAGTGCGATATCCTGAAGTTTAGCAACAATCAGCTGATTCACCGGATTACTGGCAACTGCATGGAAATACTCCTTCGAATTGGAGATTCCGGCCAGGGGATCAAATGGAGAGATGGTATAGGGGACAATCCACTCGTCGAACAGGTCTCCCAGGATCACCACCTGCCTGATCTGGTTCCCCGTGTAGATAAAGTCCAATAAATTCAACAGCGCCGTATTATTCTTTCCGAACCAGCAATATTTCAGATCATTGGCTTTCGCCAGTCCCATGTGAATATCACTGATAACTGCCACGGAAATCCGCTTTGTCGTATCTCCGTTCGGGCCTGTTCCCTCCAAATCCGGATGCTTGCTAATCGTTCTCAATTCAATCCGCTTATCGGCAGGAAAATGCATACCGTCATCTGACCTCACAGCATTTCTGATAGTAAGGAAATACTGCCACCCATTCCGTAGCTCAAAATCAGGATGGAACAGGACCATCACCTTTCGGCCCGAAACCTGCAAGTCGATAAATCCATCCAGAGATCCACTTTTATCAGAAAAAAGGATATTTCCGGCGACAGTTTCGTAATCAAGAGCTTCACTGAATTCCATCTCAATCGAGCGGTCGGAATAAGAGATCGAATAATAGAGATCATGTTTGAGCGTTAACCGGGGAAATGTGATGGTAAAAGTCTGAGGTTCATAGATTTGTTCCCGCTTTTTGCAAGAGATCTGGATCATAAGCGATCCATAACACAGAAAAAGAAAGATTGAAAGAGGTAATTTGTTCATTTTCATAGCAATCTGTGGTGAATTATTCAACACTAAATTACTCTTTTTTGGTTTTGCGATGTATCTTTATGAAAGATTTTTCTTAATCCTCCGCGATCGGGAAATTCTTATAAAAAATAAGACAAACCACTTTCTGATCCTCATCCTGCCTGGTATAGTCGCCTGCAGTGAAAAGGAGGAGGCTCCAGTTACTCCCCTTGAGCGATGTTCACTATGTCGTTGCCGGTGAGGTGAGAATGTGAGAAGAAACGCTACGCTTAGGATCAACGTTAACGAAGGTAATTCTATAATTTCCTGCCACCGTAATTCGCCGGGTCACCCTTATAACCCAATGCTTTCCAATTCAGTCTGTTTGCCCCAGGGCCATGACAATCCTCACACTTCAATGCATTCTCTTTGGGTGCCACCATATGGTTGATCGGCCAGAACATCCTGGTTTCTATAAATCCAAATGAGCCGGAATAATCCAGATCCACTTCTTTCATTCCCAATTGTGAAGCAGCGTTCCAATCGTAAGTTTTCCAATAACCACCCTCTCCAAACAACTTTGGTATTATCATGTACCGGTTCTCTGTATCGTAAATCTGCCTCCCCTCCATGACCTTAAAAGGATAGATTTTTGCTTTGGAATCATTCAGATTGCCATTCAGCCGATTTAACAAGACAACGTCCGATGTATCGTCGAGTTTATCCCCTGGAAGATAGTATGCAGCAGAGCCTGAATACCACTGATAATCAGGAATGACATTCGATGCCCATTTGAAGTCGCCTTTCATTTTTGAATAGGTCTCCAATCCGTCAGCTCCTTTTTCATTTTCCTTCATTCCCGCCGTGGACCAATCCCAATAAATTTTCGTTGGCATCTTCCGGGCAAATGCAGGAATATGACAGGTTTCACAGGCAACATGATCAAGATGCGCTGTGATCTTCGCGTTCTTATGAATAGGTTTCTGATCATTATCATGACAATCGGCACAGGAAATATGATTTACCCCTTCCGCCATCGAACCATGGCTTGCCCCTGATATCTTGTGACTCACCGTGGTATGGCAGGCGGTACATTCAAATCCCAATCCGCCCATGTGAACATCCAGATTTTTATCCGCAGAAAGCAGTGTACTGTCCATATCGCCATGTTTGATGCCGGTACCACCGCCTCCATTGAAGTGACAGGCTCCGCAATTTGTTTTTGTTGTAGGCCCAACACTTTTTGCTGATGCCAGGAGATCGGTTCCTGCAGCGGGCATTCCGGCACCCGTTGGCGTTTTTTTATACTTGCCGGTCTGCTCATGACAAACCAGGCAATCAATATTTTCGGTATTCGAAAAATCGAATGACCCGTCTTTCCATCCGTATCCGGGATGACAACTGGTACACCGTGCGTAATTGGAAGGGAAAGCGATACAATAGTTATTGATCAGATTGATTTTCCCAATTTTCATCAGGCCATGGCCAGGAACATCAAAGGCGTCGCCCGACCAGTTCCAATGCCGGGTATGGATAAAGTCATCCGCCACATCTTCATGGCATTCCAAACACCGTTTCGTCACATCCTGAGGCCGTTCAAAAGGTCCTTGAATAATGTCACTGTGGGATTTACCACCCCCTCCCACGAAGGTCATCCCCATGGCTACCAAAGCAACCAGAGGAATAATCCAGGTCCGAATTGTTTTAATCATTTGATATTTAATTTGTTAAATGTGTATTTACATAAAAGTTACATGTTAAAAACAAGTATACAACATTATTTTGAGTTAACCAATAAAATCTCAGAAAATTTCATCAAGCTGGAGATGGAGAGGGCCTGGAAATAAAGCAGCAGGAGAATGTCTTCAATAAAATGGCCAAAGCAAAGAAAGACTGGATGGATTTTATTGATATCAGCTTTTTAAACAAAGGATTTAAAGAATCCATGAAAATGCTGATATCAGATCGATTTAACAGATTGGACTATTAATCGCTTTGTACCCCGGGAGGGACT
>CAYUZX010000060.1:0-18876 GCA_964449285.1 uncultured Prolixibacteraceae bacterium
CCCCTGAAGGGGACTTACTCCCTCCCCTTGAAGGGGAGGGTTGGGGTGGGGTCTTTGCTTTCATCGACCGCATGGACCTTGCCTACTCCTGCGCCGACCTCGTGGTATCAAGAGCCGGCGCTATTGCCATCTCGGAACTCTGTATGGTAGGGAAACCTGTAATCCTGATTCCTTCGCCAAATGTGGCGGAAGATCATCAAACAAAAAATGCCCTTGCACTGGTGGAACAGAAGGCGGCAGTTATGGTCTCCGATAGGGAGGCATCGGCCATCCTGCCAGGCTTTGTAAAAGAGATAATGGAAGACGGGGGAACAAGAGATAGGTTAGGTCGTCAAATCCGGATGCTGGCGATTCCGGATGCGGCAAACCGGATTGCTGAAGAGGTATTCAATTTGGTGAAAATTAATGCAAACCGTCATGCGTGAGAAGAGGTTCAGATCGGTCTATTTCCTGGGTATCGGAGGTATCGGCATGAGCGCCCTTGCACGCTATTTCCTACAGCAGGGAGCACATGTATCCGGATATGACAAAACACCCTCGGCGCTCATAGACCATCTGATTAGTGAGGGAATGGAGATTCATTTCAATGAGGATACATCGCGAATCCCTGATAATGTTGACCTGGTCATCTGGACTCCGGCTGTCCCGAAAGAGCATGCCGAATACAGCTATTTTTTGGAAAATGGGATTTCGGTCCGGAAACGGGCCGAAGTGCTGGGTGAAATCGCTTCGCCCTACACAACAATCGCAGTAGCCGGCACCCACGGCAAAACGACCACCACCACTATGATTGCCCATATCTTCCATACTGCCGGCAAACCGATGATGGCGTTCCTGGGGGGAATTTCCAGGAATTACGCGACAAATTTTGTCCAGTTGGCAGTTGACAGTTGGCAGTTGGCAGAATCACCACATTGCATCGTTGAGGCCGACGAATTTGACCGCTCCTTTCTTCACCTCTCTTCCGATATCGCAATCATCACCTCCATGGATGCCGATCACCTCGACATTTATAATCATCGGGACCAGATGAAGCAGTCGTTCGGAGACTTCGCCGGGAAGATCCGGGACAAGGGCTCATTGATCATTAAAAAAGGCGTGGAGCTCGAAAGGGAGCTGCCCGCAGGGGTCTCCCGATTCACTTATTCGTTGCAGGGAGATACCGACTTCAGCGCAAGGGACATTTCGATCCGTGACGGGTTGATCCATTTTGACTTTGTCACGCCGAAGAAAAGTTTGCCCGGGTTTGTGCTGGGAATGCCCGGCATGTTTAACCTCGAAAATGCTATCGCCGCGTTAGCTGCAGGATATCTTAGTGGCATTGCAGAGGAGGATCTTAAAAGATCCATGTTGCATTTCAATGGAGTGGTTCGCCGGTTTGATATCCGGATCAAGCGAAACGATCTTATCTATATCGACGACTATGCACATCATCCGGAAGAGTTGCACGCCTGCATCCAGGCTGTAAGGGAACTCTACCCCGGGAAACAAATAACCGGCGTATTTCAGCCTCACCTCTTCAGCCGGACGCGTGACCTGGCAGATGACTTTGCCAGGGTGCTAGCCGAACTGGACTCACTCATCCTGCTGGACATCTATCCTGCCCGGGAACGCCCTATTGAAGGAGTTCATTCCCGGATGCTGCTGGATAAAACGGATCTCTCCGATAAACGGCTTTGTGATAAAGATCACCTGCTGGAAATCCTTGAAGAGCGGCGCCCCGAAGTGCTGCTAACGTTGGGTGCGGGAGATATTGACCAACTCGTAAAACCGATCACCGACAGATTCAGTAACAAATGAGACTAAAAAAGAAAATAAGACGAGTATTAACCTTCATCCTGTGGGGGATTCTATTTACAGGAGCAGGGGTGTTGCTTGGATTTGCCGACTATGAACAAAACGGGACGATCTGCCGGAATTTACACTACAACCTTGTTTATGGTGAGGCAGATGTATTGATCCCGAAAGCAGATGCCGACTCGCTGATCCGTTCTGTTGTTGGAGAGGTAAAAGGGAAACCATTGTACAAGATTAATACGGAGAAAATTGAGCGGGTTCTCAACAGGTATCCCTATATAGCCAACGCCCATGTATATGGCACAAACGCAGGTGATATTTTTGTTAACATTTATCAGCGTGAACCTGTTATCCGTATCATAACAGAGAGCAACAAAAGTTACTATATCGGAGCAAAAGGGGTCCTGCTTCCATTTCATCCCGATTATCCTGTCAGGGTGGTGGTGGCTTCAGGCGCTATTCCCGATAGCATTTTCATCAAAGTGGAGAGACACAGCAAGCGGTTGCCCGTCGACTCTGTAAGCACTTCACCGTTACTTTCAGATCTTCATAAGCTTGCCCTATTCATTTACCGGGATCCCTTCCTGAAAGCACAGGTTGATCAGGTTTACGTCAATCGACAGGGAGATTATGAACTCATTCCGAAATTGGGGAATCATCTTATTCTGCTTGGGGATACAGAAGGTCTTGAAGATAAATTCAAACGCCTGGTAGTCTTCTACAAGCAAGGGTTGAACATGATTGGCTGGAATAAATATAACATCATTAATATCAAATACAAGAATCAGGTTGTTTGTTCTAAAATATAACTACACATGAAAAACGCAGGAATAATTGTCGGACTTGACATCGGCACTACCAAAATCGCTGTCATTGTAGGACGGAAAAACGATTTCGGAAAAATCGAGATCATCGGGTATGGGAAGGTTCCTTCGATTGGCGTCAAGCGAGGGGTTGTCTCAAACATCGAGAATACAGTACAATCCATCAAAGAGGCTGTTGCCGAAGCTTCCCGGAAGGCGGGGGTAGATATCCAGTTTGTGAATGTCGGCATTGCCGGACAGCACATTAAGAGCCTTCAACACCGGGGTAGCATGATCCGGGCCCAAACGGATACGGAGATCAGCCAGCAGGATATTGACAGCCTGTGTAACAGCATGTATAATCTGAATATGAGTCCCGGCGAAGAGATCCTGGAGGTAATCCCTCAGGAGTTCAGTGTTGACGGGGAACATGGAATCAGACAGCCCAAAGGGATGATTGGCAGTTCGCTGGATGCCAATTTCCATATCATCATCGGGCAGACCGCTGCTGCTAAGAACATCTACAAGTGTGTAAGGCGGGCAGAGCTTGAAGTAGTGGAACTGATCCTGGAGCCCATCGCATCCACGGAAGCCGTTCTGAGTGAAGAAGAAAAGGAGGCAGGAGTAGTGCTTGTCGACATCGGTGGCGGGACTTCAGATATTGCCATTTTTCATGAAGGGATCATCCGGCATACTGCCGTTATCCCACTGGGAGGAGAGATCATCACAGATGATATCAAAGAGGGGTGCTCCATCATCAAAAAACATGCTGAAGAGTTGAAGATGAAGTTTGGCTCAGCCCTGGCCAGTGAAAACAAAGAAGAGGAGATCGTAGCGATACCCGGTTTGCGCGGGAGGCCACCAAAAGAGATCAGCCTGAAGAATCTGGCCAACATCATCCAGGCACGGATGGAGGAGATCATTGAACATATTTATTATGAGATCAAGAGCTCGGGGTACGAGAAAAAACTGATCGGAGGAATTGTCCTCACCGGAGGGGGAGCTCAGATGAAACACATTGCCCAACTGACCGAGTTTATTACCGGCATGGATACCCGGATTGGCTACCCGAATGAGCACCTGGCAAACAATGTTGCTCCGGAAATGGCTAGCCCAATGTTTGCAACGAGTATCGGACTGGTGATCATCGGCAGCGAACGTTATGAGCTGGAACGCCAGAAGATGAAAGAGCTTGAACCTGTAGAAGAGGTGATGGCAGAGGAACCGAAAAAAAGGAAACAGAAGGAGAAAAAAGTTAAGGACAAAACCCGGGAAGGGAAGAAATTTACTGAGGTCTTTCTGGAGCGGATCAAGAACTGGTTCGAGGAGGAGAATGAATGAAACCAGCTATTAACAACCACTTTGTTAATAAATTTCAGGATACCCACAAAATCAAGGCTTCAAACAACCTAATTTTAATCATTATAAAAACCATTCCCCATGCCAGATATGCTAAAATTTGACCTGCCGAAGAACCCATCGAATATCATCAAAGTTATTGGCGTTGGCGGTGGTGGCAGCAATGCGGTCACACACATGTACAACCAGGGTATCAAAGGTGTTGATTTTTTTATCTGCAACACTGATGCTCAGGCGATGGAGTCAAGTTCAGTGCCCATGAAGATCCAGCTAGGAACCAGTCTGACTTCCGGGCTGGGTGCAGGAGCCGTGCCGTCAGTAGGTCGAAACGCAGCCCTTGAAGATGCAGATAACATCCGCAAGATTCTGAACGACGGAACCAAAATGCTGTTTGTCACTGCCGGACTGGGTGGTGGTACCGGGACCGGGGCTGCACCTGTCATTGCAGAGATATCAAAGGAGCTTGGGATTCTTACAGTGGGGATTGTAACCCTGCCGTTTGCCTTCGAAGGACGAAAGCGGAAACTACATGCCGATGAAGGGATCAAACAACTCAAAGCGAATGTAGATGCCCTCCTGATCATCAGCAACGACAAACTGCGTGAGCTCTATGGGAACCTCCGGCTGTCGGAAGCTTTCGGCCAGGCCGATAACATCCTGACATCAGCAGCCAGGGGAATCGCCGAGATTATCACGGTGACGGGATACATCAATGTAGATTTCGAAGATGTCAAAACAGTGATGAAAGACAGTGGTGTTGCGATTATGGGAACTGGTATCGCTTCAGGCCCGAACCGTTCACAACAGGCAGTGGAAGACGCAATCAGCTCACCATTGCTCAACAACAACGATATTGAAGGAGCCAATAACCTGCTGCTCTATCTTGCCTCAGGTAAAGAGGAGATCACCATGGATGAGGTGACAGAGATCACCGATTACATCCAGGAAAAAACCAAATCCTCTACCGAGGTCATCTGGGGTAATGGCTTTGATGAAAGTTTGGGTGACAAGATCAGCGTGACGATTATCGCTACCGGTTTCGATGATGAACACCGGCGTCAAGGGGAACCCTCGAAGAAAGATGTGGTAATCCGCGACCTCTACGAGACAGAGAAATCGACACCCAAGATTGAAACCCGAATGGAGATGCCAGCGCCTAAACCGGAAATGCAGGATCCGTTGATACAAGAGCCGAAACAGGAAGAGATCGAACCTGTTTCTGCAGATTTGATCACAACGTCGGTTATGGAAGAGGAGAAACAGGAAGCGCCTGAAATGATTTTGGAAGCAGCTGAAACGGAAATCGATGCACCCGGGATGATCACCGAAAGTTCTGATATGTTCAGTGAACGTTCTGATATGGCAATTGAGGTTAATGAAGAGACAACACCTGAATTCGAGGAAGAGGCCGTACAACTCCCAATGATGCGGATTGAAAACGAGGCAGAGGAGGAAATGTTTGCCGAAGAAGAGGTTTACGATCCCTTCCAGCGTGAAATCGTTTTTGACCTTGACGTCCCTCAGCGTGAACCGGTTAGGGAGGTGGAAGCGATCAAAGAGGAGGAGATGCACTTAATCGACAAACGAGTGGAGACCATCATCTCTGAGACGCACAGACAGACAGAGGCACCACGTATATCCCCTGCTCCCGGATCGGGAGACGATCATCAGGAGTTGAACCGGATGGGTAACGACCGCATCCAGAAACTGAAAGCTCTCAGTGAAAAACTGAAGAACCATACCCCTATTGAGAACAACTTGTATGAGCTGGAGAGCATCCCGGCATACAAACGAAGGAATGTAGATCTACCTGATGTTGCACCTTCGTCAGAGTCTCAGATTCACGGACTGAGCCTCAATGAAGATAGCGAAAAAGGGCTGGAGATCCGCAGCGAAAACTCATTTCTGCATAAAAATGTAGACTAATGAGTCTATAATAAGATTGATTCCAGATTTTATTCCTCTTGTATTTTTGTGAATTGTTTCACTAGATTTGCATATATAAATATTTAAGTGTAACCAACCTGTTTTCACCATGAAATTACCGAGATCATATTACAACTGGACCTCCTTTATTGGAACACTGATCGTTGTGATCGCTTTGTTGCTGATTGTGGTTCTGTTTATCATCTCCACTATTTTTGACCAGGGCAGTTCTTATCTTGGGTTATTTATATACATGGCCTTGCCTGCTTTGATGATCGTTGGTCTCATTTTAATTCCCGTGGGGATGCTTGTCAACCTCAGGAACAATGCCACAGATGATGATTATAAAAAGCGCAGGAAGCCCACAATTGATCTAAACGACAAACGGCATCAGAATGCTTTTGTGATATTTATCATCTCTTCCCTGATTTTTCTGTTCCTCACCAGCATTGGGAGCTACGAAGCATTTCATTATACCGAATCGGTTGCCTTCTGCGGGACACTTTGCCATAAGGTGATGGATCCGGAATATGTCACTTACCAGCATTCAGCCCATGCCAATGTTGCCTGTGTAGAGTGTCACGTTGGCACCGGCGCCAGCTGGTATGTCAAATCGAAAGTTTCGGGATTGTATCAAGTTTATGCAGCTCTGTTTGACAAATATCCCCGGCCCATTGAAACTCCTGTCCAGGACCTTCGCCCTGCCCGTGAGACCTGTGAAAAATGTCACTGGCCTGAAAAATTCTATGCCAGGAAACTCCGGGTTCAGAAAAACTTTCTGGCAGATGAAAATAACACTGAATGGGATATTGTGATGCAGATGAAAACAGGGCCGTTATATAGCGCTCTTGGACTAAAAGAGGGGAGCCACTGGCATATCAATAAGGATGTGAAGATTGAGTATATTTCCAGTGACAGATCCCGTGAGTCCATCCCATGGGTTCGATTTACCAACCTGAAGACAGGTGAAGTAACGGTGTACCAGGACGAAGAAAATCTCCTTGAAGATAGTTTGCTTGCCGTTCTTCCTGTAAGGACCATGGATTGTATCGATTGTCATAACCGGCCATCCCATGCCTATAAATCACCTCCCGACTACATCGACAATGCGTTGATATCCGGTACGATACCGAAAGATATTCCGCAGATCAAGTACATTGCCATGGATGCACTGAAAGACCCCTTCACCAATAAAGATACCGCCTTTATGTATATCGACAGTGTGGTCACAAATTTCTATCAACGTGATTATGCTGATTACTACACTGAAAACCAGGATAAGATCGCACGGGCAATTGCAGGAATCCAGGAAGCTTTTAGCCTCAACACCTTCCCTGCCATGAAAGTCTCCTATGCCGCCTATCCGGATCATATCGGCCATCTCGAGACCAATGGATGCTTCCGGTGTCACTCTAACCTTCATACCAGTGAAGATGGGAATGCCATCTCCAAGGATTGTGATCTCTGTCACACCATTGTTGCCCAGGGTATACCTGGGGAGATGATGACTGCATCCATCTTTGACACCCTTGAGTTTCAGCATCCGGTACCATTGAGAAACGATGTATGGAAGGTTGTCTTCTGTTCGGAGTGTCACAAAAATCTCTTCCAATAACCCTTAGGTTAACCTACTGTTTATCACTTTTTCCAGGATTCTGAAAGGGAGCAAGGCCGCCAGTCTCAGCTGAAGGCTGTTGTTGATTCTATAAACGGATGCAGGATGCCGGATGCCGGATACCCGATAGATAAATGAAGCGACTTTTTCAGGTGGAACGACTTTTCCTACTTCTCCAGGCACGGAAGCTGCAAATTTTTTAAATGCTGCTGCGAGGGGCAGATCAGATACCGGATGCCGCTGCTTCTTCCCCCGAGGGCTTGGAGGACACGCAGTGACAATGATGTTGGATAAGTTTTTGATGAAGTTGGTTTTGATGGGGCCGGGCCTGACGATAACCACATCGATCTCACTGAATTTTAGCTCCTGACGAAGTGCCTTTGCATAAGATTCCAGGGTTCTCTTCGTGAGCGGATAGGGCATAAAGGGCAATGTAAGATGGTAACTTTCACTCCCGATAAGGATAATCCTTCCACCTGGCGACTTCATGATGGGGAGGAACGTCTGGTTCACACGGTATGCACCAAACAAATTGATTTCAAATATCTCCTTGAACGATTCCACGGGTGCTTCCGACAAGGGAAAATACCTGTCAACTCCTGCGTTGTTGATGATCAGGTCGATTGACCCGTATTCGTGCTCCACCTCCCTGAAGAGGCTCGTTACCGATTCATCAGAAGTGACATCCATCAGCTTTGGAATAATCGTATTTATTCCCTCAAACCCATCAAGTACCTGGTTATCAATATCGGTAGCGATAACCAGACAGCCCTGACGGGCAAACTCCAGCGCCGTGGCTCTGCCGAGACCGTTAGCGGCGCCGGTAATGAGGATGTGGTGTAGTGGTGAGGTAGTGAAGTGGTGAAGTGCTGTCATGGTGAAATAGCGAAATATCAAGGTAGCGAAATTACACTTTATATTGAGCTTCTTTGTACCGGCAGACCAACGTAGAGGCCCAACAGGCTGGCCCCCAGAGAAATTTCCATTTCCCAAATCCGCGTCTCACATCTAAATAGGTTCGCTCACCCTTGAGTATCTTCCCAAAAGCTCTCCATACCCGTTCCCTTTTCTGAACCATCTTGTGGATCGTACTGGGGACTGCATTAAAGATTGTTTTGACACGGTTTGCTTCCAGAATCTCCGGCATCAGTACTTCGTTGATCTCCCCTGAATAAGCTTCCAACGAACCGGAATTACCCTGCAGGAAGCGCCATACAGCCCGGCCTGCTATCGTACCGCTTCGGATGGCATAAGAGATGCCTTCCCCTGTAAGAGGGTCGGTGAGTGCTGCTGCGTCACCCGCAACCACTACCTGTCCGGAGTGAAAACTACTCTTCCGGATCTTGACCGGTATGGGCCACGCTTTCATGGATCGGATACCGGTGAACCGAATGCCGGATGTCTGAATAAACTGTTGATTGTATGTTTTCAAATAGCGGGAAAGTGAAGCAGGGCCTCCTACTCCCACAGAAAAATGGTTACGCTTGGGGAAAATCCATCCATACCCTCCAGGGAAAGTTCCCCAATCGAGAAAGACTGTACTTCCGAATTGTTTTAATTCCTTCTCTTCAGCATCCATCTCCGCTTCCCAGGCTAGTCCTGGCATCAGGTCTTTCCATAAGCCGCTGCTATGAGCCACCATGGAGGAGGCGCCATCAGCACCTACCACAAGCCTTGACCGAAAGATGCCGTTTCGTGTCTGAATTCTGACTCCTCCATTCTCCTGATGTACCGCAATGATATGTTCATTGTACAGAATCCGGGTGCCTTCAGCGATAGCCTGATCCAGTAAAAATTGATCGAGTTCTTCCCGCATCGTGCAGAAAATCAATGAATCTGGAGATGTCTTAGTAAATTGGTTGGCAAAGTTACAGGAGAAACGCACTGAAAATATTTCACTCTCTATGACTGGTGTAATATCGAATGGGATCTCGTCAACGATCTTTCGGGTAAGGCCACCACCACATACTTTGTAACGAGGAAAGCTGGTTTTCTCAAGAATCAGGACATCCGCTCCTCTCCGGGCAAGCTCAAATGCTGCTGAAGTTCCGGCAGGGCCGGCACCGGCAACGATCACATCCGCATCGTACTGCATGAAGGTTATAAAAGAGTCAGAACCTCTTTCAGCAATTTCTCTTTGTTTACCGGCACAACCCCTACCTCTTCACATACCAGGCCTCCTGCGAGGTTTGAGATGTAGGCAATCTCATATGGGGAGCAACCTCCTGCCAGGCAGGCTGAAGCTACACTAATCACTGTGTCGCCGGCACCCGATACGTCGGCGATTGAGCGTGCATGAGCCGGAACGAAGATGTTCTTTTCGGTGATACTGTCAGCCATGCTCACCAACACCCCCTTCTCAGAGAGAGTCGTCATCACATATTTGCAGTTGAGCATCTTGCGTAACGATTGAGCAGCCTGAATTACGATCTCCTGGTTGTTATCAGGAATCTCCATCTTTAGTCCCTCTTTCAACTCCTTAAGGTTGGGTTTGAAAAGTGTCACTCCTGTAAAAGAGGTAAAGTTTCGCTGTTTCGGGTCGACGGTAACGGGAATATTTTGCTTGTTGGCCAGAGCTACCACCTTTTTTATCAATCCATCAGAGATCACCCCTTTATTGTAATCCTGGAAAATGATACACTGCACATTCTCTTCCGATAGGATCGTTTCAATCCGGGCAATGAGCTCCTGCTGATCTGCTAGCAACAGGTCATGATCCACCTCTTCATCAACCCGCAGCATTTGATGGTGGTTGCCAAAAATTCTGAACTTGGTGGTGGTTACCCTTTCCCGGCTTCGAATGATGCCGTTCTGCCGGATCGACTCCCGTTCAAGCAAGTTGAGGAACTGCTCCCCCTTTTCGTCATCGCCAATCACAGAACAGAGAATGGGCTCGCTACCAAGAGCTTTTACATTGAGCGCTACGTTAGCGGCGCCGCCCATCCGGTTTTCCCTTTTTTTCAGGACAACGATGGGAATAGGCGCTTCGGGTGAGATACGATCAACTGCCCCCCATAAATAGGAGTCAATCATCACATCTCCGATGATCATGATCTTTTGCTGATCGAAGTCCCGGAAAAGCTGGGTATACTTCCCTTCTTTGGTCATGAATCGGGATTAATTTGTCTGCTAATAATCGGCAACGGTTTTCACGTTCGGATTTATCTCATCGGATGAGACCTCTCCGTCCATCAGGCGGATGATCCGGTGAGCATGCAATGCGATATCCTCTTCGTGCGTAACTACAATAACTGTGTTTCCCATCCGGTGAATCTCTTCCAGCAATCCAAGTATCTCAATGGAGGTTTTGGAGTCGAGATTTCCGGTTGGTTCGTCGGCCAGGATGATAGCCGGATTGTTCACAAGGGCTCTGGCCATGGCTACACGTTGCCGCTGACCACCGGATAGTTCATTGGGTTTATGGGTCATCCGGTCGGTAAGTTTCACCTCTTCCAGAACACGGCTAGCCCGTTCAATACGCTGGGTTTTAGCAACTCCGGAATAAATCAGTGGTAACATTACATTCTCCAGTGCTGTTGATCTGGGAAGGAGGTTAAAGGTTTGGAAAACGAAACCGATCTCCCTGTTCCGGATCTCAGCCAAATGGTTATCATCCAGGCGTGAGACATCCTGGCCATTAAGGAAGTAGCTCCCGCTGGTAGCCGTATCGAGACACCCGATGATGTTCATCAGGGTCGACTTCCCGGAGCCGGATGGTCCCATGATCGCAACAAACTCATTCTTTAGCATCACCAGCGAAACGGAGCGGAGGGCCTCCACAATAACAGTACCTATTCTGTAGTTCTTGACAATTTTTTCAAGACGAATGATCTCTTTTTCCATTAGTTAAGTAATTCAAATTTATATTTTCCAGATATGAACAAAGGTACTAAATTATTAGAAACGAAGGATAAAATCTTCTTTACTGAGCTCTTTCCTGAAAAAGACAACGCCAACCGTAAAAAGATCGATACTGACTCTGACGCTCGGATGCTGCCTGATATTTTCCCAGGCTGACCTCATCCCTTTAGACCAGTGAATGTCATCAATTACAAAGATCGTATTGTTCTGGATGTGAGTCAGGCACTCGTCGAAATACCTGAGCGTAGCCTCTTCCCTATGGTTTCCGTCAAAAAATACCAGATCGACAGTTTCGGTCCTACTAAGAATCTCTGGTAACAGATCGTCAAAATTACCACACATCTCCTTGATGTTGCCAAGCCCCAGACGGGAAAAATTATGCGTAGCGATATGAAGGGTGTCATTGCACCCCTCTATCGTATAGACATGACTATTCCGGTAACCCATAGCCATATACATCGAACTGATGCCAAATGCCGTGCCAAGCTCGATAATACAACGTGGTTTGTAATGTTTGACCAATTTGTAAAGAAGCTGGCCCTTTTTCTGGCTCACAGAGGATCTGCGAGCAATATCACGAACTCTGACGAATCGCTGTGAATAAGGAAAAGCAATAGAACGAGCGCCCAGATCGACACGTTTGATGAACCGTGCTCTGGACAAAAGGTCTTTCCTGACTTTTTCTATCTGCTCATAATCAGGGTATTGGGTTTGGTCATTCAAAATATATTTGAAAAAATTGTATACAAATGGGGAGTGAATCCGGTATTTCGACCGAACTGTAAAAAGGTGCATCAGGTATTGAAAGAGGTATTTAAGTATTTCAATCATTCAGCTATTTGCCTTAATTTTGGCACAAATTTATAAAATGTCGGGTATTAAAGACTACTTCTCACTGGTAAAGATCAGCCATACAATCTTCTCGATGCCCTTTGCGATGATCGGATTTTTCTTAGCCGTAAGAGAGAACGACGGAAATGTTGATTACATTATACTCTTCCTGGTTATTTTATCTGTTTTGTTTGCCCGAAATGCAGCAATGGGATTCAACAGATACATCGACAGGAGGTTCGACCAGAAAAATCCCCGGACTGCCATCCGCGAAATACCCAGGTCTGTCATTTCTCCCCGCTCTGCGCTACTTTTTGTCATTCTTAACTCCATCCTCTTAATTATTACCACTGCGTTCATCAACAACCTCTGCTTGCTCCTTTCCCCCATTGCCCTATTCGTTGTTCTGGGTTATAGCTTAACAAAGCGGTTTACATACCTGAGCCATATTTTTCTGGGACTGGGTCTCGCCCTGGCTCCTATCGGGGCTTATCTTGCAGTTGCCGGCCAATTTGATCTCCTTCCGTTACTTTTCTCTTTTTGCGTTCTATTCTGGGTCGCCGGGTTTGACATCATCTATGCCTTGCAGGATATCGATTTTGACCGCCAGGAGAAGTTGAAGTCAATACCGGTTTCAATGGGCGCCAGCAACTCTCTGGTGCTCTCTCTTTTTTTCCACCTGATTGCTCTGATCATGCTGGTGTTGGCTGGCATTACGGGTCCATTTGATCTGCTCTACTGGGTCGGCCTGGGAATATTTACACTGCTGGTGATCTACCAGCACCTGATCGTCAAGCCCAGTGACTTTTCGCGTGTAAACCTCGCTTTTGCCACACTCAACGGATTCGCAAGTATTCTGTTTGCCTGCTTTGTGATTGCGGATCTCTATGTCAGGTGGTGAAGTAGTGAGGTGGTGAGTCAGAGAGATTTAACGAGCAATTCAGGCGTCATTACAATCAGACTTGCCCCTTTATAATGTTTTACATTCCGGGTGACAATATGTGTGATCTCAGGCTTTTGCTTCGCACAGTAATACTGAATAGCGTCCTCAAAATCAGAAAAATTCGAGTTTAGGGACTGCTCCATCACATCCTGATTTACCTCCAGAACCTTTCCCAGTGACACTAATTGTTTCAAGCCGGCGATGACTTTCCAATGGGAAGCAGCCCGTCTCAAGATATAATATAGGTTTGTCACGGAGGTTGCTGAGAGAAAAAAACGGATTTCTCCTTTGTCAGCCTTATTGAAGAGCAGAATGGCATGCTCAGAAAATGGTTCTCTTACGATAAGAAAATCCAGAATTACATCAGTATCCACAAAAATATCCATTACTACTCATATTTTTTAGCAAGCGCCCCGATCAGAATCTCCTTATCGTCTTTCCCTTCAGGCAGATTAAATTTTCCGGCCAATGATTTTACCCTTTCTGAAATCCCAGAAGTTGTGTCTCCTTTCTCAGTAACCGTTTTCAGGTAACGTTCAACAATTTCCGAGATGCTCTGATTCGCCATATCAGCGTATTTTTTTGCCTTCTCCACAACTTCTTTATCAATACTCAACGTTAATTTCGTTTTCATTGCTACGTATATTTACAATTGCAAATATACGTATTTTTATATTATTACCATTTGTCAATGGCCCCAATTCTCCCTATCCAACGACCGGTAATTGATCGCTTCGGCCAGGTGCTCGGGTCGGATATGTGAGGACGCTTCAAGGTCGGCGATTGTTCGCGATACTTTTAGGATGCGGTTAAATGCCCGGGCCGATAGTCCAAGTTTTTCCATTGCGGTTTTCAGGATCATGTTGCATGGTTCATCAAGGGCGCAATGTTTATTAATCGTTTTTGCGGTTATCTGCGCATTACAATAGGTCTTTGGAAATTCGGTATAGCGCTTCTCCTGGATCTCCCTGGCAACAATCACGCGATCCCTGATTGCCAAACTGGGTTCAGCCCGGCGGGCATCGCTGAGATCCCTGAATGGTACGGGGATCACTTCCACATGGATATCAATTCTGTCGAATAGCGGACCCGAAATCCTGTTAATATATTTCTGGACAGTGCCTGCCCCGCATTTGCATTCGATCTGGGGGTGGTTGTAGTAGCCACACGGGCAAGGATTCATTGCTGCAACAAGCATAAAGCTGGCAGGATACTCTACACTGAGCCGTGCTCTCGAGATGGTCACCACCCGGTCTTCCAGTGGTTGCCGAAGCACTTCCAGTACACTCCGTTTAAACTCAGGAAGTTCATCCAGGAACAATACGCCATTGTGTGCCAGTGAAATCTCCCCGGGCTGAGGGACTGCACCCCCTCCAACAAGTGCCACATCCGAAATCGTATGGTGTGGTGAGCGGAAGGGTCTTACCGGTACGAGAGATCGATGAGCTTCCATCTTCCCGGCTACCGAATGGATCTTTGTGGTCTCCAGAGCTTCCTGCAGGGTGAATGGAGGAAGGATGGAAGGCAGCCGCTTGGCCAGCATTGTTTTCCCGGCTCCGGGAGGGCCGATCAGGATGAGATTATGTCCTCCTGCCGCCGCGATCTCGAGAGCACGCTTGATGTTCTCCTGACCTTTCACTTCTGAAAAGTCGTGTTCGTAGTCAGCCGACCGGTTCAGGAACTCTTTCCTGCAATCGACCGTTGTGGGTGTAAGAGCGCTTTTCCCCTCAAGAAACTCCAGCACCTCACTGATATGGGTCACACCATATACTTCGAGGGCTTCAACCACAGCTGCCTCCGTCGCATTCTGCCGTGGCAGGATAACCCCTTTGAATTTCCGTTTCTCGGCTTCAATCGCAATGGGAAGAGCCCCTTTTATAGGCCTGATGGAACCATCCAACGACAACTCTCCCATAATGATATAGGATCCAATCCGTTCCTCGCTAACGTGTTCGTTCGCGGCAAGAAGAGCCACAGCGATGGGAAGATCGTAGGAGGAGCCCTCTTTTCGGATATCGGCAGGGGCCATGTTGATCACGATCTTCTTCCCGGGGATCCTGAGCCCAATGCTTCGCAGGGCCGAATCAATCCGTTGCTGACTCTCTTTCACGGCGTTGTCGGGCAATCCCACCATGGCGAAGTTGATTCCGATATCAATACTCACTTCTATCGTAATGGTGATAGCGTGAATTCCATAGAGAGCACAACCAAATGTTTTTACAAGCATAACCTTTGTTTGCCCATTAATCGGGTTTTTGGGCAAAAGGTTATATCAGGCTAGAAAGTTTTTTTGGACTACTTGCTTGGTTTATATTTCGACTCCGACAGGATCTTCTGGGAATTCGTTTCATCAATAAGTTCTTGAAGCGTGACTTCAGGGTTCTCTTCCATATAGGCTTTTACGATCCTCCAACCGATATATTCGCCCAATCGAGGAGGCGATTCTGGAGAGAAGTCGGCCGTGAACGGCCCATCGGCTAGAAACGTCCGGATGGTGCTTCCCTGGGAGGCAAACAATAACTGGTTCTCAATGATAGCAGCCCAAACCTGGGATTCATGAGCGATGGCCCAGTTTATCTGCTTCTCCGTGTAGGCGATCTTCAACCGGTCAGGGTAATCCGGAATCATGGCATCCAGGAAGTAAAGCCGTTTCCCTGCATCAACCATTTGGTCGAGAAGCGTGTTCCCCGGATAGCGAACAGGGTAATAGGCCTCTTCCATAGCCTGAATACAATTAGGTAACACGAAATCGGGCTCCATACGCACGATCTTATACAAGGGTAGCCCATCAGCAGCATAGGGTTTGAATCCTGTGCCCAGATAAGCATCCAGGGCGATCAGCAAAACACTGTCAACATATTGGACCGAATGATCGTATTCGCCGCCGGAAATGTAGGTGTAAACTCTCGGAATAGTGGCATCCGGGTAATAATAGAGAAGATGGCGGAAGGCATCCGTGAGATTTCGTTCCAGGGCGCTGAGATCAGTGAACCGCTCCTGAGAGGCACTGTAAAATTCCCTGGTCCGGCTATTCGTCAAATACTCTTTCAGGTTGTTGATTTTGGCACTATCCCTGAGATCCGTATTCAAAAAAAATGGATAGAGAGGTTTGATCTGCTCCAGGCCATCTTCCAGCCTATCAAGCGGAATTGAAAACAACGCTTTGTCGTACCGGTGGACTTCAACTGCATCCAGCGGAATCGCAGAAACATCCACCTGTAACCTCGGTGATGACCAGTTGCAAGACCCAGTTATCATGAGAAGTATAAATAACAAGGGCAAAAAGCAGTTCGATGGGAATCTCTTCATGGGTATAAAAACGTGAATAACTTTATTATATTTCATGAAAGTCCGTTGACAAAACTACAATCAAATGTTCTATTTTTGTTCGAAACAAGTGATAAAATCTGAAAAACATCAACTATGAAACAGGTCATTACCCCTCTTTTCCTTTTTCTCTTCGGATGTTCACAATTCTCTTTCATCCAGGCCCAGGAGAAATCCGTAAAGCTCGGGCTCAAAGTTGCTCCAAACATAGCGTGGATGTCTCCCGAGACAAAACACTATAACTACGACGGGATAACCGGGGGGGCTACAATCGGACTGGTAACAGATTTTTATTTCGCAAAAAATTATGCCTTCTCAACCGGATTCAATTTTTCTTTCCTGAATGGGAAGCTAACCTATGGCGATTCGCTGCTTATCGGCGCAAATCAGGTTTATGGGCAGATGAACAGAAAATATAAATTCGTTTACCTGGATATCCCTTATATGATCAAGTTGCAGACCAACACCTTCGGGCGGTTCTCGTTCTTCGGGCAGATCGGTTTCACTACTGGCTTCCGCATCAGTGCCAAAGCCCGGGATGCGCTGGATCCTGGAAACGGTGTAGCGCCCGTGAAAGAAAACAGCAACATCACATCCAGTACTTCACTGATCCGGCAAGCAGTAATTTTTGGAGCAGGATTGGAATATCACCTCGATGTTAACACCAGAATTTTTATTGGTGTCGACTATAGTAACAGCCTGAATAACATTTTAACCGGATACAATTTAGCATCCGACCTCAACGAGAAAGCTAAATTGAACTTCGTTGAATTGAATCTGGGCGTCCTATTTTAGTAGCCTTATGAAGATTGCACTGGCACAGCAAAACTATATTGTTGGTAATTTTGAACACAATACCAGCCTGATCCGTGATGGAATTGCACGGGCCCGTAAATCCGGGGCTGATCTGGTGGTTTTTTCCGAATTATCGGTCTGCGGATATCCTCCCCGGGATTTTCTTGAATTTACTGATTTTTATGAATCCTGCGCTGAAGCTGTCAGGAAGATTGCTACTGACTGTAAAGGCATCGCGGCAATTGTTGGAGCCCCATCCAAAAATCCAGGAGAGAAGGGCAAACCGCTTTACAATACCGCCTTTTTTCTTGCAGACGGGCAACTATTCGGAATGGCCCATAAAACACTCCTTCCGACATATGATGTATTTGATGAATACCGCTATTTTGAACCGAACCGGATGCCATACCAGGTTATTGACTACCTGGGAAAACGGTTTGCCATGACCATTTGCGAAGATCTTTGGAACATTGACAACTATCCGTTATATGTCAGGAACCCCATGGAAGAGCTTTCACGATTGCAGCCCGATGTGATCATCAACATAGCCGCTTCCCCCTTTCACTACAACCAACCTGAGACGCGACTGGATATCCTCTCCCGGAATGCAAGACACTACAACCTCCCCCTTTTCTATGTGAATCAGGTTGGCGGACAAACCGAGCTGCTCTTTGATGGAGGCTCGATGGTGCTCACTCCCGATGGAATCCTTAAGGATGAGCTCCAGCGATTCGATGAAGATTTAAGAACGTATGAGCTGGAAGAAATACAGATGCCGGATACCGGATGCCAGCATCTGGCATCGGATATCCAGACGATCCACTCCGCCCTGGTCATGGGCATTCGAGATTACTTCTCCAAAATGGGGTTTTCTAAAGCGATCCTGGGTTTGAGCGGCGGCATTGACTCTGCCGTTACGCTGGTCCTGGCTGCTGAAGCGTTGGGCAGCGAACAGGTCAAAGCGCTTCTCCTACCCTCCAGATTCTCATCAGAACACAGCATCACCGACGCCCGCACACTGGCTGAAAACCTTCAATGCTCTTACGACATTATTCCTATTGATGGATCATTTACTGCCATTGAGAACGCCATGGCTCCTCACTTCGGCCAACTTTCTTTCAATGTCACAGAAGAAAACATTCAGGCACGCCTCCGAGCTGTTATCCTGATGGCTATGGCCAATAAATTTGGTTATATCCTGCTGAATACAAGCAACAAAAGCGAAGCAGCCGTGGGATATGGCACACTATATGGGGATATGTGCGGAGGAATTTCTGTACTGGGAGATCTTTACAAAACCCAGGTTTATGAGCTGGCCCGCTACATCAATCGCTCGGGGGAGATGATACCGATCAATACACTGGACAAACCCCCTTCTGCCGAACTCCGCCCCGATCAAAAGGATGCTGATTCGTTGCCCGACTATGCGTTGCTTGATCAGATCCTATTTCATTATATTGAAGAGCGAAAGGGCCCAAACGAAATAACAGCCATGGGGTTTGACCCGGCCGTTGTTAAGAGGGTTCTTGGAATGGTGAATGAAAATGAGTGGAAACGGCATCAGACCCCACCCATTTTACGTGTTTCTCCCAAGGCATTTGGTGTAGGTCGCAGGATGC
>CAYUZX010000061.1:0-18796 GCA_964449285.1 uncultured Prolixibacteraceae bacterium
GGGATCAATGTCAGGGATTGATTGTTGATCGATCAGGATAAAAAGTCCGGAGCCGTCTATCCTAACCCTTTCTTTCATTCCATCGCGTTCAACTTCTCATTTTTTTTGAAAGCTAGCTTTCGATTTGAGTTGCGAAAAAATACGCTTGCTATATGACGAGTGTTTGAGCATTGGACGATTAGTTGCTTAGGTTTTTGCCGAAGTATTGATAGGAAAATATTACTGTTTTCTAACTAAGAACAATGATTGAAAATACACTCGCATCCGCATTGAATATTTTCTTGATTTCAGTAAGAAAATATTGTATATTTGAAAATTAATGTAAAAAAATCATCAGATAATCATCATCAAAAACTCGTTGTTATGAGCCTCCTGTCCAGTTTTCTAGACCTTTTCCGCAAGAAAAAAAAGCCGGAACAACATTATACAACAACCAGTCAGATACTGAAAGACTATAAACCTGATTCCTCTTTCCATAGTTCCGGAGCATCAGCAGGCAGCCCGATACAGCCAAGAAAACTAAATAATAATATCTGGCCATATTAGGTAGGTTTGAATATCGTTTTTTTTCATTTATTTATTCATTATGTCCGCGAAAATATTTAGGAAATTCAGGCGATATCAAACCTATCCTTGATAATTTTCTAAAGGATAAGCCAGATTCATCTTTTCTAGATTCAGGTGGTTCGGCAAGTTCCTCAATTGAAGTTTAAATACAAGCATACAAATCTTTTTAATTTCACATTCAATGTGACAGGATCTCATCGGCATTTTTTCATGATTGCCATGGCTCAGAGAGGCTTCTTTTTGGAAATTGCTCCAAATCATTCTTGTGGAAATCATTTCTCGCGAATGTTTTATTCCTGAAAAGATAACTCAGGTAAAACCAGATACTTTTTTGTTCGTTTGAACAAGCTCGGATTAGATGCTCTAGTTTGGGTTCAAGGATCCATTTGATATTGATCCCGGATGCCGGTAATATTTTTTCGTCATTGAGGGAAATCAATTGCCCGATGAAAAGATCAATGGATTCATTCGTGATTAAGGCAGTGGCCAATCTGCCCAGCAACAACCGGACAGATAAAAGATCAGGAACTCTGGTTATTAATTTATGTTCCCAGCCTGATTTCAAATGAAGTTTTGCTACTGCTAGGTCATTCCTAAATAAAAAAGCAATGGCTAGATTCAATTCACGATGAGCAAGTTTATGATGGCTCGGAATATGTGTGTTGTTTTCGATTTCAAGAGCGTTACGAAGTTCTATGACTGCGGCATCATAATTTCCAGCCATAAGTGAATTGACCCCCAGATTATTTATGCGTACCGAAAGATGATTTGAATCTTCCCCGAAACATTGAATAGTCAGTTTATATGCTTGTTCATAATAGGTTCTCGATTGTGTTAAATCGCCTCCTTCTTCTAAAAGTGCAGCATAATTCGTCAATAGTTTTATTGAGATAGGGTGTTCTTCATATCCTCCGAATTTCATCAGTGATAATGCTTCTTCGATCGTTGCCCATGCTTCCTTTATCCTGGAGGCATTTCGTAATGCTTCTGTGAGGGTACTCATATCTTGGCATAAGTTGAGCACCATCCGCTTGTCAGCCTTATATATTTCTATTGCCTGCATGAAAAGGGTGATGGCTTTATCCAGATTGCAAAGATCCTGGTAAACGAGCCCAAGGTTCATACATTGGGCTCCGTATCTGGGAGAGGTGTCGCCGAATATAGATTTGCAAAATTCCAGCGCTTGCTGACTTGGTTCAACTGCTTCCAAGGGCCGGTTGGTTTCCCGGTATAAGCATCCGATGTTTACAAGGGTATCCAATTTATCCCGCACGTCTGCTTCCGGCTGGGCGGTCAATTCCTTCGCTAAAAGAAAATGTTCTTCGGCTTTCTGAAATTCTGCCATGTAGAGATCAGCAGAGCCGGCTGTGTTATGAAACCAAGCAAGGGTATCATCGTCCTCTTTAATCCCTGTATTTCCGGAAACGATTGCGGATCCGGCCAATTCTGATACCATGGAATATTGTCCTGCATTACGCAATTCGTTGCAGCAATATACTGCTGCCACCTTTGTGTAGGATTTTCTTTCCTTTAGACGAAGCAACAAAGTATAATAAAAACATTCAAGTTCCCAGTAACCCGAGCGGTCAGGTGGCTGCTTGTTGATTTCAATTATTCTTTTCAGGAGAAATATACCTAAATGATACTGTATTTTGGAATTCGTCATCTGGTTTATCTGTAAGTAATCCCTGATCAGGGTGCCAATAATCCTGTGCATTTTTACCACACGGGGTTTGCCTGAAGGATCCAGCTGTTTTGTGAGCTGTACAAGTCTCAGGCTTAAATGTTTTCGCAAAAGATTTATCCAGGGGTCAGTGTACCCCGGTCCAGGATCATTGCAAAAAGAGGCAAAATTCTCCGAAAGAAGGGGCCGGATCCATTGCGGGACGATATGATCAGGCGGTAAGCAGGCTGCGTATTTAAGGAAAAGTTTTTCCCCTTCGGTAAGGATTTCAAAAGTGGAAGTGAGAGTGATCGCCAGGCTTCTTTCGCCATGCCGGATTCCGGCCTGATCAGTGAAATGTTCTTTCTGATCCCATAAAATTCCTTCAGTTCTAAGACGGTGGAGAAATGCTTTACAGGTTATTTGCCACCCTGTCTGGTTCAGATATACAGCCGCAGATTCTACGGCTAAAGTGAATGAATCCAGCAACCGAACGATCTCCCTGGCTCCTTCACGTTCTTCTTTATTAGGAAAAATCCCATTCTTCTGGTATGTCTCAATAAGTGCCAGAGCATCAGTTTCGTCAAGCACATCCATCGGGATGAAACACTTTTTATCTTTAATATCCGGTAATTCCTTTTCGCCTAACCTGGTTGTAACGATCAGATGAAGCCAATCCTCAGCAGGAAGATGACAGGTTTGATTAGTTTTTAGAAGAACCGGTTTGTCAACATTATCGAGTATGACAAGGCAATGGTTCTTTTCATTGTTGAAGGTAAGTTTGCGAAGTTCAGCAAGTACTCGTTCAAATTGCAGGAAAGTATCCCGCTTCTCTTCCTCACTGAGTTCAAGGGCAAGCGGGGAGGCTAATTGTGCGATGGCAGCAGGAAGATTTTCTTTCCCCTCACACCGCACTTGCCAGCGCCCACCTCCATATTCTTGAACGAACCCATGAGCATATTCAATGGCAAGTGTAGTTTTGCCTATGCCTCCCAATCCATTGAGAACAGCTGGAACACCTATGGTTCCGGGTTTCACGAAATGTTCACGCAGCTGACGCAATTCAATAGTACGGCCGATGAAATGAATGTTGTGTGAATCCAAATTACTGGGGCTTCGCCATTCCCTGTCACTTAGGGTAATACGCTCCTTTAGCTGTTCGTTTAGCTTGGACATTCGCTCCTTTACAATTGAATTGCCCAGACTCGCTTCCCCATCATTGTACCAAGGCCGCAAGTCAAAATGATGGCGGCGTCTTAATTCTGCAACCCAGGCAGCGCACTTTTGTTCAAAACCTTTATCATCCCAGCCAGGTACTTCCACAAAATAAATAGGGGCAACCCCCTCGCCAAAACAGGCATGACCTATCTCATGTTTTTGATACTCCTCGAATTCCCACTTGCAATAATCGCTCATGATATACGCCGGTGATAGGCATACTAATAAAATCTTGGATTCCCGGAGCCCAAGAAGGATACGGTCTCTCCAATCCTGCATGCCCTCAATATCTTGAACATCGAAAAAGGTCACCAACTTCCGTCCTGCAAACGTATTAAATTCATATTCAATACGTTCCACAAGCTGCTTTATCCTCCCCCCGGCGTTGTCTATTCTTGCGTACGAAATGAAAAGGTCTTTAGACATTTGATTTAAAGGTTATTAAGGTATAAGAGTAATTCCCGTTGCAGGATTCTGCCTTCCTCCTTTATTTCGGTAAATGTCGAGCTGATAAATACCCGGAATGTTTTGGTTAGTTGCGACATGGTCATAAAGAAAAAGGTTTCTGAATCGCACTTGGGAAACTATGGACATCTATCATCTTGCGTGTTCTATTACGGTATAAAACAAGAAGAACATTTGATTTTATTTGGTTGTGGCAAGTTCTGCAAATATTTTATCAAAAACGTCTGAGCTTTTTCATGCTTCCTTGGGCTTTTAACCCCAATAGTCCAGGATGATGTGGTTTAAAATGAATTTTTAAGTGTGAGGATTAATTCTTCAGACTTTTACCTTTAAGGCAACGAACTGAGAAACCCATATTGTTGTTAAAGTAAAACATCCTAGCAGATTTTTGCATAACGTCGATCACCAAATGCCAGGCCGATCCACTTCCAACAGAACCCTCTGAAGAAGACCAATAGGCAATAGGGGACTGAAGTATAAGAAATTGACCATCATAATATCGACACCCACCAAATAAAGCATTAAAACTGGAAGTACCACCTGGGATCAGCGAAACATAAGCTTTCTCTCCTTCACCACCCAAATAATATAACAATGTAATTAATTCATCTTTATCTGGGATATGAAATCCTTCGGGTGCAATACCTCGTTTATCATTTATTGCGTACCAATTGTAAAGTTTTCCGTATGTTTTGACATTAGCGGAATCGTTATTATAGTAACACCACGCAGGCGTCTTCTTCGCTCCAGCTTTGACCCATTCTTCAACCGTCTTAGCTTCCAGAATTGGATCACCATTGTTAAATACACTCGTGTTTAAATTATCTCTCGTCCAAATTTGATTGCCTATTTTAACAGATATTATATCTCCTTGGCCAAAATTATCAACTTGTAAAATAGAATCTTGTTTTTGAGTATTTCTTGTTGGGAAATGAAAATATTTAATAGCGAGTAATATAAGAACAAGAATTGCGATAAAACTAGCAGTTAGAATCCATGCTTTGTTAACCTTGTTTTTTCTTTTGGGCAATTTATTTAATTGTGTTTTCGTCTTTGTTTCTGAGGTGAGTGACATTTCATGGCCAGAAATTTTATCAATTTTTTTCTTTAAAGCTTTTAATAAATCAGACTTAACCCGAATCCAATTTCTTTCGTTATCAGTGAATTCAATTAAAGGAGTTGGTTTCCCGGGCACTAACTGCAATGTACTGATGAACTCAATTTCTTCCCAGTCGGTGGGCTCAAGAAGAATGGGGAAAACGTGTAAATTGCCCTTCTCATAGTTCTCTTGTATTCTTGGAAGTTCTACTTCTGCAATAAATGTTGAATTAAGAAACTCCTGACTGATTAATAATATAGCAATATCAGACATATCAATCTGCGTTTCTATCTTAGTTTTGAATTTTTCACCAGCTTCAATACCTTTTCCCGGATGTCTGTCGTACCAGAATTTTACATTTTTCATGCTTAAGGAACGTTCAAGAAATGGAATGAGATCAAATAACTCCTTATCTGATTCAAACCACTTGCTGTCTAAATGACTATAGCTTATAAATATGGATATTTCTTTCTCGTTCATAACAGAACAGGTATTTTGTTTAAAATATAATTATACCGTTTCGCCATAGTTCCAGACTCTTCTGAGTCAAGTAGACTCTATCGTTTTGCTTGTCTGACATAGGATTCATGTCGTCTCGTTGACTCATGAATATCAGATACTTTGTCAACGAAGTCTGCTCTCCCTTCCCCAATCTCAACCCATCTATCTCAAGTTAATTATCACGTAATTGATTACAAGTCAAATAGATAAAATTTTATGGCATTTGGTTTGAGTAACAAACATATAAATGGGAAACATTGCTCTCAAAGATATGAATTTATTAGTACATAAACATGAAGACACTATGCATTGATTTCGGTTCTGCCAATAGTCTGGCAGCCTGTGTGGATGAACGCGGGAAGATCATCCTCATCAAACACAGCGGAGAATCTGAAGGGGATTCCAACGCCAAACATTTACCTTCATTCATTGCCTTCCATCCGGATGGATCGGTAAGAGCTATGGGGCTGGAAGCAAAATCGTTTACGATGACCCATCCCAAAGAGGTGGTTTGGGGGTTTAAACGGTTGCTGGGATTGCCGTTTTCGTGTCTGAAAGAGCAGGGAGAGTTGGACCGGTTTGCCTATGATATCGTTCCCAACTGGCACGATGGCCAGTGTTTATGCCAGGTAGGGAAACCCTATACACCGGTGGAGCTTGTATCTCTTCTGCTACAAAAAATGAAAAATGATGCCGAGACCCAGCTATCGGAGCCCTTTGACTCAGTCATCCTCACAGCACCGGCTTATTTCGACAGCAGCCGGAACAGTCGCCTGAAAGAGGCCGCCAGAATGGCAGGGTTTGACCACATAACGATCATCGCCGAACCGGTTGCTGCTGCCATCGCGAGGAAGATCAAGATCGATGCGTCCAAACAAATAGCCCTTACCTGCGATCTCGGAGCCGGCACCCTCGATATTAGTCTGGGAACGATGTTTTATTCCGAAACCCGGGAGATTCACTATGAAACCATCCGGAATACAGGGAACACAAGCTGTGGGGGGATAGATATTGACTTCCGGATTGCAAATTGGCTGATTGAAAAACTGGCTTTGGGGAGCGTTCCGGCTTCTTACCTGAACGAATTGCAAAAGCTGGCCGAAGAGGCAAAGATCAGCCTTTCGCGACAGTTTGAGGTTCGGATTCCGATCCATTATCAGGATGTCCATACGGAAGTTACACTATCGCAAGGCGACCTGGCTCTGATCTGTGAAGAGATGTTGACAGATTTCCGCAACCAGGTTCTGGCTGCCCTCAATGAATCAGTGTATTCCACCCGGCAGATCGATGCTTTGATCCTGATCGGCGGACCTATCGTGCTGCCTATCTTCAGGGATTTGTTACAGGATATTTTTTCTGATAACGCCAACGTGTTGAGGCAACTGGATGACTTTTACCTGGAACCTGAACAGGGGGTCGTCAACCGGATGACGGCAACGGCCATCGGTGGCGCTTTGTACCAAAAAACCGTTTCCGACCGCTGTCCTTTCGGATATGGCTTTGAAGAGATGACGATCGGGGAGGAGGAGGTCGAATACAAACCAGAAATCCTGATCCCGATGAATGCCGTCTATCCTCATCCTGGCGGATCGATCACGGTCAGATACAGCAACCTGCTAGGCTTATACGAATTCAAGCTGATCAAACAGGTTCCCCTGGCTGATGCAGCTTCCTGCAAGTACAAATTTGTCAGCCTCATCAAGTTTGCCGTGAAGAGCTCATTTTTTTCAAATATCGTTTGTGAAATGACGATGAATGAAAACAAAGAGCTCGTGGTTCGGGTAAAAAATCTTTCAAGGCCGGAAGAATCCGTAGAGTATATTGGAGCCGATATTGATCCCTCCTCCGAGATCACCGTGAAGTATCCAATCAGGTCCCGAAGACCCAAAAATATCCAGGTAAAAGCCGTGGAAATCGTCACGCCCGGAGAGGAGACCCTGGACGATTTTACAAACTGGGTGGTTGATACGCTGATACTGTCAGTCATATCTTCGGCGAAGAAAAACAACAAATCACTAGATCGGGTGGGACCGGTGATGAAGGAGGTAGTCTCGGAATCCCAACGGCAACCGGTGAGGTATCAGCAACTTTTTAACCAGGCGGGTTGTCTTTTACACAACAGCTATTCATACGGACTTCTTGATCCTTCAGCCAAGTATACCCTGGAGTGCGATCTGAATGACTGGCAAGACCAATTATTTTCAATCACCACCCATTAAAAATATAAATGCATGAAGCCATGAAACGAGATCACAAACAACAGGAATTGAATTTTCTTGCCTCCACATCATACGAGAACAAGGATTACCAGGCAGCCGAAATATACTACAACCGGTTGATCGGGATGGATCCCAAAGAGCACAGCTATCACAGTCAGTTTTCCTTTGCCTTACGGTTGCAGGGGAAACTGTCCCAGGCTCTGGAATCCGTCGATAAAGCCATCGCATTGAATCCGCAGGATGCAAAACTCTACTGGATGAGAGCGGCAACCATGAAAAGTTTTGCATGCAAGGAGAAGGGATTATCGATTGTCGGGCGTAGAGAAGTTTTTGCAAACAGTATTCCTTTCGAGCACACTTCTCTCTCCCTGGATCCAACCTCCGAAGAGGCCTGGCTCGATTTGATTGAATCGATGTTGTGTGTCCATGATTTCGTCGGGGCCATCGGTGAATTGGGCAGATCAAACAAATATGTCCAGCGGATGCGTCTGATATGGGCTTTTCTGGGCTGCCTCGCCTTTATCCTCTCAGGGAGGGAAGTTGATGCAGATTTAAACGCGATATTTTTTGACCCGGAAGCCAGATTTAACGACTGGTGTCTGATCGAGTTAGAATCCTTGTTACAGGATCTGGAACAGGAAGAATTCTTTCCCGATCGGGTGAGGAAAGCACAGCAGTTCATGGATCATTTTATTGACCGTAAATCAAACGGAGGTATCCTGGTCAGGTTGAGATAATGATGATCATTGATAATTTGTGCTGGATTTTTCAACGTGGGAGTATTTTCACTATTTTTGAATATATAATCCCACGCCATGCAGTTATTACTTTTTTCAAAACATGATAAGGGTCAGGTTGAGAAGACTCTGGTGGACTGGGATCCCCGGTTCAGCGACCGCTCTTTGGACACCCTGGCATCCAAAGGAACTGTTTGCCTGATTAGAAAATCTGATTTCAACGGGATCGAACCCTTCATCAGGAATTCAGAATACAAGAACTGCGGAATCAAGCAGGATAAAATCGAGTTGTACCGCGCCCTGAAGCTAGATGTAAAAAAAGACCGTACCAATCCCCGGCGGATTATTGTTAATACAGGATCGGCAGGCGCTTTTAAACGTAGTTTTTTACCGTTTATCAACAAACGGTTTCAATGTGAAGACCCCCCTTGTCTGATTTTCATCCCGGATGAGATTATGGAGTCGCTGATCCGGGAATCGCCCCGGAAATTGGTAAAGGTTGACGATAAAGACCCGCTGTCATCCATGCTTCTGGAGATTTCACATGAGGAAACAGTACAAAAACTGCGGGAGTCTTTTCTTGGGGAATCGCCGGGAGCGCGTCTTACACGGGCCATGATTTTCAAGGCTTCACAATCGAAGTCGCCGGTTCTGATTTTAGGCGAATCAGGAACCGGAAAAGATCTCATTGCTCGTCAGATATTCAAATATTCCAGGTACTACAAGAAAAACATGGTTGTAGTAAACTGTTCTGCCCTTCAGGAGACGTTACTGGAATCTGAATTGTTCGGCCATATCAAAGGGAGTTATACTGGCGCCGAAACAACGAGACAAGGATTGTTTGTCGAGGCAAAAGGGGGGACGATTTTTCTCGATGAAATAGGGGATCTCTCCCTACCTAATCAGGCAAAAATCCTGCATGCAGTTGAGATGGTGGAGGTTCGTCCTATTGGCTCCAATAAAACCGCCAACATCGACTTCCGCATCATTGCAGCTACAAACAGGAACCTCGCTTCGATGATCAGTCAAAAAACATTTCGGGAAGATCTCTACTACCGGTTGAATACGTTTACTATTTTCACCACTCCCTTGCGTGAATACCCCGAAGATATCCCGATCATTGCCTCCTCACTGTGGTCGAGGTTCGAAACACCCTATTCCCTTTCCCCCGAATTCATGAATTACCTGAAGGAGTATCATTGGCCGGGCAATGTCAGGGAATTGAAAACCATGCTGAACAGCATCGTGGATCTCTTTGGGCAAGTATCACCCACGCGCGCAATGATTGAAGCTATCCGCAATTACCGAAGAGATGGACTCGTACATTCCGGGACAATGGACGACGACATTTCCCTCACCCTTCAGGCACAATGGAAGAACCGGGTGGTGGAGGTTCAGAACATCTTACGCGAAATAAAAATCGAGTTACGGCCCGTTATCAATAATCAGCTTTCAGGAAAAGGAAGTACAACTGAGATTAAACAGATCCAATCTAAGTTGATGCAAAAAGTTTACATCATGGAGGACTTATGCCGTGAGCCGATTCTCTTTAAGGACCTGGAGCTGTTCGACAACATTAAGCGGTTTCGGTACATTCTCGAAAAAAGTATAACACAATGGCCCAAATCCCTTCCCGGATTTCTGGAGATTTGGCATCGGGAGCTGGAGTCGCTCCATGATGAGATCAATAAAGAGATTTTTAAATTAATTTATAGGAATACGGATATGTGAGGGGACCATTATCACGTTTAACCAAGGACGATAAACTGGTGAAAGATGGAAGGACCATATGGCTGATACCAGTGAGAGTGGATGGATGTCCTTTACAAACATCTCTGGAGAAAGATAATTTCCGACATCTATTTTTCCAATAACCATTTCCAAACAGCTTTGACATATATTTTACAATTTTCAACTTCAATAAAATCTTCTTCATCCTCAGTAAGTATCATTCCTTCATTCAGCCCATAAGTTTTCATGGCTTCAATTAATCCTTCCATTTCCCGCTTTTTGGTCTCTTCATCCTGCAAGGTGCGGCATACCTGTATGGCTTGCGTGATGCTTAATCCATCTTTTATAATGAAGTCACATTCCTTTTTTCCCTTGTGGAAATACATTTCATGCTCTTTTCGCAGTAATTCAATAAAAACAAGATTCTCCAGGTACCTGCCGTAGTCTTCTGAAATCCTAAAGGAAGTATTGGTAAGTATTCCATTATCGATGCAATATACTTTGCGGAGATTGGTAAATTGCTTGTTTAATGAGTGGAGGTATTGAAATACTTCAAACAACAAAAAAGTATCTTTCAGGTATTCGAAATACTTATCGGCCAGATCGTACGAAAGATTGAGCGATAGCCTTACCTTGTTGAGGTTAAACAGTTTGCCGATGTTGGATAATAAATAATGCGCTACTTTTTTAACACTGTCGTAGTTTTTGAGGTTGTAGCGGGCTACAATATCTTTCAGGATAATGGTTTCGTAATACATGATGATTTCCTGTCGCCTTACATCCTCTTCAAGAGAACAGGTTTTCGGGAAACCTCCTGCTTTGAGGTACTCATTGAAGGCTATTTTATAAACCAATTTCTGTGTAATCAGTAAAATCTTTTCAGGTGCAGGCTGACCTTTAAAAAGGAGGTACTCCCAAAAATTAAGCGGAAAAACATTGATAGAAAGAAACCTACCACTAAGGGCTGTGCCAAATTCGCGGCTAAGGAGTTTTGAAGATGAGCCTGTTACGTAAAATTGTGCTCTGTTGAGTTCATAACCTGTAAGCACCCATTTTTCCCATTGAGCAACATGCTGCACTTCGTCCAGGAAAATATGGGGCTTTGTTTCGTTGTTGACAAACTCTTTGTAAACCTCAAAAATTTGTTCCAACAGTTCGTTGTTCATTTCACCATCGAAACGGGGATCTTCAAAATTCACGAAGAGTATTTCCTTTTTAACCACTCCTGTGCTGATCAGGTGCCGGATGTGGTTGATCATCAGCGTGGATTTCCCCGATCTGCGGATTCCTTTTAGTACGATAACCTCCCCGGTTGACAGGTAGGTATTTATTTTTTGTTGGTATTCGTCCCTCTGGAAAAACTCCGGAACCGGCTTATCCCAGTAGTTCCAGTCGTTAAGTATGCCGAATAATTTATTCTTGTCCATGTGGTTTATCATTACAACCTCAAAGATAAAAATATTTCTGTTTACTGAAACAAAAATATAAAAATAATTTCTGTAAGCAGAAAGTTAATTAATTCTTCACTTTTTATAGGTTTTAAACACCCCCGGGTCCGCCAATCGGCGGACACCTGCGGGGTTGATTGGGATAACATATTAATATTCAACTCTATCCCATTCTTTGTATTTTGGTACTTGAGGCAGGTTTGCAGAAAGGAAAGAAATTATTTTTTTCCATTCGGTAAAACGCTCTTTGCCGGTTGTATTGTTTCCGGTTGCCTTGTATTGCATAGCGAGTTTGTAATACGAAATACCCAGTCCTTCCAACAAACCAATATTCCGGGGATTGGCTTCATAGAGTTCTTCCGTAACTTAAGATCCTTTTCAAAGCAATTAAGGGCTTCTTCCATGTGACCCATCGCCTGATGGATGCCGCCTAATTTGGAGTAGGAGATCGCCAGACCGTATTTGAGTTGCTCGTTTTTTATATTCACTTCATAGAGTTCCTTAAATAAATCAGTTGCTTTTTCAGTGTTTGCTAATCCTTTATCTATTTTATTATTTTTAAAATAAAAGTCTCCGATCAATCCATGAGAATTAGCCAAGGTCTGTTTGAGAATCTCATTTTTTGGATTCGTCTGATAGAGTTTCGTACTTATACGCAAACCCAGATTAAAGAATTCCTCCGCTTTCTCAAATTTTCCGAGTTTCCGATAAATTCCACCTAATAGTAAATTAGCAACTGCAAGGCGGTTTTTGAGGTTCTCATTTTCTGGATTCACTTGGCAGAGTTCCTTTGACAATCTTTCGCAAAGATTAAAGAATTTCAGCGCTTTGTCAAACTTTCTAAGTTCCTGATAAATTTCACCTAATTTCTCATAAACAACCGCCAGTCCGTTTTTGTAGTTCTCCTTTTTTGGATACGTCTCGCAGAGTTTTTTAAATAAATTGTGTGCTTTTTTAATATTTACAAGTCCTTCATCTAATTTGCCTACTTTTAAGTACACGAATCCAATCGATCCATAAGAGGTTGCAAGAACATTTTTGATTTTTTCATTTTTGGGCATCGTTTTACTGAGCAATTTATTTAAGTTCAAAGCCATTTTAAAGGACTCCAATGCTTGATCAAACTTTCCTAACACCCTAAAAATATTGCCTAACTTAAAATAAGATATCATAATCGTATATCCGAAATCTTTATCTGATAAATAATAATCTAAGTTGTTATGTGTTATTTCAATAAGCCTAGTGAGAAGAACCGACCTGTAGTTGTGGTTGCCCTCCACAGCAAGGGCATCATTGAGATCATAAATATATCGTTTCAGTAATATATGAAAGTTTTCGAACTTTTCAATAACCAGTCTGGGAAGGGATGCGACCGTTTTCAGTCCTGTTTCATTGAGGATAATCATGTCTGCGAGAACAATTGTTGCACGATACACTGCTTCTTCTTCCAGTTCCGAAGTGTAATACAATATTGCTGTTTTTTTATCACCTACATGCATCAGGTGGTACATGGTCTCGGATATCTTCAGCGCATCATTATCGGGCAGGGATAACAAATAGCTGCCCACCGCCTGGTGTTTTTGTTTTCTTCCTGCTTCTTTCAACTCTTCCAGTAACTTGTTATCCAGTATGCTGTGCGCCAGGTTCCATTGCAGCTCTTCGCCCTGCATCACCAGGTGGGCTTTGAACCAACGCCGCAGCATGGCAAATTGCAGGGGATCCCAGGTGTTTTGGGGCAGTAGTTTTTCAAGGTCTCTTTCGCGCAGGCCGTTGCGGCTAATGGCTATGTAATCAAATACCGCATGGGTAAAATCAGGGTCAAACAACAGGCCTGCCCGGTCAATCAGGCTCAGGAACAGCTTGCCGGGCAATGGGTCAAAGCCCTGCGCCAGGTTGGCGATGTAGGTTTCTATCTGTTGGTCGCCTCGTCCTTCCATTCGGCTCATTTTTTCAAAGTCGTCCTGGTCAATAGCCATCAGTATGTTCACTGCAAGGCTTAGCCACAATGGGCTGGAGGTGGCGGATTGTCCATCGGCTCGTTTCTTCTCAAGAATAATCTTTTCAATTTTTCCGGGAAGGCTTTTGTGTTGCCGCTGGCAAAGTGCATCCAGCATTTCTTTGGCTTCTGCCGTCGTAAATATATCAATGCTTTTTGCTTTTAAGCCCTTGTGATATTTTGTGGCTTTTTGTTCGGTGCCGGTAATGGCAGTACAAAGAAGGCGCACATTTTGAGGCATCAGGCCTGGCAACCAGCTCAGGTGTTGGGCACGTGCAGTGGGTTCAAAGCGGTCGAGGGCATCAATAAGCAACAGCACCCGTTTTTTTGCAGAAACCAATTGTAAAAGCTCCTGAAATTTCTCCTGCAGCTTTTCGATAGGGGTAACAGATGCTTTCCCTTGTTCGCTGGTCAAACGGGCAGAAAGGTCATCGGTGCTTTTGGTATCGTCCTTCAATTCTTCCTTAATACCAAGGTGGACAGCCAATAGTTTGTTCCATATTTGCAGCAGGTCAGCAACGCCTTTTGCTTTTGGCGAGATTCCGGCAGAATGGGCAAGGATGAAGCAATTTTCGTGCTGCATGGTTTTAGTTACCATCGAAAAAACGGCACTTTTGCCGGAGCCGCTTTCACCGGTAAGCACCACACCCCAGTTGGCAGAGTTTTCCGAAAGCAAATGCTGTTTCAAGGATTCGAGCAATGGTTTACGCCCGCAAAAAGTGCTGGTATTGTATTCGATAAATGCATCGAGCAAAGCCAGTTCCTGTTCCTGCCAGTTTTTGGGGACCTGGTCCCAGGTCTCTTTTGCATGGCTTTCACATTCGGCTAAAATATCGTTATATACTGTGTCGCCCCAGGTTTCGAGTCCAATCAGTTTTTCGTTGGCACCATCCCAGGTGCCGGAATAGGTTTTTACCTTGTTTTTCAGTGCTTTCTTCTCATAATGGCTCCGGATATTTGCTTTTAATTTATCGAGGGAGGTTTTGCGTTCCTTCTTTTCTGCTTCGCTCAGTTCGTTGTTGTATTCGTCGCTGAACATGGTTGCTTTCTTTTTACTGAATGTGGCATAAGGCAAGGCTTCGCGAAAATAAAACGCGCTCCGTACCAACTGCTCCCGGCTTGCCAAAACGCCAAATTCAATTTCCAGATCGGTTACGCTTTTGCCTTTTTCAGGTACAATATGCTTTTCGGCTACCAGAGCTGTTTTCATCCTTTCCAATGGTGGCACCCAGCCATAGCGATCACCCAGCAAGCCTATAAAAAAAGGACTGCAGCGCTTAATCTCATCCAGGCATACTTTCAGTACGCTGGCTTCACGTTCGTCTTCCAGCTCCATGGAGGTGGTATCCACCCCCCAGCGCAGGTCAACTATTTCAAGTTTGATGCGACGTTTCTGAAGTTCTTCCTCAACTTTGGGGAAGACAATGTTTTTCAGGTGGTCGCGCTCAGCCTGCATATCGGCAAAGGTGCTGCTGATAAAGATGGAGAAGGTGCGCCAGAGGGGGGTGGGTTTCATGAGGCTATGGAATTGTTAGATTGAATAGCAAAGATAAAATATAATTTAGTTGCTGATTTTGCTTTATTAGATAATGATTTTCCGCTCAACCTAAAAATGATAAATGCTGTCCCAAATCATTCCATTGATATAAGCCGCAATTTTACACTAAGAATTTAATATATTTGTGATGTCAATAATTCGAACCTAATAAAAAATTCATGACACAGCAATATGAAAATTGGTCTTATGATGAATTTCTGACTTTTTTTATGATTTCTGCCGCTAATGCAGATCTCGAAATCAAAGAGGAGGAAAAAGATCTTATTCTCTCCAAAGTTGATGAAGGTGTTTTCAAAAAAGTGAAGAACGTATTTGATAAGAATTCCGACTATGAATGTTTGCAGATTATCCAGTCATTTAAAGGCAAATACTTTCAGTCAGTTGAGGACGTCAAACGGATATATGCTGATATAATCAATCTTCTTCAGATCGATGAAACGTACAATCAGATGGAAAAAGCGTTCTTTATGTTTATGAAGAGAGTGATTGTATAGGCCAATTCCTGGACTTCTTTATATGGCTTCTATTTATCAACAAACTCCGGTGCAATTTTCTTCAGTTGTGCAATAATTTGTTCTTTACTATATCCCATTTTCTTTAATAAGGCAGAATAATTGTTAATAAATGTCTGCAAGTGCGGATGTTGGTGGCCAGAGGCGCGGGTAAAATTGATAATAATTTCAATTACCCGCCGGCTCAGCGGCTCGGCTTCGCCAAGGCGGTTGGAGGCTTGAAGCAAAACAGCTAGGTTGTTGAGATCTCTGGCAACGTTTGGGTGATCTTTCCCAAAGCTCTGTTCATCAATTTCAAGGGCTCTTTTCATCAGCGGCTCGGCTTCGCCAAGGCGGTTGGTGGCTTGAAGCAATGTTGCGAGGTTGTTGAGATCTATGGCAACGTTTGGGTGATCTTTCCCAAAGCTCTGTTCATCAATTTCAAGGGCTCTTTTCATCAGCGGCTCGGCTTCGCCAAGGCGGTTGGTGGCTTGAAGCAATGTTGCGAGGTTGTTGAGATCTATGGCAACGTTTGGGTGATCTTTCCCAAAGCTCTGTTCATCAATTTCAAGGGCTCTTTTCATCAGCGGCTCGGCTTCGCCAAGGCGGTTGGTGGCTTGAAGCAATGTTGCGAGGTTGTTGAGATCTATGGCAACGTTTGGGTGATCTTTCCCAAAGCTCTGTTCATCAATTTCAAGGGCTCTTTTCATCAGCGGCTCGGCTTCGCCAAGGCGGTTGGTGGCTTGAAGCAATGTTGCGAGGTTGTTGAGATCTATGGCAACGTTTGGGTGATCTTTCCCAAAGCTCTGTTCATCAATTTCAAGGGCTCTTTTCATCAGCGGCTCGGCTTCGCCAAGGCGGTTGGAGGCTTGAAGCAATTGTGCGAGGTTGTTGAGATCAGTAGCAACCTTTGGGTGATCTTTCCCAAAGCTCTGTTCATCAATTTCAAGGGCTCTTTTCATCAGCGGCTCGGCTTCGCCAAGGCGGTTGGTGGCTTGAAGCAATGTTGCGAGGTTGTTGAGATCTATGGCAACGTTTGGGTGATCTTTCCCAAAGCTCTGTTCATCAATTTCAAGGGCTCTTTTCATCAGCGGCTCGGCTTCGCCAAGGCGGTTGGTGGCTTGAAGCAATGTTGCGAGGTTGTTGAGATCTATGGCAACGTTTGGGTGATCTTTCCCAAAGCTCTGTTCATCAATTTCAAGGGCTCTTTTCATCAGCGGCTCGGCTTCGCCATGGCGGTTAGTGGCTTGAAGCAAATGTGCAAGGTTGTTGAGATCAGTAGCAACCTTTGGGTGATCTTTCCCAAAGCTCTGTTCATCAATTTCAAGGGCTCTTTTCATCAGCGGCTCGGCTTCGCCATGGCGGTTGGTGGCTTGAAGCAAATGTGCAAGGTTGTTGAGACGGATGGCAACCTTTGGGTGATCTTTCCCAAAGCTCTGTTCATCAATTTCAAGGGCTCTTTTCATCAGCGGCTCGGCTTCGCCATGGCGGTTGGTGGCTTGAAGCAAATGTGCAAGGTTGCTGAGATCAGTAGCAACCTTTGGGTGATCTTTCCCAAAGCTCTGTTCATCAATTTCAAGGGCTCTTTTCATCAGCGGCTCGGCTTCGCCAAGGCGGTTGGTGGCTTGAAGCAATGTTGCGAGGTTGTTGAGATCTATGGCAACGTTTGGGTGATCTTTCCCAAAGCTCTGTTCATCAATTTCAAGGGCTCTTTTCATCAGCGGCTCCGCTTCGCCAAGGCGGTTGGAGGCTTGAAGCAAAGCAGCGAGGTTGTTGAGACTTGAAGCCACATTAGGATGATTCTCACCAAGGCTCTTTTCAAATATTTCAAGGGCTCTTTTCATCAGTGGCTCCGCTTCGCCAAGGCGGTTGGTGGCATGAAGCAAAGCAGCGAGGTTGTTGAGACAGATGGCAACCTTTGGGTGATCTTTCCCAAAGCTCTGTTCATCAATTTCAAGGGCTCTTTTCATCAGCGGCTCGGCTTCGCCAAGGCGGTTGGTGGCTTGAAGCAATGTTGCGAGGTTGTTGAGATCTATGGCAACGTTTGGGTGATCTTTCCCAAAGCTCTGTTCATTAATTTCAAGGGATCTTTTGATCAGCGGCTCCGCGTGGGTATGAAGCGATGCATTTAAAAGAAAAACACCAAGTGTATTGGCAATATAGGAGGTTTGTTGCTGACTTGCTTCTTTTCGTACTGACCATTTATTAAAGGAATCCAAATAAGGTGTTCCCATGCTTCTTTCCTCATTCAGGTAAACCCAGTAGCCACGAAGTTCGTCCTCATCTCTGTTATATATCTCAATAAAACTATCCATATTGAGCAAGAATTTGCGGAGGCGTTCAAACAATTCAGCCTGCCACATCAGCCACGGTAGTTCGTCGCAATTGCGGGCAGTTGGGGCTTGAGCTTGAAAAAAATCGGCCAGGGCTATCCGAAAATCATCCTTTTTATCCAAATCAGGTAAAAAGGCTGTTTCTACCGCCGTACGCAGGAAGTCGTGGGCAAAGTTCAGGATACCGCCCCGGTTCACCAGGCTTTCTTCCATTGCGGCACGCAAAGGTGCCCATGTTGCCAATGGCAGTTGGGGAAGCTTATCTGGCTTTAATAATTCCAGGAGTTCAGGCTCTGTGAGTCCACGACGTGCCGACCAAATCAACCCCAGCGCATCTTTTACCAATCCTATTCGGTCATGTTCATAATCTTGTTGGTAGCGGAAGAGTACTTTCCCTAACAAGCCTGGGATGTCTTTTGTTGCAAGGTAATCATCCAGGCGTTCATCTAGTTTATCATGCGTTCCGGTTACGCGCAGTTCATCCAATAGTATCTTTAGATAGAGTGGATTGGCAGCAGCAGGTGTTGCAGAGACACGTTCGAGGCGGGGTACATCAAGTTTTTTGCTAAATTTTTTCAGGTACTCAACGATCATTTGTTTTCGCTCATCATTTGTGAGCGGCTTGATGCTGAGTGTTTGCCATTTCCGTTTTTCCAATACCTCTTGCGTTTCACCGGGCAGGGTAGAGGTTATGAGTCTTAATGCCCCTGTAAACGGCTGTTCCGGCAGCCAGCCTAATAACCTGCCATGATCTTTATCCTCCAATTGGT
>CAYUZX010000062.1:0-18661 GCA_964449285.1 uncultured Prolixibacteraceae bacterium
CCAGCGGCTGAACCTGAAGAAAAATCAGAACCCGTTGAGAAATCAAAACCTGCTCAGGCTGAGTTTGACTGGGATGCCATTGGTAAAAAGCAGGATATCTACTCCGCACATGAACGTCAAAAATTGGAAGAGGAATACGATCGCACATTGCGAGCTATATCCGAGCATGATGTCATTGAAGGTACTGTTGTATCACTTACCAGCCGTGAGGTGGTTGTTAACATTGGATTTAAATCCGATGGTGTAATCCAGCTTTCCGAATTCCGCTACAACCCGGAATTAGCACCTGGAGATATCGTGGAAGTCTATGTGGAAAACCAGGAAGATCCCACCGGTCAGCTGATACTTTCCCATAAAAAAGCCCGTATCCTGAAATCCTGGGAGCGTATCAATGATGCGTTTGATAAACAGGAGATCATCAAGGGATATGTAAAATCGCGTACCAAGGGTGGTCTTATCGTAGATGTGTTCGGAATAGAGGCTTTTTTACCCGGATCTCAGATCGATGTAAAACCGATCCGCGACTACGATGTGTTTGTCGACAAAGTGATGGAATTCAAAGTAGTTAAGATCAATCACGAATACAAGAACGTTGTCGTTTCACACAAGGCTTTGATCGAAGATGAGCTTGAAGCTCAGCGTGCCGAGATCATTAAGAAACTGGAAAAAGGCCAAATCCTGGAAGGAACTGTGAAGAATATCACTTCCTATGGTGTATTCATCGACCTTGGTGGCGTTGACGGTCTGATCCACATCACCGACCTCAGTTGGGGCCGAATTAACCATCCTGAAGAGATCGTTCAACTTGATCAGAAGATCAAAGTTGTTATCCTCGACTTCGATGACAATAAAAAACGCATCGCACTGGGTCTTAAACAATTAACACCTCATCCATGGGATTCTCTCGATAATGAGATGAAAGTGGGAGACAAAGTCAAAGGCAAGGTCGTTGTTATTGCCGATTATGGCGCTTTCGTAGAGATTGCCGCTGGTGTTGAGGGACTGATTCACGTGTCGGAGATGTCATGGTCACAGCACTTGAGAACGGCACACGATTTCCTTAAAGTAGGCGAGGAGGTTGAAGGTGTGATTTTAACCCTTGATCGTGAGGATCGCAAGATGTCGATGGGCATCAAACAACTGATCCCCGATCCATGGGCTGATATCAAGGAAAAATATCCAATCAAATCGAAACATACTGCCATCGTTCGTAACTTCACCAATTTCGGCATCTTTGTCGAAATGGAAGAGGGAGTGGACGGATTGATCCACATTTCGGATCTCTCGTGGTCGAAGAAAATTAAGCATCCTGCCGAGTTTACTAAAATAGGTGAGAATATCGATGTTATAGTTCTCGATGTTGATGTGGATAATCGCAGGTTAAGCCTTGGACATAAGCAGCTTGAGGAAAATCCATGGGATGTATTTGAATCAGTCTTTACGATTGGCTCAGTTCACAACGGAACTATTGTAAGTCTCTCCGACAAAGGTGCTATTGTTACGCTACCATATGGTGTTGAAGGTTTTGCCCCAATGCGTCATTTGAACAAGGAAGATGGCGTTCCGGTAAAGGATGAAGAGGGCCTCGACTTCAAGGTGATAGAATTCTCTAAGGATAGCAAGAAGATTATCCTGTCCCATACCAAGACTTACCAGGACAGTGTTGCGGGCGACCGTGACAAAGATCAGGGCGGCGAATCCAATAAGGTGAAAGCTACCAAGAAAGCGGTGAAGAAGATCAAGGATAACCTTGAGAAGACCACTCTGGGAGATATCGAAGCCCTGTCTGAACTGAAATCAAAGATGACCAAACAGGAAGCGAAAGCCAAAGAGGCAAAACCGAAACAGGAGAAGAGCTCTGTTGAGCCACAAGAGGAAAAATCAGACGACTGATGACCTTTTCGGTTACCATACTGGGTAGTAATTCAGCAATTCCTACACTTCTCAGAAATCCAAGCGCTCATTTACTCAATGTAAATGAGCGCATTTTTTTAATTGATTGTGCCGAAGGAACCCAGTTGCAACTTCGGAGATTCAGGATTCATTTCCAGCGAATCCGGCATATCATGATCAGCCACCTTCATGGGGATCACTACTTTGGGTTGATCGGTTTTTTAACCACCCTGCACCTGCTCGGTCGTAAAGATGAACTTCACCTTTATGCGCCAGAAGGACTTGAAGAGATCATTCAAATCCAGCTGAAAGCTTCCGCCACCACGCTGATATACCCGTTGATCTTTCATCCTCTCGTTTCCGAAAGATTGGAACCGGTTTTTGAAGATGAGCGGGTGACAGTTCACGCATTTCCGTTGTTTCATAGCATTCCAACCTTCGGCTTCATTTTTAGAGAGAAGATCAAGGTAAGGAAAATAGCATCGAAACGTTCCTATGCCTATTGTTCTGATACAGCATATGATGAGCGGATCATCCCTTTTGTCTCTGGAGTTGACCTACTCTATCATGAGACAACGTTTATGCAGGATAAAGCTGCTGCCGCTGCAGATAAAATGCACTCTACAACAATAGAAGCAGCTACGATTGCAAAAAAAAGCCGGGTAAAAAAACTGCTTATTGGCCACTTCTCAGCCCGGTATGATGACCTTCTTCCATTACTGGAAGAGACCAGAAAAGTATTTCCCGATGCTTACCTGGCGGAGGACGGGGCTACGATACATCTATGACAAAATCAAACATTTAACACTGATGAAACAGCTAGTATTTCTTATGAGCAGTCTGATTTTAGCTGTCGGATCCCTTCCGGCACAGGATTTGAATCCTTTTTTCGAAGAATGGAATACCCCTTTTCGGGTTCCGCCATTTGAACAGATCACTTACAGTGATTACCTCCCTGCCTTCATTGAGGGAATGAAACTTCAAAATGAAGAGATCCAGGCAATAGTAACCAACATGGATCCGCCTACTTTTGATAACACAATTTCGGAACTGGACCAGAGCGGGAAACTCCTGTCGAAGGTCAGCTCTGTCTTTTACGGCCTCAATAGTGCAAACACCTCTGCAGAGATGCAGGCCACTGCCCGCGAAGTATCTCCATTGCTGGCAAAACATGGAGATGACATCAACATGAATCCGGATCTTTTCCAGCGTGTGAAGGCGGTTTATGAGCACAAGGATCAGCTCGGTCTTGACAGCGACCAGCTCCGTCTTCTTGAAGAGACCTACAAGGGATTTGTACGTGGAGGCGCTAACCTTCCGATAGAAAAGCAGGAGAGACTCAGGGATTTGAATAAAGAGATCTCTATGCTGCAACTTACGTTTGGACAGAACCTCCTGGCTGAGACTAACAGCTATAAGCTGGTCATTGAGAATGAAGGCGATTTGTCAGGTTTGCCGAATGGTATAATTGATGCTGCTGCAAAAGCGGCAAATGCTGATCCTGCAACCACAGGAAAATGGGTATTCACATTGCATAATCCCAGCGTACTTCCTTTTCTCCAGTTTTCTGATAACCGCAAACTCAGGGAAGAAATTTTTGCAGCCTATATCAATCGCTGTAATAACAACAATGATTATGACAACAAGGAGATCATTGAAAAGCTGATCCGGTTCCGTCTCGAAAAAGCCAATTTACTGAGCTATGATACGTATGCTGATTTTGTACTGGAGGAGAGAATGTCAAAAAAACCAGAAAATGTTTACAACCTCCTAAACCAGATATGGATTCCTGCGCTGGAAAAAGCCAAAGAGGAGGCCAATGAAATGCAGCAGGTGATAGATAGAGAGGAGGGAGGGTTTACTTTGGAAGGATGGGACTGGCGTTACTATAACGATAAGGTGATGGCTGAGAAATTCAGCCTAAATGAAGAGGAATTACGGCCCTATTTTCAGTTGGAGAATGTGAGGGATGGTATCTTTTACCTTGCTGGGAAACTTTATGGTATCACCTTTACGCAGATCCGTGATGCCCCGCTTCCTCACCAGGATGCAACATTATGGGAGTGTCACGACGAGGACGGTACCCATCTGGGAGTTCTTTACATGGACTTTTTCCCACGTGCCAGCAAGCGAGGTGGAGCATGGTGTGGAAGTTATCGCCCGCAGGGATATAAAGATGGAAAACGCATCGCACCGGTTGTAACGATCGTATGCAACTTCAGCGCTCCTACCGGAGACGACCCTGCTTTACTTACCGCTGATGAGGTGGAGACCTTCTTTCATGAGTTCGGGCACGCACTTCACGGTCTGTTCCGGAACGTAAAATTTGACGGGATCTCCAGTGTCCCCAGGGATTTTGTCGAGCTTCCGTCGCAGATTATGGAGAATTGGGTGTTCGAACCTGAACTCCTGAAAGTCTATGCCAGGCATTATAAGACCGGAGAGGTAATCCCACAGGAACTTGTTGATAAACTGGAAGCAAGCAGTACTTACGGACAGGGTTTTAAAACCAGTGAGTATGTTGCTGCCTCACTTTTGGATATGGATTATCATACCTTGAAGGAGATCGGGGATTTAGACGTCCTTGCATTTGAAGACTCATGTATGACAAGCATTGGCCTAATCCCTCAGATACCACCTCGTTACCGCTCAACCTATTTTCAGCATACCATGACCGGAGGCTATACAGCAGGGTATTACAGCTATATCTGGGCCGAAGTACTTGATGCTGATGCTTACCAGGCATTTGTGGAGACCGGAAACATTTTTGATCGTGCAACAGCCACACGCTTTCGCGAAAAGATCTTGGAACGCGGCGGTTCTGAAGAAGCAATGAAGATGTATGTAGATTTTCGTGGATCAGAACCGAAAATTGATGCGCTGTTGAAAAAGCGAGGATTACAATAGAGCTTTCCAAAGCACCTCTACCGGATGATACGCCTTTCGGCCCGTGCCATCCATGATCTGTTGCCGGCAGCTTGTCCCGGGAGCTGCTATAATCACAGTATTTCCTGTGTTTCTTATTTCCGGGAATAATACCAACTCTCCAACTTTCATGGAGACGTCATAATGCTCCTTCTCATAGCCAAAGGATCCTGCCATGCCGCAACATCCCGATGGGATCTCCTCAACCTGGTAATTCTCCGGAAGGGAGAGTATTGCCAATGATGCTTTTACCGATGCAAGCGCTTTCTGGTGACAATGTCCATGGAGTTTGATTGTTGCATGTTTAGCGGTGAATTGTTCGGAAGTAATTCGTCCGGCCTTAATCTCCCTCTCCAGGAACTCATCGTAAAGGAGCGTGTGATTGGCTAGTTCCCTGGATGATTTTTGTAAATCAGGGCCAACCAGGTCGGGATACTCATCACGGAAGCCAAGGATTGCAGATGGTTCAATCCCTACTAAAGGAATCTCCTCCGAAACCTTGGCAGAGAAGAGTTGAACATTCTGTTGTGCAAGTTTACGTGCTTTACGAAGAACACCTTTGGATAGGAACGTTCGGGCACTCTCGGGATGAGATATAACCCGGATCTCATATCCAAGTGCATGCAAGAGATTGACAAAGCTGATACCCACCTCAACATCATTATAGTTGGTAAACTCATCCACGAAAAGATAGAGGCGCCCGATTCTCAACTCCAATGAGTTGTTGAGTGACGGGAGCTGTTTTCTGAGCCAGCCCCGGAATGTTGTTTTAGAAAGTGTTGGCAGGGAACGTTTGGTTGAAAATCCAAGCAGGGTTTTGATCATCCCGGAGGTAATCCTGTTTTGCTGAGAAAAGTTATAGATTCCCGGGAGGATGGATCCCATCCGGTTTATTGCAGTGATATTGGCTATCAGCCAGGAACGAAGAGAAATCCCTCTGGCATCGTACCAATGCTGAAGAAATTCGGCTTTAAGCCGGGTCATGTCCACATTTGACGGGCACTCTGATTTGCAGGCTTTACAGGCGAGGCAAAGGTCCATCACCTCATAGATCTCAGGGTGGTCAAATGGGTTCTTTTTCCTGGAGGTAGTGAGAAATTCCCGTAACAGATTAGCCCGTGCACGCGTTGTGGTGTTCTCTTCCTTTAGAGCCATGTAAGATGGGCACATTCCAACACCAGTCAGACTGGTGTTCCGGCAATCGCCTGAACCACTGCACTGCTCGACAGCACGAAGGATCCCTTGGCTCCCTGTGAAATCAAAGATGGTTTCAACATTTCGGGATGGGAGCCCCGGATGATACCGTAAGCTGGAATTCATCTTCGGGCTATCCGTAATCTTTCCGGGATTGAAGATGTTGAGAGGGTCCCATGTCCGCTTGATCTCCTGAATCAACCGGTAGTTCTCTTCGCCGATCATCAGGGGGATAAACTCTCCACGCAAACGCCCGTCGCCATGTTCACCGCTCAGAGAACCTTTATATTTTTTTACAAGCCTGGCAGTCTCTAATCCAATGGTATGAAACAACTCCACGTCATCCGGGTCCTTCAGGTTCAGGACCGGACGGAGATGAAGTTCTCCTGATCCAACGTGGGCATGGTAGACGCAGTTTAGCCCAAACCGTTCCATCAATTGTGCAAACTCCTCAATATAGTCGGGGAGAACCTCCGGGTTTACCGCTGTATCTTCCGTCACAGATACCGGCTTCCGATCGCCCGGATAGTTCGAGAGTACACCCAGGCCGGCTTTCCGAAGCGCCCACACCTGCTTCAGTTCCGGTTGAAAGATTACAGGGAAAGCATACCCGTATCCCGCATTGCGCATCTCCTGCTCCATCTGTTTCGTCCGTTCCAGAATGCTCTCCCTTGATTCTCTTGCGAACTCTATAATCAGGATCGCACCTGGATCTCCTTCAATAAAAAACCGGTTTTTACGCTGGACACTATTCTCCCGGGTACAGTCCAGAATCGCTTTATCCATCAGTTCCACCGATCCGGGATGATACTTAAGAGCAATCAGATTCGCCTGAAGCGCCTCCTGAATCAAACTGCAATGCACACATACCAGCGCTTTTTCCTTTGGTGGCAAAGGAACCAGGTTCAGTTTGATCTCCGTGATAAAAGCCAGCGTTCCCTCGGAACCCGCAAGGAGCTTCGCCAGATTTAGTGGTGCCGTGCTGCCGTGGTGAAGTGGTGATGTATTGTCTTCATCCCTCGACCCTCGACCCTCGACCCCGAAAAAAGGTTCTGTATCTAATAGAAGGTCAATAGCATATCCAGTATTTCTTCTATGGATAGAGGGATCTGGATATTCTCTCCGGATATTCTCCTGGTTGTGGGGATTGGAAAGCATCGTGTAAAGGCTTTTGTAGATCTTGCCTTCCAGCGTTTGGAGTTTGCATTTCTCTTCCATATCAACGACCGATAACTCTCCGAACTCCGCTTCACTGCCATCACTCAGTATGGCTTTGACCGAGATCAGGTGGTCGCGGGTACTGCCATAGATGATGGAATGGGCGCCGCAACTGTTATTCCCAACCATGCCTCCCATCATGCAGCGGCTTGAAGCAGAAGTCTCGGGGCCAAACAGGAGACCATGTGGCGCCACAAACTGATTCAACTCATCCAGGATCACTCCTGGCTCCACCCTAATCCAATGTTCCTCAACATTGAGCTCCAGGATGCGGGTTATGTGCCGGCTGATATCCACCACGATTCCCTGACCGACTACCTGTCCGGCTAACGATGTTCCGGCCGCTCGTGGAATGAGGGAGAGTTTGTGTTCACGTGCAAAGTGGATCAGTTTTGTAATATCCTCAGTAGTCCTGGGCGTGGCTACGGCGAGTGGGATGTCGCGGTAGACAGAAGCATCTGTAGCGTAGAGTAAACGCGAAGCATAATCACTCCTGAGGTCACCATCCAGTTTCTCTCCGAACTCCTTCAGTATCTTTGCCAGTTGAGAATCTTCCATCAGGGAAGCGTGTTAATTTGTTCTTTCAGGTAAGAGAGTTGCTTCTGCCACTCCCCGACGTAATTCACCCGACGTGGAAGAGCCGCATCCGGTAAGCACTATCAATGGGATGAGTACCCAGAGCCTGGCCATCATATAATTATTTTTTATAGAAGTTTGTGGATTCGAAGATCTTATATATCAATTCCTCATCGGTCATGTTGTACGTTTAATATTGGTTGACAGGCATAGAGACGTAAGCCTTTGGCTTTCTTAAAAGAATCCTGGGAAAAGTTCTTCCGGGCTCAAATTTGCAAAATATTTCGACAGGTCAAACGAATTAATAACCTGCCTGACTGGTTCATGGCGATGATCCACACCAACAAGTGCCTTCTCAATCTCTTCCGAATCCAAGATGCCGAAGTAGTCACCAAAAAACTTAACCTTCTGAATGACACCATCATGGACATCCAGGTTTATTTCAATCGTGCCGCTCCTGGTGGTTCGCATCACTTTTCTGAAGTTATACTTGGGAGAGTACCCGAAATTCCATTCCCAGGTAGCATATTTGCTGTCACAGAGTTTCCGGATCTGGTCCATGTCTTCATGGCTGAGCTCATATAATGTGGCATCAGGATTCTTCTCCATGATAAACTGCTCGATCCGGTCGGCAAATTGAATCACATCAATCTCCTCTTTCAGATGTTCCCGGATGTTCGTTACCCTACTTCGGACCGATTTGACGGCTTTATCTTCAAACTTGGATGGATCGGCATTGAGAGCAGCGGAGAGATCCGGAATCTCAGCGGAGAAGAGCAACGTTCCATGATGAAGAATCTTATTTTTCCAGATATGCATGGCATTCCCAGAGAATTTTTTGCCATTGATTGTCAGGTCATTACGCCCTTCGAACAGAGCATTCACACCCATTTGCTGCAGTACATCCAGAATGGGTTGTGTATATTTCCTGAAGTTGATCAGGTTCTCATCCCTGGAGGTTTGAGTGAATGTAAAATTGAGGTTCCCCAGGTCATGAAATACAGCGCCACCTCCCGATAACCTTCGAACAACCTTGATATTGTTCCGATTGACATAATCCTGGTTGATCTCTGCCAGGGTATTCTGATGTTTTCCAACGATGATAGACTTGCTGTTCCGCCATAAGGCAAAGGTGTCCTCATCAAAATTTTTCAATATATATTCTTCGGCAGCGAGGTTAAAGAATGGATCAGTCGTGTTGCGTCGGATGATCAGCATCAGGAGTAAATTTTTTACAAAATTACGGTTTTTCCACAGTTTGTTTACTTTTGCATTCCCACTTAGCTGGCAATGAACCGATTTTACTACTACCTTTTTCTATTTTTCCTTCTTCTTTTCAGGAATACTTCATTTTGGTTTCTTTACAGGGTTTCCGACCTGCTTTACCTGTTTTTGCTCCATGTATGGAAATACAGAAAACAGGTTGTGGTCACGAACCTGAGGGACTCTTTCCCTGAAAAGTCGGAGGAGGAGATCATGCAGATCACCCGGGCTTTTTACAAACATCTATGTGACATCTCAGTTGAGGGGGTCAAGGCTTTCTCATTGCGTAAAAAGGACATCCTCAAACGTTACGTCCTATTGAATCCAGAGATACTTGAACCATATTTAAGGAAGAAACAGAGTGTCATTGCTGTATTGGGGCATTATAACAACTGGGAGTGGGGTAGCCTGGCAGCAGGTATCTTTTTTCAGCATAAACCCATTGGTTTCTACAAGCCGCTATCCAATCTGTATATAGATAATTATATCCAAAAAACCAGGGCCAAAGAGGGAATGATACTGGAATCGGTATCCCGTACCAGTCAAACATTCCGTAGGTTGAAAAAGACACCGTCAATATACATCATGGTTGCCGACCAGAGTCCGATGAACTTGAAGCTAGCTTATTGGGTTCCTTTTCTAAATCACGACACTGCCGTTCTCCATGGTACAGAAAAACATGCTATACAGAATAATTACCCGGTTTTTTTTGCTGATGTTCAGAAGGTGAAACGTGGTTACTATGCGGTCACAATAGAACTTCTGGTAGCTAATCCAGCTTCGACTCAGCCTGGAGAGATTACGCTTAAATTCATGCAACGTCTTGAAAAACAGATTCGCGAAAAACCTGAATACTGGTTATGGAGCCATCGCCGCTGGAAACACTGCAGGACGAGGGACGTGGGACGTGGGACGTGAGACGTGGGACGTGGGACGTGAGACGTGGGACGTGGGACGTGAGACGTAAGACGTAAGACGTGAGACGTAAGACGTAAGACGTGGGAGGTGTGAGATGTGAGGGGATCATGACTGTGGACTGCCAACTGCCAACTAGAGTAGTCCCCCATTCAGATAGATCGCCATCTGTGCATCATAGAACTTGTTTATGCGGCTGGTTTTGTTGTTCCTCAGGTTTACAATCTCCCCTGTTTTAAAATTCGCCTGAAGTGTATCTCCATCTTCGAGGTAAATTTTCTCAAGTACGGCAGGATCATACGTTAGAATAGGAAGGGCAGCGTTGATGGCATTCCGCTCGTAGATAGCGCCGTACGACTCGGCCAAAATGCAGGATATCCCCAAAGAGAGGAAGCAATCAACAGCCTGTTGTCTCGAACTCCCGGCGCCGAAATTCTTCTGGGTGATAAGGATATCGCCAGGTTTCACCTGTTTAGCAAAACCTTCATACCCTTTGAGGTTATCAAAGGCATATTGCCCCATCTCATTGATGTCTGTGATGGTGAGATAGCGGTTATGAAAGATCATATCGGTGTCGATGTCGTCCTTTTTGATGATCCAGACCCGACCTTCAATAGTAGTCGGCTTTTCGCTTTTGGTTCGGCCGGGCTCCGCTTCGCTCTGTTTCGCTTTTCGCTTTTCGTGATCCAGGTCTGGTGGCGCCGTGGTGCCGTGGTGCCGTGATAATCCCGGCCCTTTTCCTGCCAACTGCCCACCGCCAACTGCCTCCTGCCCACCGCCCACTGCCGACTGAAAAAGCGCTGGTGTCTCCGGTATACTATCGGGTGTGGTAATGTATCCTGCCACAGCCGAAGCGGCTACAACTGCCGGCGAAGCCAGGTATACAAACCCTTTACCCTGTTTACCCTCGAAATTTCTGTTGCCTGTTGAGATGGTCACCTCTCCGGGCCCATTTTGTCCTACTTGTCCGGCAGCGCAACCCGCACAACCGGCATTGGAAACCAGGGCTCCGGCATCTTTGAATACCTTGATCAGTCCCTCATTTAAAGCCTGGTTCCATATTTCATCAGTGGCCGGTACAATCTTCAGAACAACACCAGGAGCAACTTTTCTGTTCTTCAGGATTCCGGATACGACCCGCAGGTCCTCAATTCGCCCGTTTGTACAGCTTCCTATGAAGCCGGAGTCGATCTTCTCTCCCTTCACCGAATCAACGGAAGTGTCATCGTGGGGATGGCCTGGTTTGGCTACCATGGGGATAAATGTACTGATATCGATGTCGAAACGCTCCCGATAGATAGCATCCGGATCAGCCTGTACCGGCTCATACTGTTTCCCTGTTTTGGCTTTCAACTCTTCAAGCAGGGCAGGTGTGGTAGGGAAGAGCACGATAATAGCTCCCATCTCGGTTGCCATGGATGAGATGGTTATCCGCTCGTCCAGTGTCAATCGTTCCATCTCATCCCCGTAAATCTCAACAGAGTATCCGAGCAGTTTATTGGCCCCGAAAATAGCTAACAGGTTTATTATGATATCTTTGGCTGTCACATTCTCTGGTCTTTTCCCATTGAGGTTGATCGTGACGGATTCGGGTACCTTGAACCAGACTTTCCCCTTTGCCCAGGCTGCAGCAATATCCTGATCCCCCATCCCTTGACCGAAAGCTGTAATGGCGCCCATGATGTTAGCGTGCGAATCGGTCGACACAAACGTACTTCCGGGCCACGCAAGCCCTTTATCTATCGCCAGGTGTGTTCCAACTCCGGCATTTACATCATATAAAGCAATCCCTTTTTCACGGGCAAATTGGCGACAGAAATGCTGGTTGGCGGCATATTTCTGATCTGAACCTCCGGGATTGCAATCGAAAGTAAAGATGGTCTTCGACACATCTTCAACATCCAGACCATGGTCCAGTAGATTCTTTACCACATTAGCGCCTCCAAAATCCCTGGCTGCCCGGGTATCAATCAATACATCCACAATATCACCCGGCTTCACTGTTTGCTGGCCCGAATGATTTGCTATAATCTTCTCTATGATTGTCATTTGTCTGATTCTATTGATAAATTCAACATTTCTAGATCATACGTCTAACGTCGAACTTCTAACTTAAATTCGTCATTCGTACTTCATTTCAGTCTTTCCTTAAATGGCTCAAACGTCATAAAATCAGCATGATGTACAATATATGCTTCAACCGTCCGCTTCACCATGTTTCCTTCGCCTGCATGGGTAGCAATGATGTGACAAACAGCTGGCGGGACGCCACACTGTTCGGCCAGGGAGACCCCGGAAAAAGGATGCCGGAGGTATTTCCCATATTTTCCCTGTATGGACTTCCCGCTTTCATCCAGTTCATACTCAAGCAGTTTCCCTACATCGGCGAGAATTGCGCCGGCAATCAGGACATCCATATCGATGGGCATCTCTGCACCGAAGAACCCGATCATCTTGATGGCAGATTCCTGTGCAACATGCACAACGCAGCGCTTGTGGGCCATGAAGGAGACCTTCATGTCGGGGCCTGCCAGCAAGGTAAACGGGATGCGGTTTAGGTCGGCAGGCGTCAGCACACTTTGCTCAAGCGCCAGTTCCCATGTCTTTGCAGTCTTCTCGCGCAGATCTTCATCCTGGATCCACATCAATTCAGGCCAGAGGGTTACTATTTCGTTTGTCATAAGAATTAAAGTTTAGTAGTGAGGTAGTGAAGTAGCGAGGTAGCGAAAAAAGAAATTTCGCTTCTCGCTACTTCGCTACTTGTTAATGAATATCCTTTCATGTAAGTTTTGCGATCACAGCGTCCGCCATCTCCTGTGTGGTGGCGGCGCCTTTTTCAATCACATCCTGTTTGCCGGGAAGTTTCATCATATCATAGGTTTTAACTTTTCCTTCAAGGATGACTTTGGCGACTGCTTGCTGGATACGGTCAGATATTTCCGCTTCACCAATATGGTCAAGCATCATACATGCGGAAAGGATCATCGCGATTGGATTTACGATGGATGGGTTCAGTTCGGCATACTTGGGAGCAGAGCCGTGGGTAGGCTCAAAAACAGCGATCTCAGGACCAATATTGGCGCTGCATGCAAATCCCAAACCACCAACCAGACCTGCGAATCCATCGGATACGATGTCGCCAAACATATTGCCAGCGACAATCACATTGTAGGTCTCCGGATTTTTCGTGAGCCACATCATCTGGGCATCAATGTTGGTGTTGTTGACATAGATACCGGGATACTCTGCCTTCGCAATGTCTTGTGCAATTTTCAGCATCATACCGGATGTTTCGCGGATCACATTGGGTTTTTCACATACTGTCACCGCATTAAACCCGTGGGATTTTGCATACTCAAATGCTGCACGAACGATACGTGTTGTATATTTTTTTGTGAAAATCCGGGTTGATACGGCGAGTTCCGGACGGGGGCACCATTCGAAATTCTGTTTGAACTTTGGATGGGTCATCAGCGCATCGTAAACCTGATCAGAAGGATTTGTCCATTCAACTCCCCCATATAACCCCTCGGTGTTCTGCCGGAAGATCATCGTATCGATTTCCGGCTCTTCAATTGTTCCTCCAAATCCGCGACGGATGAAATTTAACGGGTTCCCTTTGAATGTTTTGCATGGCCGCATGCAGATATCAAGATCATACCGTTGCCGCATGGACACAATCGGACTGTAGTAAACATATCCTTTGTCTCTCAACTCCGGAGCGAGTTCTGAAGCGGCTTTGTCTTTGGGTTTCGAAGTGATGGCGCCAAAGAGGCCAATCTTATGTTTTTCAAGTAGTTTGAGCGTCCTGTCGGGAAGGGGGTTTCCTTCGTTGCACCAGAATTCCCATCCAATATCTCCATGAACATATTCGGCATCGAAACCGGCAGCGCCAAGCACACGGATCGCTTCATCCAGGACAACTTTTCCAATGCCGTCTCCAGGCATGACAACAATAGTTCTTTTAGCCATATAAAAACAGTTTTATGTGAATGAATTAACAACTTAGGATGGCAAAGATACAACGAGTAGATTTTACCACAAAAGGATTTCAACAAAATCGGATTTTGTATCTTTGCCGAGCATGGATACGTATCTGAACAATCCGGTTTTTGAAATAATTTCCACTATTTCGGAATCACTCGACCAACCAGCATTCGTTATTGGTGGTTTTGTCAGGGATCTCTTACTTAAGCGGGATAATAAGAAGGATATTGACATTGTTGTGCTGGGCAGTGGTATCGACTTTGCGCATGCAGTTGCAGAACGGCTTGAAGGAGATATTCCTGTGAAATTTTTCAAAAACTTCGGTACGGCGATGATTAGCTATAAAGGGTGGAAGGTTGAATTCGTTGGCGCCCGCAAGGAGTCCTACCGCAGTACTTCACGGAAGCCTGTGGTGGAGGATGGTACACTTGAGGATGACCAAAACCGGAGAGACTTTACCATCAACGCAATGGCATTGGACCTGCGTCCCAAGTCGTTTGCTACACTGGTTGATCCATTTCATGGGATAGAAGATCTGGACCGGAAGTTGATTCGCACTCCACTTGATCCTGATATCACATTCTCCGATGATCCCCTCAGGATGATGCGTGCTATCCGGTTTGCCACACAGCTGGATTTCTCCATTGATCCTGTTTGTTACAAGGCTATTTCGAGGAATGCTTCGAGGCTGGAGATTGTATCCCCGGAGCGGATTACTGATGAACTCAACATGATTGTTGCTGCCCCAACACCTTCACGCGGTTTTATCATGTTGGAAGAGACCGGGATATTGAAATTGATCTTTCCGGAAATGGTGGAACTGAAAGGATCGGAGATCATCGATGGCCGCGGACATAAAGATAACTTCTTTCATACACTTGCCGTTCTCGACAATGTTGCGAGCGTTTCTGATGATCTATGGCTTCGCTGGGCTGCTATCCTGCATGATATCGCAAAGCCATTGACCAAGAAGTTTGTTCAGGGAATAGGATGGACCTTTCATGCCCATGATTACAGAGGAGCAAAGATGCTACCCCGAATCTTCAGGAAGCTCAAACTGCCTATGAATGAGAAGATGAAGTACGTGGAGAAGTTGGTGCTTCTGCACTTACGGCCCATTGCCCTGGCAGAAGATATTGTTACGGATTCGGCGGTCAGGCGGCTGCTCTTTGATGCTGGTGAGGAGATAGACGACCTGATGTGTTTGTGCGAGGCTGACATTACCTCTAAAAACCCGCAGAAGGTGAAAAAGTACCTGGGGAATTTTATCATTGTCCGTCAGAAGTTGAAGGAGATTGAAGAGAAAGACCGACTGAGGAGCTGGCAACCTCCTGTAAGCGGGGATTTGATCATGAAGACCTTTGATATACCCCCTTCAAAGGAGGTTGGAATCATTAAAGATGCTATCAGGGAAGCAATCCTGGATGGTGAGATATCAAATGAATTCAATGCTGCCTATGAATTTATGATCCGTCAGGGCGAAAAAATCGGGTTGAAACGTATACTGGAATAATCGTTATCTTTGAGCCATAAATGGAGGGATAAGGAATGTTAATTTATCGCTTTAAAATCACATCAGAAGAACATGAGGAGTTTCGCAGGGAGATTTGTATTCAACCTGGACAGAAGTTTATTGATTTTTATCAGTGTATACTGGAATCAGTGGAATTAATCCCGGCGGAGCAGGCCTCTTTTTTTCTGACAGATAAAAAGTATAAAAAGGATAGGGAGATCAGCCTTAACCTGATAGAAAAACAGGTTAGACGATATGATCAGGAGATGGATGAGATGGTAATGATTACCATCGCTCCAAAGCTGATGAAGGATTCAAAGGTGAAAGACTATATTGAAGACCCTCATCAGAAGATGATCTTTGAATACCATGGTCGTGAGTATTTTACATTTTTCATTGAACTCTTAAAGATCATGCATTCTGATGAGGAAGGCCTCTACCCGAAGTGTGTAAAATGGATCGGGGAGTTGCCAAAGAAACCACTTCCTTTGATTTCTGAGGCGAAAGAGGAGGAGAAACCAATTCAGACGGATCTTTTGAAACAAGGGATCCCTGATCTGGACGTATTAGCCAAGCTTGAGGGAATTGTGGAAGATGATTCAGAGTTAGCCGATATTGAACATAATCTGGGCGACATTCTGTTTGGAGATGCCGTCAAAGAGATTGAAACACCGCTTGTTAGGCCAAAGTTGCGTAAAAAACCTCCAATCGTACCCGATGAGCCAGATGATATTTTTGGTGATGGGGAGGGCGTGGAGGATGAAGATGAGAAAGAAGACTTAAGTGAGGGTATGGACCATCTGGAGGATTATGACAACATAGAAAATATTGAGATAAAATATTCTAAGTTCAGCGACGATAGTGACGATGATTGATGCATTGCCATCACTGATCGTTATAACCGGGCCAACAGCTGTTGGTAAGACCCGATTGGCTATAGAGCTGGCTAAAACCTTTCCTGCCGAAATTATTTCCTGCGATTCACGCCAGTTTTACAAAGAACTTAATATTGGAGTGGCACGTCCTTCACCAATGGAATTGGCTGCAATCCCTCACCATATGATCGGTTTTCTGTCCGTCACTGATCCGTATAATGCTTTCAGGTTTGAAACCGATGTCCTCGACTTGTGCAAGAGACTTTTCCAATCAACCAGCAAGGTGATCATGGTTGGAGGATCCGGCCTATACATCCATGCTGTAACGCATGGAATTGACGATCTCCCGGATCCTGAGCCGATATTGCGTCGGCAATTGAAAGAGAAACTACAGAATGAGGGTCTCGAAGCGATAAAGCTTCAGCTTGAACTGCTTGATCCAGCGTATTATCAGGAAGTAGACAAAGGGAACCCAAAGAGATTGCTCAGGGCCCTGGAAGTTTGCCTTACAACGGGAGAACCTTACTCTGTGTTACGCAAAGACGAACCTGTTCAGCGTCCATACCATACCATTAAAGTTGGGCTTACGGTGGAAAGGGAAGTTCTTTACGAACGCATCAACCGGCGGGTTGATCAGATGATGGAAAACGGACTGCTGGATGAGGTGAGGTCATTGTATGCCTTTAAAGATCTCAATGCCCTTAATACAGTGGGATACAAAGAGTTGTTCTCTTTTCTGGACAGGAAATGTTCACTTCCGGAAGCCATAGAGAAGATCAAGACCAACACACGCAGATACGCTAAAAGGCAGTTGACATGGCTGAAAAAGGATCCTGAAATCAGGTGGTTTAACCCGGAGGCGAGAGAGGCTATTCTGGCATACATTAATGGTTATGAAGTCATAAAGTCATGAGGTCATGAGGTCATCTTTTTATCCCTTTACCACCATTTGTCGTGGTATTCTACAAGCCCCTCAACCGGTTCCTTTAGGATTTTCGAAACCTTAATGCCTTTTGAAGCAGCCGCTTCATGAAGGATTTCCTGGTACTGACAGGCAATTGAACCAATAAAACCAACAGGGTAGGAAGAGTAGTGGTCATACCTGATAATGTGGGCTTCAATGAACGCATTGAATGAGGAATAGATCAGATCATGGATGTATGGATCTTCTGTGTGATCTTTCAGAAAGAGGCTGAATGAAGCGAGGAATCGGTTAGGGAAAGGATCAACGTAAAGTGCATGGAGGATATCTTCCAATGAGAAGTTATATCTCTCGTCGAAGGCTGTTTTTATCTGTTCCGGGAGTTCATCCTTAAAGTATCCACCTAAAAGTTTTTTCCCCAGATAGGAACCGGCTCCTTCATCACCAAAGAGGTATCCAAGGGAGGGAACCTTGGTGAAAACCTCTTCTCCGTCATAGAAGCATGAGTTGCAGCCGGTGCCCAGAATACAGGCAATTCCTTGCTCTCTGCCGAAAAGCGCACGGGCAGCCCCCAGGATATCATGAAATATCTCGATTTGTGCTTCAATAAAAAAACGTTGGAGATGATCGTGGATCAACCTATTGTTTGTTTCGGTAGAACATCCAGCTCCATAAAAATAGATATGAGTAATGTTGGCGCCTGCAAGGTTGTTTGCAAGCTCGTGATGGAGAATCTCCCGCATCTTATCCGGTGGCGTGAAGTATGGATTCAATCCCTGAGTTTGAATGATCTTCCTTTTCTTACCATCCTCCAAGACCAGAGCCCAGTAGGTTTTAGTGGAGCCAGAGTCTGCAATTAGTATCATATAATTTCCGATTGATTCGATTCCCGGTTGTTGATTTTTCCTTCCTCTCCCATCACCTCCATCACTTTCATTACCCTTTAAAACAACTTCGGAATAAATATCACCAATCCGATGACTAAAGCAGTGATGGCTGCAAGAAGGACAGCCCCGGCAGCGAGATCTTTGATTTTCCCGGCAACAGAATTTTGCTCAGGTGACACTTTATTAACGAGTTCTTCGATTGCTGAGTTTGCAAGTTCTGTACTGAAGACAAAGCCGATTGCAAGGGAGATGAACATCCACTCTGAGTTTGACAGTCGAAAAAAGATGCCCGCAATGATTACACCAATGGCAGCAACAAGATGAATCCATGCGTTTGGTTGATCTTTAAAAAGAAAAAATAATCCCCTGAAAGCAAACTTAAAACTCAATAACCGCTTTTTCATAATCTTACCTCTCACGTCTCACGTCTCACGTCTCACGTCTCACGTCTCACGTCTCACGTCTCACGTCTTACGTCTCACGTCTCACGTCT
>CAYUZX010000063.1:0-18374 GCA_964449285.1 uncultured Prolixibacteraceae bacterium
TACTCTCTTACTCTCTTACTCTCTTACTCTCTTACTCTCTTACTCTCTTACTCTCCTACTCTCTTACTCTCCTACTCTCTTACTCTCCTACTCTCTTACTCTCCTAATCTTTTCCGTTTGTACCATTTCTCTAATAAACCTCGCGTTACCGGCCTGCCATGTGCAGGAAGAAAAATTTTGCAGGAGGTTTCCAGCAATTTCTCCCAGCTTTTGATTATTTGCTCCGGGGAGTCAGCGAAAGGTGGAAAAATGATTCCGGGAAGTTGTCCGAACATCGTATCTCCGACAAGTGCAATTTCATCCTCAATGATGAGACACATTGATCCTGCAGAATGTCCCGGTGTAGCCAGCAGGGTTGCATTAAACCCCAGTTCCGATAAATCAAGCCGGTCAGACACAGTGCAATCCACGATGCATGGCTCATAAGGAAAAGTCGGAATCCCGCGTTTATGTTGCATACGCATCAGCCATGCCGTTGCCCATGTTGTTCCAGCAGGTAGCGGAGTACGTCCCCTCTCCAGATAGGCCGACTCCTCCTGCTGCACGAATACCTGGACATGAAACTCCTTCCGGACGAATGCGGCATTCCCAACATGGTCAAAATGGGTGTGTGAAAAAATCATGGCATCTAGTTTTGTCACTCCCAGGTTCCGAATCCGCCTTGCTAACCGTGTTGCCTCAACCTTCATACTACTGTCGAAGAGCAATGCATGGTTACCAGTTTTCGCCAGATAGACATTGCACCTGGATCCCAGAATCCGGTGTACTTCAGTGCCGCTTATTGTCTCCCATTTTTTCACTTTTTCCTAATTCTTTGGCAGGTTTGTATGGTTCAACGCAATCACGATGTTATATTTTTCTATCAGATACTCCTTCATTCTCTCAGCACAGTAAACAGAACGGTGCTGTCCTCCTGTGCACCCAAAATTCACAAACAGATGCTGAAATCCGCGTTCCAGATACTTCGACACACTTTGATCAACAATGGAGATGGCATCATGAAGGAAGAGGTCAACTTCAGCCTCCCTCTTCAGGAAATCGATGACAGCCTGATCCTTTCCTGAGATTTGTTTATACGCATCAAGCCTCCCCGGATTTGGAAGGGCGCGGCAATCGAACACAAAACCTCCACCATTTTCCGTTGGATCGGGCGGAATACCGTTTTTGTAAGAGAAACTATTGATGGTAACGGTGAGGGAACTGATACCAGATGCCGGATACCGGATACGCCCCTCTCCTTGAGGAGAGGGGTTGGCGGTGAGGTAGTTCCCTTGCTGGTTGCTGGTTGTTGGTTCCGGGAGCATAGTTTCATTATTCAGGATCAAGTGATCCAACAGACCGAATAACGTCGGAAGTTCAACACCGAATTTCTTATCGAGCCACAGATTCCGCAGATTCCGTAAATTATTCAGCGCATAGGGTATACTCTGCAGGAAGTGGCTCTTTTTTTCATAATATCCCCGGTAACCATAAGCACCCAGTGCCTGGAGAACACGGATAAGGATAAAACCAGGAAAAAAACTTAGAAAATTCATACGTTTTCCTGGGAGATACTGTCCCAACTCATCCAGATAGAATCCAAGAAGCTGATCTCTAACCTTTTGAGGCAGGTTGGCTTTGGCATCGTAAAGCAGGGATGCTACATCATACTGTAGAGGCCCTTTTCTGCCGCCCTGATAATCAATAAAATAAGGCCTGTCATTAACCAGCATGATGTTCCTCGACTGAAAATCACGGTACATAAAATAATCTGTATCAGCCCGAAGCAAGAATGTGGTAAACGTACCAAAATCCTCCTCCAGGGCCTGTTCATCAAAGGGGACATGAGCCAGCTTCAGGAAGTAATATTTGAAGTAGTTCAGATCCCACATCATCGATTGCACGTCGAAAGCCTGGCGTGGATAACATTTCCGGTAGTCTATCTCAGCTCCTCCCTTGATCTGGAATATGGGTAGAGTCTTCAGCGCTTGCTTATATCGTTCTATGATTACAGCTGGAAATCCGGATTCTTCTTTCCGCTGAATGATCAGCGAGGAAAAGAGTGTTTGATCACCCAGATCCGTCAGCAGGTAACAATGGTTTTCCAAATCCTCTGCCAGAATTTCCGGCACCGGGAGTCCGAGAGATCTAAATGTGCGAGTGAACGAAAGGAAGGCTTCATTCTCTTTCTGATCGTCATTGTATACGCCAATCGCGTCTCTCTGCTTTCTGGAAATCCTGAAATAGAGCCTGCTTGATCCGGAATCCGGAAGTTTGACGACACGTTCAGGCTTCTCTCCGTAGGTTCGTTGAAATAGCGCTGTTACCTTTTCCTCTTTGTTCACGATCATTATTTTTTGGGCATGAGGGCATGAAATTTTTAATTCTTCATTCCTCATTTCTAATTTCTTCCACTTCAACCTCTTCCCCCAAGTACACCAGCAATTTTCTTACCCGCTGATAGCCCATCTCCTGCAGAAGGCGGCCATACCGTTCAATCTGTTTCCGGTGGGATTGTGATTTTCTTCCTGTTTTATAATCGATAACTATCGTCTCCTCTCCATCAAATACAACCCTGTCGGGGCGTGATGCTCCCCCTCCCATTTCGAGAATTTCCGGCTCATTCTTAATGATCACACCGGCATCAAAATATCGTTTAAGCATTGGATGAGAGAACACATCATCCAGCATCTTACGAATACGCACCTCATCTTCAAGGGATAACGTTCCGGAAAGCAGAGCCCTCTTCATAACCTCTTCAATATCCTCAGCTACCCTGATGCCGGCAAGGATGTCATGAACTCTGCTGCCAAAATCAACCCTCCCCGAAGGATCTTCCATATCCCAGTATTCAGGAGCCCTCTGACGGATTTTGATTGCTTTCCTCCAATTACCTGACGGAACGGATGAAAGCGTGCGAATGATTCCTGTTGGCTTTGCAGACACACCCTGCTTTGGAGAAAACTGACCGAAATCGTAGGTTGATTTTTCCTCCTCCCAGATCCCGATCGATTGCAGATAAGCAGCAAAGAAAGCGGGAAGCGATTTTAACTCCTCCATCTTAGTGGGTGGTGGAGTGGTTATAATATATAACTGTTCTGCCGAACGAGTCAACGCCACATAAAGCAAGTTAGTCAGATCCAGCATGGATTTAGTCTGCTCGTCCCTGTATTGGTCTGCAAAAGGAGTCTCCAACATCTGCTTTTCAACAGATAGAAATGCTGTTTTGAGTCTGGGTTTGTCCTCCGCAGGCAGCTCAACCCAGAGATAATTTTTACTGGTCTTCAGCGATTCGTCGGCAAACGGTAATATAACCACCGGGAATTCAAGCCCTTTCGCTTTATGGATCGTCATGATTCGGACAGCATCAACCCCTTCCGGCACCACAATAGAGAGTCTGCCTTTATGCTCCTCCCACCACTCCAGGAAGTCGGCTGCGTTGTGGGTCTCTTTTTCCACAAATGCGATAACGGCATCCAGAAAAAACTGAATATACGGATCTGCTTTCTTGTCCAACCCAATGAGGCGGATTATCATCTCACAAAGGTCATAGACCGGAAGTGTGAGCAGATCCTCTTTATCAATCTTTAATCCATTTCGCTGCAGGATCTTAAGAAGAGGATCTCCGGGATATTCTGACCGGCCAATTTCGGCCAGCAACGCGTGAAAATTCTCTTTCTCCTCCTTCAGTGCACCGGAATTAAAAAGATAATTTACAAGAGATGCCTGGATGATGGTATTAGCAGGCTCAAACAGAAACCGGATCAACGCGGTAATGAACCTCACCTCCGGCGAGTAAGACAATAGAAGGGATTCTGATGAGACCACATCAATGCCGCGCAGGATGAGCTCCCTGGCGATCCGACCAGCTTGCTTGTTTGTTCTGCATAATACGGCTATATCCTGCAGTGCATACCCTTTTACCAGAAGCTGGTTGATGATCTCTTCAGTCCGGTTTATCGTTCGTTCGGCATAGGTTAGATCCGTCTCATCACGTGTGATGAAATCCAAACGAATATAGCCACCCTCCCTGACGGAAGCTGATTTCTGCTCCAGCTCCCTGTATACTTTCTGTAAGCCGGGATCCAGGTGTTGTGAAAGCCATCGGAAAAACCTGTTATTAAAATTTACAATCTCCGGCAAGGAGCGATAGTTGAAATCGAGATGGTGTTCGGTAAAATACTGTTGGAAAAGTGTCTCCCGCTGGCGGATCAACTGATTTTCATCACGGCCGGGAAGAGCCGGCAAAGAGGTAAACTGTGTGACATCACCATTCCGCCAGCGGTAGATGGCCTGTTTACCATCGCCAACCACGAGGTTGAAATAGCCTCCGGCAAGGGCATTTTCCACGAGCGGCACGAAATTGAGCCATTGCAGGCGGGAAGTATCCTGAAACTCATCAATGAGGACATGGTGAAATCTCTCCCCTAATCGCTCATAGATGAAAGGTACCGGCTCACGCATGACGATCCGTGCAATGCGGCTGTTGAATTCGGAAATATGAACCAGGTTATGCTGACGTTTAAATTCATCCAATACGCGTCCGATCTCATTCAACACCGCAAGAGGATAAATCGTTTTTGTCAAAAGCTTCGCCAAGTGGTAGCTCTCTGATTTTGCCTCTTTTAACACTTCTGCATGTTGATATATGTCCAGCAATGCAGGTTTAATCCCATTGATTTCAGCGATGTCCTTGACAGAGGCTTTCGAGCTAACCCATTTATCCTCTTCAAGTGTGGTTGTAACACGGGTGTTTGGTTCCAGGTTACTCATCTTCATCTGAGCCAGGTATCCGAAATAACCCGGGATTCCAGTCTTCCCGAAATAGAACGAGCCATGAGGAATCCCATGACTGTCGATCAGGTTCAGCGCCTTCTCTCCCAACTCTTTAAATTGCTGCTCAATACTCCTGATACGGGCAACCAACTGTTTACTGATGGTATGAAAATCAGCCATCGTCAGGGATGCAAGTTTTCTCACTTCTACCTCTCCCTCTTCATCCAGAAGCAGTTCGGCAAAGGAGACCAGCAAACGGTCAATATTCCAACCTTTATCCTCTTCCATCCTTGATTCGAGGAAACTGACAAGCAGCCGGGTAAGCTCTTCGTTGCTGCCGGCCTGTTCCAGGAGAAGATCCACAGCCGTCGTGAGAAGCTCATTCGACTCAAGCTCAACGGCAAATGAAACTGGCAGCCCAAAATCGTGAGCAAAAGCACGAATAATACGGTGAGAAAAACTGTCGATGGTTCCGATTGAGAATTCTGAGTAGTGATGGAGGATTAGCGACAATGCTTCTCCTGCCCGTCGGGAAATTTCCTCCTCCCCTAATCCGGTCTCTTCGATGAGACTGCGTTGCATCTGCCTGGATGCACCTCCTGGGATAATTTCACTGCTCCTGGAGAGGTCGCGTAACGCGTTCATCACGCGTTGCTTCATCTCGTTGGCTGCTTTGTGTGTAAAAGTGATTGCCAGGATATGCCTGAACCCCGGTGGATGTTTTATTACGATCTTCAAGTATTCCCTAACCAATGAAAAGGTTTTTCCTGATCCGGCAGAACTCCTGTAGACGGTGAAACTCATTTCCGATTGATTATTTACAAATCTTTCATTTTCACTGGTGTTCACGAATGCTTCGCATTTCGATTTTCGATTTATTCTGCCATACAGCTATCCTGCCATAGGTCATACGAAATATGAAATACGAAATACACATCTTATATCTAATAGCTTTCGTCCCACGTCCCACCTTCCTTCATCACCCCTTTCACTTTCCCATCCGTATTACTTTCCCCTGAAACACGTTTCCCTCCGTAACCAGCCGCACCATATAAATTCCCGCCGGCAAGGATGAAAGATCAAATGCCCGAAGTTCTGATGAAGTTGTAATCTCCTTTCTCAGAACCTCTTTTCCGCTCCAATCGAAAAGTAGCACCATACCAGACTGAAAACCGTTTGGAGGGGAGATCCGTACCATCCTTTCTGCAGGATTCGGAAAGACTCTGAGTGACCGGATCTCCTGTTCTTCTATCCCGGGGGAGACCACTGTTACCAGCTTTTGATCGGAAGCGAATTTATTCAGGCCATCGATCACCACAATTTCAAATGAACGGGTGGTATCCATAGAAACAGTCAAAGACTGACTTGTATCCAGCGTACTCCAAAAAAATCTGTAAGGCGGGGCACCACCTGAAACCGTAGCATAGAGGGTAATAACGGCTCCCTTATTTACTGTCGTATCCGGGCCAAGGGATATGGAGAGCGAAAGAGACGAAAGCCGCGTGCTGTCACGGTAGGTGGCTGTAGAGAACAACCCTTCGTTGTTTACTTGCAATATAGGAATTCCCATATTTTCTGCCATCCACTTATATTCTGTAATGTTTCTGTCAATCCCAATACCAAAACCGAGGGAGTCGATATATATGCTGTCTTGCTGCACCAGGTCACACCGTATCCTCAGGGTTTTAAATGAACCGAAAGGGGTGATTACAGTTCCCCATCCATCTACAAACGAAGTTCGGTCCCGATGGGTAGAAAAATAGAACATGCCGGGAAACTCAAATGCCACAGAGGAGAAAGAAACCCAACTGGCATTAGTATCTAATGGGAAAGTGTAGTATTTGTCAGGGACATTATATCTTACAGGCAGAACAGATCCTTGAATCTTGAATGCAAATCCGTTATCAACGAAGGCGTCATCGGTTTTTTTAAAGAATGTATAGGCCTGGCTCAACGGAAGTCCGGGGAAGAACTCACTGTTTCCCTGGGGACTTGCGAGGTTGAAAACCAGATCGGGGAGGAAGAACACCCAGTACTCGGGAGGTGTGCTGTTAGCAGCAACGAAAGTATCAACCCGTTGGTTCATTGGCTGCAGCATTGAAAAATCCCATGTAGTGTCGCTCCCTGTTTTGGCATAATTGACAGGGACAGTACTTGTTATACTCACACGAAGCGTATCTCCAGCATTCGGCATATCGGTTTGATCAATCACAATCTGCGACCACATCATCCCCGGGAGAAATAGCAGGAAAATGGAAAAAATACAGGTGAAGGGTTTCATGATATGAGTTTTTAGTTGCTTGTTGCTGGGTATCAAGTATCAGATATTGGATATTATTTGTTAGTTGGAATTTGTTCCCTGGTATTTGCTTTTTTGGCGCTGGTTTTCTGGAATAGCTCTTTCCAGGTATAAAAATCACGCTGGAAGGAGAGACCTACCCCTTGTGTATAGGGTGCGTTGTTATTCAGAAGGTCGATGGTGTTGGTCCGGTTGAATGCCCGGATTCTCCATCTCCTGTTCTTGGTGAGGATGTATTCAACATTAATATCACCTACGATCGTACTGGCCTGGGCGGAAGAGGTATTTTTATACGATGACATGCCAAACGTTCCGTCAATCAGTAAACGATCATTAAAAAGTTGGGTGGAGACTGTCATGTCAATATCTTGACTGGCTGTAGCTGATCCAGGTTTGTAATTAACACCGATGTTCAGATTCTGGGTCATGCCCGAAAGCCAGCTGTTGATCTGGTTTGTCACGATAGCAAGCGAAGTGCCTCCAACATCTACCGTAGACCCTGTTCCACCTGCAACGGGTTTAAACTGATTCATCACCAGGATGTACAACACTTGCTGTGTCATCTCAGCTGTATTGTTTGTATCAATAGCGTTAAACACCAGCGCTCGTTCATTCTCCTGGGCGTAGGGCAATGCCAATCCAAACGACATGATTGGATTCATCAGCTTCCCGTTAAGGCGGATGATGCACTCAACCGGGATCCGGCCCTGAATGTTTGATGTCTCTGAACTAAGTCCGGTCAGAGGAACTTTTGTTTTGTATATAGCTGCTAATGATATAGTTGCGTTAGTCGGATCACCGGTCCATGAGATCGAGCTCCCCTCTTTAATGTCAAACGGCATACGGATCAGGTTTTTCATCTGGAAAAGGAAAGATCCCTTGTTAATAAAATAGCTTCCATGAAGGTTGAATGGAGTCGTAGGTGTCATCCCCATGTTGAGGTTTCCGGATCCAGTGGCTTTGATGTTCCCCAATTGATCCGGAAACAACACTTCCACCTGGGCATCGGATCTCACATCCAGACTCAACGCCAACGTTAAGCCTGTTGTTGAACGTGCACTTGATGATTTGCGTATACCCAGTAGTGAATCCTCTCTCAATTGCTTAAAAATAATGTAATCCACCTGCCCCACATTCTGCGTCAGGCTGATCGGAATGGTTACGCGGGTATTTTGCCCTGTGTTGGCGTTCACATTCACAACGATGTTATCCAGGGGACCGTTGATCCCTACCGTTCCACTAGCTCTGGCGTTTCCGTAAAAGATATTATTCTGAGCATAGGTATTCCGGAAGGCAGAGAAATCATCCATGCTGATCGATAGATTCAGCCATATATCCTTGAAATAATTGTGATTGATGGACCCATTCAGATAGGCTTTGTTGCCAAGGGAATCATACATCACGATATTGTTGAATGCAATCTTATCAGGTTCAATGTCGATGATATCTGATAAGGAGTAGGGCACATTGAGGTAATTGATTTTGAACTCGGTGCGCATCAGATTCAGCTCTCCCTGAAATGAGGGTTCATTGATTGTACCGGTAATCTTCATCTCCCCTGATGCCAATCCGGTTAACTTCGACATAAACCCCGAAACAAAAGGCTCCAGCATCCGGAGGTTCAAATTCTTCAGTTTCAGGTCAAAGTCAAAATGGGGATCAGGCTTGGTTGTATAGATACTCCCTGTCAATGAAAATGGGATATTCCGGCCAATATTTCCGGTATAGATAATTTCCGAAAGCACATCAAATTTTTCTTCCGCCCGATCATAGTTGACCTGAAACACAGCATCCCCAAGATGTTGCTTATTGAAGCTGAAGTTGTCTAATTTCAGATCGGAATAGACCGAAAGTTTGTTGAAGACATCGGTGATCTTGAGGCTTCCGGATAAAACGCCGTCGATGTCGATGTTGGGATTGGCCGTAAAATAATCGAGCTGTGAAACATCAACCCCGTTAAATTTCAAATCCAGGGTATCGAGTTCATGATGGGTAATCCTTCCGTTAAGAGAGAGCCATTGGTTGCCGCTCAAAAAGGTGAGATCGTGGAATTCGACCAGGGAAGAATCCAGAATCACAAAGTTTTCTTTCGAGATAGTCCAGGCGTTTCCGGCCAGTTTAAGGTCGAGTTCCTCCAGCTTTATTTTCACGCTTCCCAATTCCAGAAAGGTGAGGAATCCCTGAAAATAGCTGTAATCACTCCCTGAAGCCGAGCTTACTTTGTAGAGGATACTGTCATGACGAACGCTGGCAGTAAGTAAGAGTGTGTCAAGTTGAATATAAATCGTATCAGTTGGTCTCGACTTATTCATGATCAGCTGATCACACCCGGTACTTAGGGATAGATCATCAATGCGGGTCTCGGCATCGATGAACCAGTGTTCCAACTCCATTCCTCTCACATGAAGTATTGGTGATCGGCCCGTTAGCGAAAGCAACTTATCAGCCTCATTATAACTTCCTTCCAGATATGAACCGGGGGCGATCTCCAGGAATGGTAGAAAAATAGCTGTAACATCAGCGGTTCTTTTAAACTCTATCCGGTAGTTCAGTTCCTGTCCAGAATAGTGGTATTTCCGGGTTGAATCACTCCGCATCTCAAAGCTGGCCAAATATTTTTGGATGAATGTTACAACAGATGGCACTAGCTTAGTGAATTCAAACTCACCGGTAAAATAAGCATCCACTAAATCGGATCGTACTTCATAGACTTTCTGTCCGGAAGAGTCTGCATTAGTCGTCACAAGCAGCGAATCAATCACTGCACGATTTCTCCCCTCCCAATAAGAGATTTCGTGCAAATTGAGCATTCCGTCAGCATTATCCACAGTACTTCCGCGGAAATCAGCATCAATGGAAGCAGAAAAGACCTCCACCGAGTCCCTCTTCAGGAGATGTAAGTTGAAAAGCTGTGCATGAGCAATAACGGCATCGAATTTAAATATTGGTAACGTATCATGAACATTGGCCATTCCGTGGAAAGTAAGCTGCAGGTTGGGATCATCCACAGTAACATCTCCGAAGAATTTCTTCCGAATCAGGGAGCCATTGACTGCTATGTTTTTATAGTTATATCGATTAAGTACAGCGGAGTCGACCTGCACCTGCATTAGCAGGTCAGCTTTATCGAATGAAGTACCCTGGCCATCCAGATTGGCACGCAAGGTAACCTTACCAAGAAGGTCCTGGTCTTCCATAAGCTTTCCCAGATCAAACGAAATAATCCTGAGCTCGCCTTTGTATGCCAGCGGTCCTCCTCTCTTCTGTTGCTTCAGTTGAAGATTTGTAATCGCGTCTCCAATGTCAGTCTGGATCTCTGCACTGGAGATAAAATCATCCACGAAGCCCGTAAAATCGCCCTTAACTCTGATCAGTCCAAGGCTCTCAACCATAGCCGGAATAGCCAGGGTATCAGGGTCCCCAGGAATCCTGAACGACCGGATATCCTCTGCGCTGGAGGTAAAGCTATTGATCTTCATGTCGACATAGGTGGCCATGACATCCGGCAGTCCGACTGAATAAATGTTTCCGTCAAAAAGAGTATTATTACCGAAGGCTACATGTAAGTTTTTCGCTCTGAACTTACTGACAGTCCCCGAAATATCCCCATCGAGCCTAAAACGGTTGTGCATGGCTTTCACCTCCGAGGCAAAAAACCCAATGTCGGTCATATCAAACTCCGAAGTCTTAATATCAGCTTCAATCGTCACACGTTTCAGGAAATCGGTAAAGGCGATGAAGCCGTTGTACCGGAAAGCAAAATCGAGCGAAAGATTTGAATTGTCGGTGATCAACCTCAGGTTATCTACCACAATAAACTGGCTACAAACCTTGCAATCACCCTGAAATTCATGCAAGTATATTCCGCTACGCTCTTTGGCAGTAAGATTGTTAATAGTTGCATTGATCGTATCGCCTTCAATTCTGACATTGGTGATATTCAGGCTAACATCACGAACGTCGATGTTTGAATAATCCATCCCTTCAGGCACTGCAGGTTTGTTTTCATCCTGATAATGAAACCGGATACCGTCAAGGTCCAGGTTATGACAGGTTATCGTCCATGGGGCAGCAGAAATCGTATCAGGTATTTTTGGTACAGTGTCGGTAGAAGCGAAACGATTGATGATGAACATCAGGTTAAGTGTGGAATCCCCTTTGTGTTTCAGAAGCTGAAACTCTCCCTTTCTGATGAGGATCTTTTGCACGTTGATGGATCTGCCGGAGAGGCTAAACCAGATCGGCTTGACGCCAACCTGCTGTGCTGAAAAGAGGGTTGAATCACGATTGTCCTTCACTAAAATATCTTCTATAACCAATCCGTTACCGAAGGAGAGACCGAAGCTGCCAACCCGTATAGTAGCTCCCAGTTCCCTGGAGAGATAGTCGGCAGTCATCTGTATAGTAAAGCTCTGAATCCAGGTGTCACTCACCACCAGGTACAGTGTCATGACCAGAGAGATCAGGATCGTCACCAGATAGGACACTATTTTACCTGCTGTTTTTATCTTATTTTTGCTTTTTGTAAACTGATAATTTACCCTGATGGCACCCTTTATCCTCGGTATCGAATCTTCCTGCGATGATACCTCCGCAGCAGTGGTTGAAGGAACCATCGTGCGGTCGAACATCACTGCCAGCCAGGAGATCCACAGGGAGTTCGGAGGAGTGGTCCCGGAGCTGGCATCCCGTGCTCATCAGCAAAATATCGTACCGGTCATTGAAGCCGCAATCCGAAGAGCAAATATACGTAAAAATCAACTTACTGCAGTGGCCTTTACACAGGGTCCGGGGCTACTTGGTTCGCTGCTTGTTGGATCCTCTTTTGCAAAGAGTTTTGCCTTGGGCATGGGCATCCCCCTGATCGAAGTTGACCACCTGAAGGCCCATATCCTGGCGCACTTCCTCGAAAATCCAGAGAATCCACGTCCTCTGCCCGCATTCCCGTTTATCTGCCTGACAGTCTCCGGAGGGCACACCCAGATCGTCCTGGTGCGGGACTATTTTGATATGGAGATAGTGGGGCAAACTATCGATGATGCCGCCGGCGAAGCTTTTGATAAAACAGCCAAGATCCTGGGCCTCCCCTATCCGGGTGGCCCGGTTATCGACAAACTGGCAGCAGAGGGCGATTCCTCCCGGTTTTCATTCGCCCGACCAAACATCCCCGGACTTGATTACAGCTTTAGCGGGTTGAAAACCTCCATCCTCTATTTTATCAGGGATGAACTGAGAAAGGATCCGGCATTTATTGAAAAAAATAAACCTGACCTTTGTGCCTCGATCCAGGAGACGATTGTGGAGATACTTTTAGGGAAGTTGAAGCTGGCGGTCGGGCAGATACGAAATGTGAATTACGAATTACGAATTACGAATCCCGGATCCCAGATCCCGGATCCCAGATCCCGGATCCCGGATGGCGGACCGCGTATCATGGATGTCGCTATTGCCGGCGGGGTCTCTGCCAACTCTGCCTTGCGGAAGGCGCTGTTGCTGACAGCAAAAAAAGAGGGTTGGAATGCATTTATTCCCCCTTTCGAATATACAACCGATAACGCGGCGATGATCGCTATCACGGGGTATTTCAAGTACCTAAAAGAGGATTTCTCCAAACAGTCGGTAACACCTTACGCAAAGAGCCGGTGGCGAAAGATGAGGGACGAGAAACCCAAGATGTAAGACGTTGGGCGCAGGAAGGAAAACCGGATCACTTGCTTGTTCATCAACATAAACAATTCCTCGAAATTCAGGAGCTACAAACCGACTACATGGAACCATATGGCTTCCGGGGAATGCAAAAGAGAAGCCTGCGTGAATTCATGGGAAAACTTCACGGAGTACCGACAGATCGGCAGTGGAATTCGTTTTGGATAAAACAGTTCAAGTGACAAAATATTTTTCACCAAAATACGTGAAATTGCCGACTACCGTCTCTTCCTTTCAGGTATTTCGACCGAGATATCCTGAGATCATTTTGATTAAAATCTCTCTATTAATTGGTTTCGAAATAAAATTATCAAAACCCTTTTCCAGGCATTTCTGACGGTCGGACGACATGGCATAGGCCGTTTGTGCTATTACGGGAAGATCTGGCCTTCGATCTTTAATCTCTCTGACCAGATCCCATCCTTCGGCATCAGGCAATCTCAGATCAAGCAAGATGATGTCGAATGTTTCAAGGTCGCTGTATAGGTTCCGAAGTTCAAAGGCAGTCTTAATACAAATCAATTCTGGTTGTTTCTTCTTTAAAATAACTTTAAGAAACTCCAGGTTTGTCTCTTCATCTTCTACGAGCAGGAGTCTCTTTCCCGTCCAGAGAAATTGTCCCTGCTGGTCCTCCCGTGGCAACTCAGTGACAATAGCTTTTATTGGTTCATACCCGCTCTTTGCCATGGGTTTAAAGGGCAAGGTAAAATAGAATGTACTGCCTTCCCCCGGATCAGATTCCACCCAGATTCGCCCTCCGCATAGAGCCAGAGATCCTTTGCAAATGGAAAGACCCAATCCGGTTCCACCATATTTATGAGGATCTGTCATTTCTGCCTGCCGGAAGTGTTCAAAAATCACCTGTTGATTTTTGTTCGAAATTCCAACCCCGGTATCAGACACGAAACAAGTGATCTCGTTCGCTTTCGGCGGAAGGTATCCAAAATGAATCACGCCATGGCTTGTAAATTTGATGGCATTGTCGATCAGGTTCGAGAATACCTGCTTCACCACATATACATCCGAATTAATGATGGCCTGATCGTCAGAAAGGGGCTTGCTAAAACTAAGTTCGATATCTTTATTATCAATGGAGTGCAATTTTTGAAGAAATATTGTCTGGATCTCATCAATGATATCATTCAAAGCAACCCGTTCCTGAACGATGACTGCGTTTCCGGATTCGATTCTTGAAAGTTCAAGAAGATCATTGACAAGGTGCATTAAGTCGTTGGACCTGGATTTAATGATTTGGGTGAACCTTTTACGATCGGCAACCGTCAATTCGGGATCAGATAACAGGTCGGCAAACCCAATGATCGAGTTCATTGGCGTTCTGATCTCATGCGACATGTTGGCCAGGAAAGCCGACTTCAGTTTGTCACTCTCTTCTGCTTGATCTCTTGAGGATGTGAGCTCTTTGATCATATTTTTTCGATCGGAAATGTCTTCCGTAATCAAAATAAAGTTGGTAATACTACCCTCCCAATCCATGATCGGAGAAACAGATATCGATTCCCAGTACTGCACCCCTGATTTCTTCTTACTGATGAACTCGCCTTTCCACTCTTTCCCCGACAGGATTGTTTCCCAGATTTTTTGGTGAAGTTCGGGAGAAGTGGACCCCGGTTTTAAAATTCGGGCTACTTTCCCGATGATTTCATCAGAGATATAGCCGGTCATTTCTGTAAATTTCGGATTAACGAACTCAATCCTGCCTTCAAGGTTGGTAAAGATCATCGACACCGGACTCTGTTCGACCCCTCTTGAAAGCTTTCGTACATTCTCCTCTGCGGATTTTCTTTCACTGATATCTCTTGTTGCGCCATGAAGTCCGTTCAAATGATTATTTTTTCCAAAATAGGGTGAAATCATCAACTCTCCCCATTTTGTCTGATTGTCTTTACACCTGTATTCAAGTTGTAAAGAGAGACTATAGCCTTTAAATTTCTCAGGAAACTTAGACACATCCTGCATCTTTTCCTTCAATATCTGATTCGCAATTTTTGCCGATTCAGGGGTAAATCTGTCGTCTATTGTCTGGTTCAGATACTCTTCAATCGAATATCCGGTAAACTGAGTGATGGAAGGCGACACAAACAGACTTTTCCCACTGAGGTCCATTAGCCAAACAACATCGGTCATCTTGTCTGCGACCACTTTATAGATCTCCCGGCTTTCTATTAGCGCCTCCTGCGCCTGTTTATGATCAGTTATATCGAACATGGAGACGATACTTTGTTTCGTGTTTTGAATCATCCCAATACTGATCACAGTATCCCGTACTTGTCCATCTTTACGAATGAGTTTTACCTCATATTTATCAGGCGCCATCCCGGGATGCGCCCGCCTCAGGAGATGGTTTTTCTGCATGATTTCCAGGCTTAACGGATCCACAAATTGTATCCATTTCCGTCCCACCAGCTCTTCAGGGGTATACCCGGTCATCTGAAAATTCTGGATATTTGCCATACTGATGGTCATGTCTTCCTCAACAAGTAAGGTAGCGGTTCCTGTATTCTCAAAGATGGAAATATATTTTGCCTCACTCTTTCTGATCTTCTCTTCAGAAAGCCGTTGTGTAGTTATGTCCTGAACGGTGCCATTTAGCCCAATCACACATCCTTCTTTATCAAGCAATGTTTCACCAAATGTGCTTACACATCGCACGTCACCATCCTGGCGAATGAATTGAAGTTCGAGATGAAAAGGATTCCTCCTCTCCAATGCACTCTTCGCAGCAGCTTTCAATCGATCCCAGTCGCCCGCGACAAACATAGAAGGAAGTTCATCGATCCCAGGAGTTGATTGGGAGGAATCGAATCCGGCAATTTCGAGAAGCTCTTCTGACCATGTAAAAGAATTTAGTGAAGAATTCCACTCCCAGGCACCAATCTTTGCCAACCTGTACGTATTTTGGAGTTGTTGCTGGGCGTCAGAGAGATCCTTCTCCTTCAGAAAGAGCAGCTTATATGCATTTTTCTGCCTGTAGTGATAGATCCATGTGATGGTAACACCAGCCAGCAAAATCAGGAACAGGGTAAACGTGGCGATGATGATCGTCATGATGAAAAGGTCAGAGAAAATCTCACTTTTATCAACTTTAGACACGATGTACCATCGCGTAAACGGCACTTTCCGGATATCAGCCAGTACATGATTCGCTCTGTAATCAACTCCTTCCGTGCTTCCGATTTGTCCCAGTATGGCCTGAACGGAAGGTTTCTCTTTGGCTGTCAAAGGGAAACGAAGGGGACCGGCAGTACTCTCCCGAAACCTTGGTGTATTTAAAATATGAACACTGTCCCCCTCCTTTTGAACAATTAACGACTCCGATGTTTTGCTGGGTGTTGGCCAGGATTGAATTAAAGGAAAAAGAAAATTTTTCGGATTTATCTGAAATACGATGGCACCGACTACGTTCCCATTTTCAATAGAAAGAGGAGCTATGATATTGATATAGAAAGCATTAAATTCTTGACTATGGTATACTTCTGAGAAAATGACCTCTTTGCTGGTTACCGCCCATTGGATTAATTCAGAAGTGTAGGAATCTGAAGGCATTGTTGTGAGACCCGTATCTGAAGATAAAAGTAAATCGCCATGGGAAGAAGTAATAAACACGTTTTCATTTCCATACCCAACCCTTAGTGCTTCGAGTTGTTTCAACAACACACCCCTTAGATAGGCATACTCTTTTTGGGTCGAGAAAAGTTCAACAGCCTTAGCGAAATACGGACTCTGGGCTCGCAGGTTGGCATTGGCCAGCCGTTCCGCTCTCCATTGCGAAATTTGGTTGATCTTTAGCTCTGAGATTGACTTTAACTCGTTCTGTTTATTGTGAATAGCCTTGAAATATTCAAACCGAAAGTAGAAGAAGCCAGAGATTAAAATTAGTGCACTGATGATTAAAACCATCAAGATCAGGTGGCGACGTCTTCCAAGGTACAATTTGTCTTTCATGCAACAAATCTTTAAAAGGCTAAATTAAGTATTTTCTGTTCAACGGGTTCTCGGAAATGAAGGAAGTCATCAGGTCTTGAATAAAAAATGAATGACAAAATTAGAATCATCGGATCATTGAAATTTTTTACTTTTGAAGAAATATTTTCCTTGTTGATCTACGGCCAGTCATCCCTTCAAAAATCTGATAACATGCAGCTCCAAAACATGCCGTTTTCGTCCATAAACTGGGAGAACATTCCTAAAACCCTTCATCCCGGTGAAACCGGATTCGCAACCTGGCAAACAATCGAACAAAAAAACCTGAGAATCAGGTTAGTGGAATATTCTCCTGGTTACCTTGCTGACCACTGGTGTGCACGCGGTCATGTTATCCATATTCTGAGAGGAGAGATGATCAGTGAGTTAAAGGATGGGATAAAGACCTCCCTGCAAGCCGGGATGACTTACTTTATGGGCGATGATCAGGATAATCCTCATCGAACACAAACGGAAGAAGGCGTACTTCTATTCATTGTAGATTAACTTAAATAAAAGATTCATTTCATATTTCGTGTTTCGTATGACTTCATTCATTATTAACCTTAAACCTGTATGACCTTCATCGATGTTCCCACCGAACAAACCACCGCGGCAACCGATGTCGTTCTCTCAGTGATTGCTATGATTGTCAGTTTCCTTACCATACAAGCTGGCCGGATCAACAACATTAAAAAAGGAAGGATCTGGGCATGGGCATTTGGATTACTGGCCTTTGCAGCATTCACCGGCGCCGTGGCTCACGGATTCCACATGCCGGCCAAGCTTAATTACATCCTGTGGCAACCGTTGAACCTGGCGCTGGGACTTACTGTCTCTCTGTTTGTGGTGGGAGTTGTCTATGACCTGACACGAGGAGTTCTTCCCAAAATCACACTCCCGCTGCTGTTAACTATCGGAACCCTGTTTTACGTCATTACCCTTGTCTTTCCGGGGATTTTTCTGGTTTTTATCCTGTATGAGGCCGCTGCGATGTTATTTTCGCTGGTGGTTTACATCGTTCTTTCAACCCGGCATCGTTTGCAAGGGGCATCCCTTATGGCTGCCGGCATCCTGATCACCATGATAGCGGCAGCTGTCCAGGCGAGTGAAGCGATTCACGTCCACTGCATCTGGGAATTCGATCATAATGGTGTGTTTCACCTGATTCAGATCGTGGGAATATTGGTTCTATATGCGGGACTTAGGTTGGACCTAAGGGGTGAGAGGTGACATGACAGCTGCACTCCACATAACTTTGCTTTTTCGCTTTCTCCATCGCTTCAATGCCCTCTTTCACGGAAAACCAGATAAGGCCTGCAGCGCTGATGGCATCGATGCAAGCAAACCCGGTGAGTTCGTAGATCAGGCTGGAAACCAGGAGAACGATCGATATGTAAAGGCACACCAAGGTGCAGTTGGCATCTGCGATGGTCGGTTCCGAGTTAAGTCTTCTGCCAGGTTGTAAGCGATGGTGAAGATGCTTTGGTAAAAGGCGGATCGAAAAAGTTTTCTATCGCTCGCCTCAGTCATCAATGCGCATCATTGCCATATTAAGTTGTTTCACGTCTTACGTCCTACGTCTTACGTCTTACGTCTTACGTCCCCCTTCCCTTCAGCGCTCTGCAGCAAT
>CAYUZX010000064.1:0-18124 GCA_964449285.1 uncultured Prolixibacteraceae bacterium
ATCCTGCCTGACTAATGTTTCCTGACCACCCTGTCCCGATCACCCAATCCTGATCATTTACCAGCCCACCCATAAACTGGATATCATATTGCCAGAGATTGAACCGGCCTAGTCCTGCAACCGTAATCTGGCCCTGATTGTTCCATTTCACGGCTGCCTCAACCGTGGAAGTACTGCTGGGATAGAATTGTAGTCTGATAGCATCGCTGCCCGGACGTTCCGGGTAATCGAAATCATAGAATGAGTATGTATTAAAAATATCGTTGGGATTCCACACGATTGACTGCCCCCAGTTAATCCGTTGCCGCCCTACTGTTAATTGAACCTTACCGACTGTTAAAGAGAGCCAGGCTCTGTCGAATTGCGCTACCAGCAGAAATGAATTTCCTGATAAAAGGCTCCATGTCAGGTTAACCAATCCGGGATCGGTGGTAAGGGATCCTTTATAGGGTGGATTCTGAGTAAAACTTTGTCCAAATAGGAAACGGTTTCGCATTCCCAAACCCATCCGGAATACCTGTCCAGGGTGCCATGAGAAATCGAGACGATTGTGTATTTCATTATCCAGGATCCAGGGATCATTGACCTTTTGAAACTGGACCATTTGAAGATCATTCAGGTACCCTTTCAAATCCCAGCTTTTAAGATGACCGGCATCCTGCGCCAATGAAACCAACGGGAATACAAATAGAAGAATAATATATTGAACCTTTAACATGCCGTCGACATATGTTGACTAAACGGTCAGTCAAAAATAATATTTCAACATGAGATCTCCAAAAAAAAACCGGAAAAATTCCGGTTTTTAAAACGATTAATAGAAACTCGGGCATTCGAGTGGCCCATAACCCTTGGATCGGCCTGTAGGAACAAAACCCCGGCTTCCGCTTCCGCTTCCACCGCCACCGAAGAGAGAGAATCCACCAAATTCAAGGACCAGACTAATCTCATGAGCCCCACCTGTCCCCTGCATCACACCAGCAATTTGCAGGTCGTAGCTGTAGATAAACTTGATGCTCATATCTTCCATGAAGTTGTACCGGTATCCGGCCAGCAGAGCGATAGCGTTATTTGTATTGCCTGTCATGGTGGTCTTGTACCATGCGCCAAGATAGACATTAAATTTCAACAAGTTCAATCCGACCTCCAGGGAGTTGAGGTTTGCCTGGTTGATAAACACAAATCCCGGGCTGATCATCAATGGATCTCCGTTCCCGCCATACATACTTGAGGAGGATCCATATCCTGCAGCAAAAACTGCATCTCCGTGAACCACAAATTTTCTTGGATAAGGTGCGCTTCCATCGGAGAGGAGAGAGATATCCGGTTTAAACAGGTGATCTACAGCAAATCCAATGGAGCCTGTAATGTTACCCGGCTCATTTGAGAACTGCAGGATACCGCCGGCAGCAAAGTCGGGGACAACCCGTGAATTGGCATCCGGTGGAATAAATGATGTCTGATAAATGGCACCATACTTGGGGTCGAGCTGATCGGCAAAGACCAGGTCATCCCAGTTGACCTTCCGTTGAATGATGGCAGCTTTAATTCCGATCTGTGCAACCATGAAACTTGTGATAGGTATCCTGACACCTATAGTCAGAGCTGCCTGCAAGGTATTAATCAGACCTGCTCCGGGGGAATCTGAGTTGATCATGATCCCGATACCGCCGGCACCCGGCAGATTTCGGTCCCCGATATCTGCCGAAAAGTAGTATGATTTAAAATCGATTGGCAGCGAAGGCCATTGATCCCGGAACAGAAACCTCGCCCGCAACCCCGTATTGATCCCGGTATATGCCGGATTAAAATAGAGGGGGGAGCTAAAATACTGAGAGTAGTTCACATCCTGCGCCTGGGCAGTCTGAGATAACCCCAGAAACCCCAGGATTAATAAGCATGGATATATAAAAACCTTTTTCATTTAGGTATAATTAGCTGATTAACGAATTAATGTGACAGTACCCATGGTATCGTATTCGCCTGTCCCAATATCTGAGCCGTCCCATGGCGAATCATCGATGAAGGTGGCACTCACTTTCCACATGTAATTGCCCTGCGGCATGATCACCCCATTGTATGTGCCATCCCATCCGTCAACCGGACGACCTTGCGGGTCGATCTTTGTGGATTCCCACATGACGTGATTAGATGAGTTAAACACTTGAATATGGTACTTCTTCAGGTTAATACCCACTGGTTTAAACAGTCGAACAGCCAGGTTTGTACTTGATGGAGCAAAGGCATTGGGCACATAAAGACCCTTGAACAGGAGTTCATATGTGAAGAAGGTGGTATCTGAACATCCGAATTCATTAAGCGAGATCAGCTCGATGATGTAGGTCCCATCTTCTGTATATGAGATCACCGGGTTCTCTTCATCCGAGTATTTTCCATTACCAAAGTTCCAATAATAACCACTTGCCCCAGTTGAAAGGTTATCCATTTGAAGTTTTCCATTCATCCCATCCACATACTCAGTGATGTTGAACGCACTGAGTGGCGTTATATTGACGGTAAAGGTCGAATCAATGGTATCCATACATCCATTCAGGTCCTGAACAATCATGTGTACTGTGTATGTCCCCAGTGAGTCATAAGTATATCTGGGATCCTGAAGATTGGAGGTGTCTTTTATAGTACCAGGTACGCCGAAATTCCATCTCCAGATGCCGAAGGTCGTATCAGCAGGGGTGGAGAGATCTGTAAATTCGGTGGGATCTCCCAGACATGGAGCTGTGCTTTCAAAGTCGGCCATTGGGACATCGAATACCCTGGTTGGTTTTGTGATGGAATCAGTACATCCCCACTGGTTGGACACAATCATCTGTACATCATACATACCAGGAGTCATGTATTTGTGTGTTGGATCTTCCAGTGTGGATGTATTGGAAGTTCCGGAGGCAGGTTCGCCAAAGGTCCAGTTCCACGATGTATTGGGATCTCCAAATGTGTTGGATGTATCCACATAGAGTGTTGTCTGATTTAAACAAACATATACATTGGAGAAATAGGGCTCAGGTGTAGGACGAATCCTGACAATCTGGTATGAACTATCGGTAAACGGAACGCCGCTAACGATGGCATTGATGACAAGTTTCACCATATAATCTCCGTAGATATTGAATTCGTGTGAGACAGTCTGGGTATAGGATGTATATGTCGTATCCATGCCATCGCCGAATATCCAGTGCCACTGGTTAATGCTTACAACCGGATAGGAGCTATCGGCAAAGATAACAGGGTTCCTTGCACACAGCAACGTATCGGAGATAAAGACGGCGTTGATGCAGGGATAGCGCTCAACGGTATCGGTTATCGAATCCACGCAACCGTTATTGTTCATTATGACGAGTGTCACAATATAATTACCCAGGTTTGAATAGAGGTGCGAAGTATTCCCCGGACCCGGAGCAAGTATCGTTTCAGGTGGCGTTCCATCACCAAAGTGCCATTCCCAGCTTGCTATCGAGTTTCCACCCGCTATACTGAGGTCTGTGAAGTCAACGATGCTGTCACACGGTTCCGAGACGAAAGTATATGCCGGCTGTGGCAGGTCGTAAACTGTTACCTCCTTGTAAACACTATCCACACAGTTATCGCTGTTCCAGGCTTTCAATTTGACAATATAGGTACCCGGTGCAGTAAATACGTGTGAAGGGTTGTAGAGGAATGATGTATTGTTTGGCACGGATGCAGGATTCCCGAAATTCCACATCACGGAGTAAAGTGAGTCGCCTGAAGCCAGGTTCTGAGCATGGAAGTGCGTTGGATATCCAAAACAAACTGTATCATTAGTGTAAGTGAACTCAAAACCTGGTTTCACAAAAACACTGTCGATAATCGTGTCCATACAGCCGTAATTGTCTGTTACGATCAGTGTGACAGCGTAGGTTGTGTCATTCTCTGTAAAGACGTGGATTGGATTCACTCCGGTTGATGTATATCCCGGTTCAAAGATCCAGAAACGTTCCACGATGGTTGATCCGGCTCCGATCGACTGATCCTGAAAGTTCACCTGTCCGGCCGGACAGAAAAAGTTCAGGTAAGAGAAGTCGGCTGTTGGATTGTTCCGGACAATTACCGGTACGATAACCGAATCGGTACAATTCTGCAGGTTTGTCACCGTTAATTGAACGTTATAGGTTCCGGCAGCGGTGAATGTATAGGTCGGATTCTGTATGGTTGCGGTTCCTGTTCCATCACCGAAGTCCCAGTACCAGGCAGTAATCGTACTTCCCGGGGCAATGGAGAGATCGGTAAATACGGTTGGGCTGCCCATACATGCTGCTGAATATTGGAACATGGCATCGGGAACCGGATGCACCGTAATTTCGAATGTAGTGTCGTGCAAACATCCATTGGAATTTGTTACTGTCAACACAACATCGTACATGCCGATGCCAGTGAAAACGTGCGCCGGGTTTTGCAATGTTGAGGAATTATTTGAACCCGAAGCCGGATCATCAAAATTCCAGAGCCAACCAATGATCGTTCCGGCGGAAGTGGTGGATGCATCCGTAAAGTTGGTTTGCAGACCGAAGCAGGCAGTATCTGCTGTAAAGTCGGCTACCGGTGCATCATTGATGGTTACAGTGCTTGTAAGAGAATCGATACAGCCATTGATGTTGGTCACCATGAGGTTGACATCAAATGATCCTCCGGCCGTGAAAGCGTGGGTCGGATTTTTCAACATCGATGTATTGTTCGTTCCCGAGCCAGGGTCGCCGAAATCCCAGTTCCAGGTAATGATAGAACCACCTCCGTTTTGCTGGGAGAGATCGGTAAACTGGAGTCCGACATTCTCACAGCCTCCGGAGGCTGCCGAAAAGTTCGCCACCGGTGCATAATTAATCGTCACCTGATTGGTTTTGGTTTTAGTACAGCCATCACTGTTGGTTATAGTGAGGGTTACGGTGTAGGTTCCTCCGTTGGCATACATGTGTGAGACATTCGGGTTGGCTGGGAACGTAATGGTTACCGTTCCTGTTCCATCACCGAAATCCCAGACCCAATCAGTAATGTGGCCATGTGGTGAGTTGGACAGGTCTGTAAACAGAATGGAATCGCCGGCACAAGCCGGGGAGTTATAGCTAAATGCAGCGGTCAGGGCTGGATAAACGATCACCTGCTTACTGGTATCCTTTGTACAGCCAGCTGCCGTTGTAACGGTCAGAATAACGGTATAGGTTGCAGGATTGGCATATAAGTGTGTTGGGTTCGCCCCTGTTCCGGTTTGACCGTCCCCAAACTGCCAGAAACGGCTGGCGATGGTACTGGTTGAGGTAGTTGAGAGATCAGTAAAGCTGGTCATGTCCCCATAACATGCTGTATCTGCAGTAAAATTTGCAACAGGTCGCGAATTGATGGTCACAGCGATGACCGTAGTGTCCATACACCCATTTGTATTGGTCACAATCAGCCGGACATCAAAAGTGCCGGCAGTGGAGAAGCTATGCGACGGATTCTGCGCATTGGAGTTGTTGTTAAGTCCTGAAGCCGGATCATCAAAGTTCCATGCCCATTGTACAATTGACCCTCCCCCGTTTGGCTGAGAAAGATCAGTGAAGGGCACCAGATTTCCTTCACACGGAGTTCCAGGGTAGGTGAAGTTGGCCAGTGGAGAAGGGACGCTGTTCACTATATGCTCGATGAGTTTGGTACAGCCATGACTGGTTGTAACCGTTAGCCTTACAGTATGGGATAGTGCAGACCCGACAAAGGTATGGGTCACATTGGGACTAGCCGGAAAGTTGATAGTTTGTGTCGTTCCATCTCCGAAGTTCCACAACCAGGTTACGATGTTATCAATGAACCCAGGAACCGTCGATGACTGGTTAGTAAATGTAACCACTGCCCCAAAGCAATTGGGCGTACTGTAGCTAAATTCAGGAATGGGCAAAGGATATACTAAAACATTTTTGGACACTGTATGGATACATCCGTTGGAGTTGATTATCGTTAGTGTGACAACAAATTGTCCATAGTTCGCATAGGTATGGGTTGGTGAAGGCTGTGTGTTAAGCGGTGTACCATCTCCGAAATCCCACGAGTAGGAGATGATACTTGCTGCATTGGCAGTGGAGAGGTCAGTGAAGGTTGTGGGTGATCCATGACAAGCTATATCAGCTGAAAAGTTAGCAACCGGCAGTTGGTTCACCACCACAGTCTTCATTACTGTATCGTCACAATTGTTGGCGTTTATTGCTGTTAGTGTAACGGTGTATGATCCTGATGCAGCATAGGTGTGTGAAGGATTTGTCAAGGCGGAAGTGTTATTCAATCCGGATGCGGGATCACCGAAATTCCATAGATAGGAGGTGATCAGCCCTCCGCCATTTGTCTGGCTCAGGTTGGAAAATCCGATCGGCTGACCTGCACAGTTTGTAGAGGAGTAGGAGAAATTTGCCAGGGGTGCAGGAACCAGGGTAACGGTTTTGGTAACAGATTTTGTACAGCTATCGTTGGACCATACCGTCAGGGTCACGTTGTATGTTATGCCTGGGCCGGTAAAGGTATGATAAACATTGGGCGAATTTGGGACGATAATGGTTTGGGTAGTGCCATCACCGAAATCCCAGAGCCATTTGGCGACATATCCGGTGAATCCTGGAGGGATAAAAGATTGATTGGTAAAGAGTACCGAATCGCCCTGGCAGGATGGAGAAACCCATGTAAAATTAGCCACAGGCAATGGGTTCACCCTTACGGTATGGGAAACCGAATTCTGGCAACCATGGTGGTCAACCACTGTCAATGTAACTATGTAAATCCCCGGAGAGGTAAAGAGGTGTTGTGTTGTGATGGGATCGGTGATGATGGGTGTACCATCTCCGAAATCCCAGGCCCATGCTACGATTGAATCTACATGGGTAACTGATGTATCTGCTCTGAAGGTAGTAAGTGTATTGTGGCAGGTTGTATCATGGGTAAAATTGACTGGCGGTGCAGGAAAAACATAAACCGGTTTGATGATGGTGTCGCGACAGTTATTGAAGTTGACAACAATCAACCGTACCATATAAATAGAGTCCCCGTAACTAAATAAGTGAGAAGGATTCTTCAGTGCTGAGGTATTATTGAGGCCTGAACCGGGATCTGAAAATTTCCAGTTCCAGCTGATGATATTCCCTCCACCATTCGGCGTTGACAAATCTGTAAAATTCACCACTTGATTCTGGCAGGCAGTGGAGTAAATGAAATTAGCGATTGGATTGGGTTTGATGATAACGTTTGCCGTAGTACTGTCCGTGTACCCGCTGTTATCAATCACGTAGAGTGTAACAGCAAATGTATCCACAGTGGTATACAAATGGCAAACATTCGGGCTGTTCGGGAAATGGATTGTGTCATTTGGTGAGCCATCGCCAAAGTCCCAGATCCAGGTTGTAATGTAGCCGAAAGGTGGTGATGGTACCGAGCTCAGGTCAGTGAAACAAACATAGTCTCCATCACATACCGGTGAATTGGAGGAGAAGAAGGCGTTGGGCACCGAAGGAACGATCACCGGATAAGTGATCTCATTAGTACATCCAACAGTATCGGTAACAAAGAGGGTTACCATGAAGATTCCTGCTGCAGGATAGACATGAACCGGATTCCATCCATAACCCCAGGTTCCATCGTCAAAGTTCCACGATACCATGTTCCCGATCAAAGCCTTATTGGTAACTACTGTATCGATATGAAACTGAATCTCGTTGTTCTGACTCCCGTAATTCCAGGTATAATCTACATCAGGTGAGTCAAACACGATGACATCCTTATAAATTGTATCAGGACATCCGGTTAAGTTTACTGTAACAAGTCTCACATTGTAGGTTGCAACCGCAGTAAAGAGGTGTCTGGGGTTTTCAAGAGTCGATGTATTGAAACCGGAAGAGGGATCATCGAAATTCCACTCGTAGGATACAATCTCTGGACCGTTGTTCCGCTGCGAAAGGTTAGTAAAGGGGACGGTATCACCCACGCAGGCTGCCTGGTAACTGAAGTCGGCAATGGGGGACGGATCCAGTTGAATGCTTCTAGTGAGAGAATCGCGACAGCCTTCGGTAGTTATGACAGTTAGTTTCGAAGGATATGGCCCAAGACTGGGGAAATAGTGAGTCAGGTTAGGTGAGTTGGGAGCATGGATTGTAACAGGAGGGGTGGCATCTCCAAAATTCCAGATCCACGTCACGATATCTTTACCTGACGGGAATGACGACAAATCAACAAAATCAATCGGGTTATTCAGGCAAGATGGGGTGGTATAGGAATATTGTGCATCCGGAATGGAAGGTTCAATTGTAACAAAAATGGTCGTGTCGTTCGTACAGGACCGTTCATTTGTGACTTTCAGATAGACTGTGAATGTTCCAGGCACAGAAAAAGTGTGTACCGGATTCTGTATTGTGCTTGTGTTTGAAGATCCAGAGGCCGGATCGCCAAAATTCCATCGCCATTGAACAATAGCTCCAGTCCCCGGAGGCGTTGTGGAGATGGTACTGTTAAACTGAACGGGTGTATAGAGGCAATTCGGGATATCGCTGGTGAAGTTACCATGCGGGATGAACTGGTCGGGATTGACGTACACGGCGTCAATGATTGTATCTTTATTCCCGCTTTGGTTTGTAACAATAAGGGTAACAGTGTATGTCACATCGAATGGTGGCATAAACTGATGCTGTGGATTTTGCAGGGTGGATGTACCTCCATCATCAAATGTCCAGAAGTAGGCAACAATTGGGTTGGCCGCATCTGCAATAGATGCATCCCAGAAGGAGACAATGTCTCCATAACAGGATGTGTTGGTGTAGTAAAAGTAGGAAATCAGGAGTGGCTGGATCGAAACCGTTTTATTCACAGTCGTAGAACAAGCTGCGGCAGGATTGGTCTCAGTCAATGTGATGGTACCCGTTCCAATGTTTCCCCAGTTGACCGTGATCTGATTGGTTCCAGCTCCTGATCCTATTGTCCCTCCTAAAACGGTCCAGGAATAGGTATGCCCGGGAATATTGGGTGTTGAGTAAATCACACCAAGTTGATTGTTACTGACCACTCCAGGGCCTGTAATTACAGGCGAATTATCAGGGCAAGGCTGAGCAAAAGAGCCAGCAGAGATCAATGCCAGGAGAAAAAGGGCCAGTACACTGCGAAAAAATCTAAGGAACATATTGTTGCGATTAGAAACGTGTGTTACAAACTAAGTACTAACATTATACTTCCAATATATAACAAAGGTTTCACACAAAGGTTGCTTTTCTACTGTGTGAAATACCTGCCAATTAATGCAGGAACAAAAATAAGACAAATTTGATTGTATGATACGACATGACGCAACTTTATTGTATTTTAATGTCAATACAAATAGCACTTATCAATTTCTTTTTTCAAATGAAACCTGTTACTTTTGCAACAGAATAATTCCAACCCTATGAAAAAATCATTTTTAATTGTACCCGGCATCCTGGTTTTACTCCTGGTTATCTTTTTTGGATGCAAGAAGAATACAACTGTTGAACCTTGCGACAAAACAGGGCGGATCTGTATTACCAACAAGCTGGATTCCACTGCAACGATCCACATTGTTCAGATGAATCACGTTTTTGACCTTGACCGGGATTTTATGGAATGTTTAGTCGTAACAGGTGATAACCCTTATAATTTCAAGATATCCTGTAACACATTCTATCTTGACACGACGATCATGATTCTGTCATGTGATGACATCCAACTGATTTTGGAGTAACTATCGGTCGAATTTCACTTTATTGCAGAAGAAGACCACCCGCTTATCGCTGCCTCCTTTTGAGATATCCCTGATTTCCTGGTATCCGGAGCATAGAAAATACTCCCCATACCAATGAACCATCCTGCTTTTTGATTCTGCCAGCAGTTTGTCATTTGTCGACATTAGCTCCAGTTCTGAGAAAAAGGTCGTTTCGATCGTTTCTGAATCCTGAATAATCCGGCAGGCAATCTTTCCTTCACTGAGGTATGTGAGAATGATCTCATCTTCAGAGGGGAAAAGTGTAACTTTCGGTTCAAGGGTAAATGAAAGCAGATTTTTGATACTCATGGCATTGTCCCACATCATCTTCCCCTCCTTGTCAAACGCTGCCATGATGATGCCGGTAAACCGATATCCGTCAAACACAGAGTATGTATTCGTAAACGGTCGGCCGTAAAAATCATAATCAGTAAATGATTCTGTGTGATATTGCGGATTATATGATTCTGCAGATACGATAAACTGGTCTTTCCAAGGCAGAATATCGTGAAGCAACAGAGAGAAATCAAGTGAATATTTTTGGTCGGAACGGCTTTTCTTCATGCTTTTTTTCCGAAGACTAAGCATGTCTCGCTCGCTCAATAACTGCCTTATATTTTTCATATCCAGAAAGTTATAATAATCTATCGACTTCTGGGCAACAGAAATAAAAGGTGCTACAACAAGGCCGGTTGATTCAACCTCTTTGGCTTTTTTACTTACAGGGCTTACTGAATAGGTTCCTGCTATCAGAGTTTCAGTTTCAGATGCTCGTATCTCAGTTACATTGGTAAATTCATACGTAAGATTATTGTTGGCAACCTTAGTTTCAAATTGTCTCGTCCCATCCGGCTGATAACTACAGAGATAGAGTTCTGCATTGCGTTTAGACAATATCTTGGAAATAAGCAGAAATATATTCGTTGTGATGGGGTCAACTGAGCAATGGAGGATAGTTGATTCATCGCCGGGCATCAAAGGGATGAAGGAAGGCTTCCCAGTGGGAAGATCCATGATCAGTAAAGCAGGTTTGTCCTCATCATTGTTCAGTCCTATAAAGGCTTTATGACCCACAACCTCAAATGAAAGCATGACTCCTTGATCAGGTGTTTTGCCATTGTTGAGAATAAAAGAACCGGTTTGAAGAGCGATACGGAGAATCTGAAAATTGACCTCCCTATTCCTGTTTTTTTTGTCAGATTCAAAGTAGAGATAAAGTGTACTTTCACCGATTGAGACATCTCTGTATTCAAGTGTAGAGAGGATTGGGGCGCTCTTAACCCAGATTTTCTGCAGATTCCGGTCGTAAAAAGTAAAATACCACCGGGTAGAATTATCGGTGGTCACCTCCACACTTTTATAAAACAGGATCATCCCTGCTGAACCGCACGGGATGATCCTGTAAGTCTCCTTATCCGACTGAGCCGGAATCTCTATACGCAACGGCTTGTCGGTCACCGTGAATGGCTCCTGGCGCTGCCCGGAGATCAAGCATGGGAACCACAACAAGAATGCACCGAGAAGAGCATAACGACTCATTCAGTTCAGCTATTACTATTCTTTTACAAGCTTTTTCACACCTGTCTCCCCATGTGCTCCAGTAACCCGAATAAAATAGACACCTGGTGGCAGGTCGGTGCAAGAGATTGAGCAAGAGGAGTCTGTGATTTTATATTGTTTCACCTCTGATCCAAGGATTGACAAGAGGGTCACGACTTTTTCTTCAGAATCCGGGAATGTCAGTGTTACCTTATCATCAGCCGGGTTCGGGAAAAAACGGAACGAGTAGTCTTTCTTCAGCGGATCAGAAATACCGATCATCACTTCACCGGTTATCAGGATTTCGTCCACCTCCCATGTTTTAGCATCCGAAGTATTTGACGTGTACATTAACCCTACATAAACACTGTTTCCGACAATTCCGGAGATATCAACAACTCCGGAAGATGTCCAGGCCCATCCTCCCGCAGAAAGCGTTGCAGCAAGGTCAACCCACTCATAATCATTCGGATCACTAACTCCGTCATATTCATTGGAAATTTTGACTTCAAGGTCGGAACCCGTATAATAACAAGCAGTTTGAAATGTGATCTGTTCATTGATATATGTATCAAAGTCCATAGCAGGTGAGATTAGCCAATCCTCGTTATCAACCGCTCCTCCACTATATCCGCTCATTTTGGCACAGGGAGACCCGGCGATGCCATGGATGGAATCGATCACCCAGAACTGTTGCTGTCCGATAACATTATTCGCACTCCAGGTTCCCAACGTAAAATCGTTAAAGTTCTCATAATTTATAATAACGATGTTTGGCGTTGTTGCCATCACAGATGGAGGTGTCCCATCTGTCTTGTAGTTAATATTCGACCCGGTATTAGTGTATGGAAATATCTTGAAATAGAAGGGCTGGTTACTTGGAAGATCGTAAAATGTATATGTCCCAACACCGTTGAGAATATTCATGGCTGCCGTGCCGTCACTCAGATCCGGATCATCGGCTACCGGGGTGCCATCAACCGGAAGTGTAATGTTATCCTGATCGCTGGCCTTTATCAGGTAAGCTGTTGGGATTTGTGTTCCAATAGCATCCGTCCATGTGAGGGAAATAGAAAACGGGAACGTTTCTGCAGCAAATTCCGTTGGATAATTGGATGGTTCTGGAAGAGGCCCACCACCGAAAGCAGTCCAGGTGATGTTATCGATAGCGACCTGTCCGGACGAAGTATTTTGCTGTTTGAAATTCAGCGTAAAATCTCCGGGAGAATCAACAATGATAGGTCCGGAATTCAGAATAACACCCTGCTGGCTGCTGCTTGTTACCGTTGTCACCAGTAGTCCGTTCACGAATACATCCAGGTTAACATTGGTCGAGAATCCCTGCATATAATCAAAACTGAGTGTGCCACATCCGTTCGCCAGAACTCCCGAGATCACTTCAGAAGTAGGCGTTCTGTCTTTACCCAGACAGGGAGAAGGTGCAATGATGACAACATCGCCCCGGCATTGCCAGTATGTCCAGGTAGATCCGTCCTGACCTGCGAAGGTACCGTCCTGATAGGAGTTACCCGTTTCGGGGTAATTAGCAAAGGTCTCCGTTCCTTGTGCAAATAATACAGTTGCGGAGATGAATAAAGCGAGGAAAATGATTGAACGTTTCATATGATTCCTGATTAATTGTTATTGAATGACTACTTTTTTAATCCCTGATTTTCCATTGTCCAGATCTACCACCCGAATGAAATAAATCCCGGGAGAAAATTCTGAAACGGGGATCTGAAGCTTCCTCTGGACTGACTCTGTACTATAAACTTCATGCCCCAGTTCAGTTAGCAAAGAGACCGAATACCGGGATAGGAGCGGGAGTGAGATAGTTAAGGAACCATCTATAACCGGATTGGGATAGATTGCAAAGGGCACCCGATTCCCACCAGAGGAGATTGTGCTTGGGCCTACCTCGATATATTCGACTTTAAGTAGGATATTTTGCCCTACAGTATTGGATACTTTCAATGAGACATCGAAAATTCCCATATCATCATATTGCACAGGAGGTGGGTCTGCCCCTAAAAAGGTTGCCGGCTCTCCTCCTTCAAAGGTCCACTCATAATTATCTATCGCTCCTGTTGATGCATCGGTAAAGTTGACTGTACCACCAACCACAATCGTGGTATCATCTGCTGAAAAACCGGCGATCGGAGGATATGAACACCCTTCGAGTGGAGAAGCCCAAAGGGTATCTCCGGCCCCATTTACGGCAGCAAACTCCATTGCATGGCGCCAGTTCCCGGGTAATACATTATTGGAGCTGGGGTCGCAAAGTTCTAGTGAGGGTCCCCATCCGTCGGCCAGTGTATCCCAAGGAAGTTGGTCTCCAACGCTTACGGAATCAATCACGCTACCTGTCGGTTCGTTCAATACGATCTCTTCGCCACCATTGCTCAGCGCTCCGTCAGTCCACTCCAGTGTGGTAACGCCAAAGGTAGTCTGCATAGCCTGGGCACTCTCCGCCACAATGACATATCCGCCAGGTTCAAGAGTATAAGCAGGGAAGATGAACGTTACCCCTTTTGAGAAGTAGAAATTTTCCAGATTGATCGCCTCCGTATCATTGTTGAACAACTCGATGAATTCAAGTGTATCGGTTCCACTTTCAGGAGGGTTGTACATGATCTCAGTAATTACGATATCAGCTTCCACCGGGGCGCTGACAGTAATGTACCCCGATTTACAGAGCACATCAGACCCATAGGCATTCGTAACAGTGAGGCAAACATTATACACACCCGGGTACTCCCACATGATATTAGCCGGATTCGTATCATTCGAACTCATTGGATTCCCTCCTACAAAGCTCCAGTTCCATGTATCGGGGCAATATTCTGAGGCATCAAAGAAATCGATCGTTTCTCCAGTCACGATAGTAGTTTCACTTGCCCAAAAATCGGGTATTGGTATGCCCGGATCACATAACGTCATGAATGTGGCGTTATTTCCATAGGAAGTTCCAAGTGCAGTGGCAGCATAAGCTCTGACGTAGTATGTTGTTTGGGGGGATAGACCGGTCATGTTGCTTGTAAAGGGGCCTGTTGTTCCCGGTTCAATGGTATGATCGCCCGCCAGGGAGGGGTTAGACGCTGTTCCATAGCAGAGCCCACGGGCGGTAATCGGAGAGCCACCATCATCAGTTACATTTCCACCTCCTGTTGCAGAGATATTTGTTATATTAGTAAAGGTTGGGTCTGTCACAACTGTAGGACCAGTGAAGTCAGGAACACCTGTCACGAGGATCTCGTCTACCTCCCATGCGGCGGCCGCTGAACTGGTACTGGTATATTTGAATGCCAGAAAAACTGCAGATCCCGAAGTTCCTGAGACATCCAGCGATCCCGACTTCGTCCATATCCAACCACCCGGACAAATGGTAGCAGAGAGTTGTATCCAGGTGGCGGAATTCGGATCACCTGTTCCTATATAGTTGTTGGAGATGAATACTTCCAAATCCGGACCCGTGTAGTTCTTGGCAGTTTGGAACCGAAAGTGCTCGTCTGTATAGTGATTGAAATTCATCGCAGGTGATATCAGCCAATCTTCATTCACATTAGCGCCTCCTGCGTATCCGTTCATTGTGGCACAGGGAGTGCCTCCTACTCCGTTACTCATGTTCATGCCCCACACCTGGCTTCCTGTTACACTGTACGAAGTCCATGAGCCCAGCGTGCCACTGTTGAAGTCCTCTTCGTTGATGATCACCACATTTGGCGTAGTCTCAGAGCTTGATGGTGGAGTTCCGTCGGTTTTGTAGTTGATTGTTGCTCCTGCGTTGGTGTATGGGAATATTTTAAAGTAGTAGGTCACGTTGCTGGGTAATCCGCTAAAGTTGGCCGTTTCAACCCCCTGAACAATATTCAGGGCTGCTGTGCCGTCGGATAGATCAGGATCGTCTGCAACTGGGGTTCCGTCAACAGGAAGAGCAATGTTGTTGAGATCGCTGGCAAGGATAAGATAGGCTGAAGGTAACTGTGCTCCGATAGCATCGGTCCAGCCCAGGTCCATGGCAAAGATATCGGGAGTGGCCACGAAATTCGTTGGATAGTTGGTTGGCTCTGGATCCACTGCACCTGTAAGGGTTTGGTTGGCATTTAGATTCCCGGGGGTCTCAGCCTGTGGAGCTTCCCAGGTAAAAGCAGCATAAGCTCCTCCTGTGCCTCCTAGCTGGAGAGATTGGCCGACAGGGGTTGAGCTAGTTTCTGAAACTCCAATATCAGTTGAAGTAACACCCATTGCAGGTCCGTTACTTGCCGAAAAAGTACCTTCATAACTTAAAAATTGTCCGGTGACAAGTGTTCCCTGGAAACTTAGGGCTACGCCATCGGGTGAACCGTTCTGAATTCCATTGGAAGGATAGGTGAAGTAATAAAATGTATAGCCACTGACCATCGCTCCAACGGTAAACATATCAAGGGTTGTAGAATTATAGCTTGCTCCGCCGTTTCCATTGTATAAGGTTACGGTAAAATCAGATAAGGTAAAAGTGCCTGCATTCTGCAGTACAACTTCTACAAACTCACCAACATCGGTACTAACATTGTCATAATGGATTTCATTGATCCATGCGTTCTGCGCGTTGAGGGTGCACGAAACACCTGCAACAACCAAGAATAAAAAGAGTACTTTTTTTAAGCTCATAAGGTTTCTTTATTTAAACAAATTACTATAAAGTGAATGCAAGTGATGAAAATAAAGGTTTTCTTAGTTACAGCCAAATGTTTTGATAAATTGTTAAAAAAAAGGGTTGTCTCGATGTTTTGAGACAACCCCTTTTTAACAGAAATTTATTCACTTATTTTTTATCGTCAACCTCTTCAAAATCGACATCGGTAACCTCATCGTCGTCAGGTCCCTTAGATTGACCCGGATCGGACTGAGGACCTTCCTGCTGTCCGGGTTGTGTGCCTGCCTGAGAATTATTCTGGTACATCTCCTGGCTGGCTGCCTGCCACATGGCATTCAAGTTAGCCATTGCAGTGTCGATGCCGGCAAAGTCGTGGTTTTTATGAGCTGCCTTAAGCTCCTCAAGGGCTTTTTCGATTTCTCCCTTTTTATCTGCGGGAACTTTATCGCCGAACTCTTTCAGCTGCTTATCAGTCTGGAAGATCAACGTATCAGCTGTATTCAGCTTATCCATCTCCTCCTTCAATTTCTTGTCTGAATCGGCATTGATCTGAGCTTCGTCTTTCATCCGTTTGATCTCATCGTCGGATAAACCGGAAGAGGCTTCGATACGGATATTTTGCGATTTGTTTGTGGCTTTGTCTTTGGCCGTTACATTGAGTATCCCATTGGCATCAATGTCGAATATCACTTCGATCTGTGGGACGCCTCTCTGGGCAGGAGGAATTCCGTCGAGATGGAACCGTCCGATGCTCTTGTTCTGGTTTGCCATAGGGCGTTCGCCCTGCAATACATGAATTTCTACAGATGTCTGGCTGTCGGCTGCCGTGGAGAATACTTCTGATTTCCGCGTAGGAATTGTGGTATTCGATTCAATCAGCCGGGTCATAACTCCTCCAAGGGTTTCGATACCGAGTGACAATGGAGTGACATCAAGGAGCAAAACATCTTTGACTTCACCAGTGAGCACACCACCCTGGATAGCTGCTCCGATAGCGACTACCTCATCCGGATTAACGCCTTTTGATGGCTCTTTCCCAAAGAAATCCTTTACAATCTTCTGGATTGCCGGAATCCGGGTTGAACCACCAACGAGGATCACTTCATCAATATCCGAAGCTTTCAGTCCGGCATCAGCCATCGCTTTGCGGCAGGGTTCAACGGTTGCCTGCATAAGAGGGTCAATCAGCTGCTCCAATTTTGCCCGGCTAAGTTTTTTCACGAGGTGCTTTGGCACGCCATCAACAGGCATGATATATGGAAGATTGATCTCCGTTTCGGTTGAACTGGATAACTCGATTTTGGCTTTTTCAGCTGCCTCTTTAAGCCGCTGCAATGCCATTGGGTCTTTCCGGAGATCGAGGCCTTCATCTTTCTGGAATTCATCGGCAAGCCAGTTTATGATCTCATGATCAAAGTCATCACCTCCGAGGTGGGTATTCCCATTGGTCGATTTTACTTCAAACACGCCATCCCCCAACTCCAAAATGGAGATATCGAATGTACCTCCACCAAGGTCGTAAACAGCAACCTTAATATCTTTATGTTTCTTCTCAAGTCCATATGCAAGAGCAGCTGCGGTAGGCTCATTGATGATGCGTTTAACATCCAGTCCGGCAATCTCTCCGGCCTCTTTGGTAGCCTGACGCTGAGAATCACTGAAGTATGCGGGCACTGTGATGACAGCCTCTTTGATCTCCGTGCCAAGGTAATCCTCTGCTGTTTTTTTCATCTTCTGCAGGATCATAGCAGATAACTCCTGTGGTGAATATTCCTTATCCCCGATCTTAACGCGGGGCGTGTTGTTCTCGCCTCGGACCACGTTATAGGGGACCCGTTTGATCTCTTTGGTTACCTGATCATATGATTCGCCCATAAACCGTTTGATCGAAAATATAGTGTTTGTGGGATTTGTAATAGCCTGGCGTTTGGCAGGGTCACCCACCTTTCGCTCTCCATTATCGGTAAATGCAACAACAGATGGGGTTGTTCTTCTGCCTTCGCTGTTTGGGATTACAACAGGCTCGTTACCTTCCATCACAGCAACACATGAGTTTGTAGTTCCTAAGTCAATTCCAATTATTTTTCCCATGATGAATACATTTATATAAAATACTATTTGGTTTCTGAATTTCCTTCAGCACGTCAATGATTGTGCCATGATTAAATTCTTGCATGCAATCTGACAAAACGACAGAA
>CAYUZX010000065.1:0-14177 GCA_964449285.1 uncultured Prolixibacteraceae bacterium
GGAATACGATCCTCAACAAATACGCCGTTGATGACGAGTTTGTCACCAACAACGAAACCATCAGAAAAGGATTAGCTGCCATTCCTGAGATTTTCACAACACATTACATTGACAAAAAAGGAAATGTGAGCGATAATGCAACCGATTACCGTCCCATCGTCAAGTTGACTTATGCCATTGAATACCAGCTTTTCCAGAAGGACGACCCCGGTAGAAGTCATGCGGTAAATGTCCTGATCTACTTTTTGCTATCTATCATGCTCTTCTTTGTCCTTAAGCGGATGCTGAAGAATTACAACATCCTCTTCCCATTTCTGATCACGGTGGTTTTCATGGCCCACCCGGTCCATACAGAGGTGGTTGCCAGTCTGAAAAACCGCGACGAGATGCTGGCGTTTCTATGTGGACTTGGGACTCTTTATTTTCTGTTGAAATACGCTGATACCCGGAAACGCTGGTACCTGTTACCAGCGCTTATCATCTTTGTTCTGGGCTACCTTTCAAAAGCCTCCATCCTTCCATTCGTACTCATCTATCCGCTGGCGCTCTATTTCTTCACCGAGCTGAAGCCAAAACAGTACATCCCGATCTTTATCGTATTTGTTATCCTGGCAGTGTTTTCCCAGCTGGGGCCAAAATGGTTCCTGCCGGCCGGAGAGCGAATGACTGGTATGATGGAGAATCCGCTATTTGTTGAAAAAGGGTTGCTCTTCAGGATGGGAACAGGGTTGGTTTCACTCCTTTTCTACCTGAGGATTCTGATCTATCCGCATCCGCTGCTCTTCTATTATGGATACGACATGATCCAGCTCACTTCGCCAACCAACATCTGGGCGATCATTTCATTCATTTTATATGCAGGAATCTTAATTTACGCCCTCCTTATTATCGGGGAGAAAAAAGTGATCTCATTTGCCATCTTCTGGTACCTGATCTTCATTGCGATGTATTCAAACTTACTGATCCCTGTGGTCGGAATCGTCGGGGAGAGGTTTGTATTTGCTGCTTCACTGGGCTTCTGTATCGCACTGGTATGGACCATCTTTAAGAGCTGCAAGACAGAACCTAACTCCCTCACCATCGAATTTGACGCACGGGCCAAGATCCTGGTAGTGATCATGTTAATCCTGATTCCCTATGTAGCACTGACTGTCAACCGAAATCGCGAATGGAGAAATCTTATGACCCTCTACTCCAAAGATATCCCATACCTGGAGAATTCGGCCAAGGGAAACACACAGTATGCCGGCTATCTCATGCTAACGACATACCAGGATCCCAATTTCAGACAACATGGAAATGTGAACCAGTTCAAGCTGGAAGTAATGAAAAAACATTTTTTTCGATCCTTGACGATCTGCCCCGATAATTACCAGACAATGAACGACTTGGGCACCGTGTATCTCCTCTTTGATAAAGACCCTGATTCTGCTATCCTTTTTTTGAAGAGAGCGATAGATCTGAATGCTGAACTAGAACCCGCCTGGGTGAACCTGGGGATGGCTTACCGGGAAATAAAGAAATTTGACAGTGCAGCCTGGTGTTATTCAACAATCCTTAGGAGAAACCCTCAACAGATACGTGCCTACTTTGCCCTTGCCAATGTATACAACGACATGGGCGATATCCGGAAAGCCATCGACATGAACCTGGCAGTGCTGAAAAGCTCGCCGAACCTGGATGTCCCCTACATCAACATCGGGAACTACATCTTGCAGGCAGGAGATACGGCAATCGCCATTGAATACTATCAAGAGGCTGTTAACCGTAGGGCGAGCTTCGATGGATGTATAATTCTGAGTAACCTCTATAAGAGCCAGGGAGATACGTTGAAATCGATCCTTTACCAGCAGAAGGCCTCCGCTGCGTTGAATAATCACCCTTAACAACGTTCCGACGTGAGTCATCTCATCCTCCCGGATTTGCTTTATTCTGCAGCAAAAGAGTTCCCTCATGATGGAATTGGTTTTATCCAGCCTGATAAATCTATCTGCGTTGTAACCTACCCGGAATTACTGGAGCAATCACTCAGGATTCTTCAGGGAATGCAGGAAATCGGAATAGAAGCCGGGGACCGGATTATTCTATCTCTTGGAAATAGTAAAGAGACGATTCCTGCCATTTGGGCATCTTTTCTCGGAGGTGTAATTCCAGCGCTCCTTCAACCTCCACTCTCTTTTTCGGAGTACAATCCAGCTGCCGATAAGGCAGAAAAGGTATTTCGAATCCTTGATAACCCTCGTGTTATCATCTCACACGAACATCTCAATAACTGGGTAGAAAGCAAGATCCCAGAAACAAATATCGTTGATATTTTAAACCTTGTTAAGGAATTTGGAACCCCTGATATTCCCAAAATAGGTCCAAACGATCTGGCACTGATACAGTTTTCTTCAGGGAGTACCGGCGATCCAAAAGGAGTGAAACTGACGCACAGGAACATTATTTCCAACATGGTTGATATCATTGAAGGAATCAGACTCACACATAAAGATGTCTCAATATCCTGGATGCCGCTATACCATGATATGGGACTGATCGGATTTCATATTACCCCTACCCTGGTGGGCTGCCAGCAGTATCTTTTAGATCCGGTTGATTTTGTGAAGAATCCCTCCCTCTGGCTCGATAACCTGAGCAGCAAACGATGCAACATTACCGGCTGCCCCAATTTTGGACAAGCGCTGGTAAATCGACATATCGCGAGAAAGAAAAACCCCGAATGGGATTTTTCCCATGTACGTATAATATTTAATGGCGCTGAACCCATCTCAACAATAACCATGCGGGAATTTGTCGCTAACCTCTCCATGTTTGGTTTACAGCCCGTTTCAATGTTTCCTGCCTATGGACTTGCAGAAGCAACGCTGGCAGTCACTTTTACCTCGTTGGAAAAAGAGGCTGAAATCCTTCGCTTTCAACGAATCCCCTTAATCGGCGATGGGATTGCCATGCTGGCAAAACCGGAGAATGACTGTGCTATTGAACTTGTAAATCTTGGCAAACAACTGACAAACTGTACAGTCCGGATCATTGGGGATGATGGAAATGAAGTTGCAGAAGCGACTGCCGGTTCTGTTCTTGTTCGGGGAGATAATGTCTCTTCAGGATATTTTAAACACAAAGAGGCTACTCGACAAACCTTTGTAAACGGCTGGCTGCACACAGGTGATCTGGGTTTTATATACAACGGAAATCTATTCATCATGGGCCGGCAGAAAGATGTCATCTTTCTGAACGGGAATAACTTTTACTGTCATGACCTCGAACATGTTGTATCATCGCTGCAAGGTATTTTGTCAGGTAAACTTATCATTTCAGCCTATTTTGATCCGAAAGAGGGAAGTGATAAATTACTGGTTTTTCTGGTGGGATCTGATAACAAATCAACCAGAATTCTTTTTGCAAGGATCAAGATCCACCTGATGCAAACACTGGGACTCTTCACCAACACCTTTATCCCTATCAAATCCAACGACATCCCCCGAACCTCAAGCGGAAAGATCCAGCGATACAAGATGGTGAACCGGTTTTTGCAGGGGGAATTTAACGTGGTGAGGTTATAATTCAGCTGGCAGTTGGCAGTTGGCAGTTGGCGAAAAAGAGGTACTTTTACGTTGTTTAACGATGAGACGGATGACGATTGAAGCGTTTATCACACATATTGAAAATGAATTTGAGGACCTGAAGCAGGGTACACTGAAGCCAACAAGTAATTTTCGTGAAGAATTTGAATGGAATTCGATCAATGCCTTGATTCTGATCGCAATGGTGAAGACTGAATACGATGTGGCTCTGACAGCTTCAGACCTGGTGAAATTCCAAACTGTACAGGAGATGTATTCACTTATCAGGAGTCGTGTAAAAACATAATGGCCCTTTTTACCATACCTCACATCCGGATTTCAGGGATGGCAGCATGCGTTCCCCGCAACAGGAAACACATTTCCGATTATCGCTGGGTTTCAAAGAAGGAGCGAGATCTCTTTAAAACGACGGTGGGTATAGAGGTTAGACGGGTGATCTCAAATGGGACAACAACCTCTGATCTTTGTCAGTTTGCAGCCAGGAGATTGCTGGCTGATCTTAACTGGGCGAAGGATGATATTGGTTTACTGGTCTTCGTTTCTCAAACCCGCGACTACCTGATCCCGGCAACCAGCGGGATACTCCAGGATAAACTTGGACTACCCAAATCAACCATCTCCATCGATATCAACCAGGGCTGCTCCGGTTTTGTGTATGGCCTTTCCATTATAGGGAGTCTCATGAACTCTACTGGAATCAGAAAAGGATTATTACTTGTGGGGGATATCTCTTCACGTAACACCTCTTACAGGGATAAAAGTACCTACCCACTCTTCGGCGATGCCGGTACTGCCACGGCCATCGAACTTTCAGAACATGCTTCCGATATGCATTTTAATCTTGAAGGTGATGGATCAGGATACGATGCGATCATCATTCCCGACGGTGGATTGCGGAACGGTCTGTCAAAAACGTCGTTTAACTATAAAAGATATGGGAAAGGGATTCACCGAAACAACTTCCATGTTGCCTTAGACGGTGTGAAAGTCTTCAACTTTTCTCTCAGGGAGGTGGTTCCTAACTTGAAAAACTTACTTAACTTCACAAACAGAACAATTGAATCCGTCGATTACATCGTGTTCCACCAGGCCAATAAGCTGATCAATGAAACCCTCAGGAAGATGCTGAAAGTCGACCCTTCGAAAATCCCATACTCCATCCAGAAATACGGAAACACCAGCTCTGCCTCCATACCTCTGACCATGGTGTCGGAGCTTAATCAAGAGTTGACTTCAAAGAAAATAAACCTACTCCTCTCCGCGTTTGGAATAGGACTTTCATGGGGCTCAGTAATACTGGAAACAGAAAAGATCACCTGCCCTGAGGTATTGGAATTTTAATAATCGTTATTTGCTGCTTTTCACTTGATCTATGAACAATCCTTTCGCTCTCAATGGTAAAACAATCCTGGTCACAGGAGCTTCTTCTGGCCTGGGGAAGCAGACTGCTATCACTGTAAGCAGGCTGGGAGCTCAGGTTATCATCACGGGAAGGAACCCTGAAAAACTGAATGAGACATTCGTTACGATGGATCCCTGCAGGAGTCATGTTGAACATCTGCAGATAACGGCTGACCTGACTGTTCAACGTGAGATCGATGAACTCACCGATCAGCTTCCTGTGCTTAACGGAGTGGTTTTCTCCGTCGGGATATCAGATCTCTTACCCACAAAATTCCTTACCGGAAAAGACCTTGAAAAGAATTTCAGCGTCAGTTTTAATGCTGCAGTCCTGCTCATGGCAGCTTTACAGAAAAGGAAAAAACTCCAGCGTCAGCATTGCTCAATTTTGTTCATCTCTTCCATCTCTACCCGTTATCCCTTTGTTGGTGGTGCAATGTATATCAGTGCCAAAGCAGCCATGGAAGCATATGCACGTGTCCTGGGACTTGAGTTGCTGCCAAAAGGGATCCGTGTCAACTGTATCTCACCAGGATTTGTGAGAGGGCCCATGTTTGATGAAACACAGGAGAAGATATCGGCAGAGACCATAGCCAAAATAGAAGAGCGGCAACCACTGGGACTTGGAGAGCCAGAGGATGTTGCTAACACAATCGTCTTCTACCTTTCTGATGCGTCAAGATGGGTCACTGGAACAAATTTATTCCTTGGAGGAGGCTAAAACATTCAAAATCAAATGGAGGATTCTTTAAAATATTCCGTCATCGTCCCGGTTTACAACAGTGAACTCTCCCTGGAGGAGCTATACCATGAACTGGAATCTGTTTTTCGGGAACTGAATCTCTTCTTTGAAGTTATTTTCGTGGATGACAATAGTCATGACGATAGCTGGCAGGTGCTCAGAACACTGAAGAAAGCGTACCCTGAGTGCATCAGGATCGTCAGGCTGGCACGGAATTATGGACAACACAATGCGACTCTTTGCGGTTTTTCGTTTGCTAATGGAGAGCGGATCATCACCATCGATGACGATCTTCAAAACCCTCCTTCAGAGATCATAAAACTCCATGAAGCAGCCGAACAAACCGAAGCGGATGTAGTATACGGTGTCTATCGCACAAAAAAACACTCTCTTCTCCGGAATATCGGGAGTCAGTTTCTGAAACATTCGGCCGGACTGATTCACCGTTCAACAGGTAATGGTTCTTCTTTCAGGCTGATACGCCGTGAATTGATGCTGAAGCTGCTAAATCACGTTCAGCATTTCATTTTCCTCGATGAAGTGCTTCAATGGTATACAGATGATATTATGTTTGTGGAGGTTGAACACCACCCAAGGAAATACAACAAGTCGGGATATTCTTCACGGAAACTGTTCCGGGTGATGAGCAACATCTTGTTCCAGTACACGACACTACCTCTGAAATTATTAGTTTACGGGGGATTAATAGGCTCTTTGATCACCTTTGCAATGGTTGTCTATTACCTGGTTCTGAAACTCTGCTTTGATGTACCGCTTGGTTATACCTCCTTGATTGTCTCTATCCTCTTCTCCACAAGCATCATTCTCTTTAGCTTAGGCATTATTGGCGATTATTTGCGAAGGATCTATCTGGTGCAGAATAAAAAACCCCCCTATTCTATTAAGAAAGTATTCTGATACGATCATCGAAACCTATCCATATGCAATATACAAAATATGGAATAACACTGATTCATCTCATGGAACAGGAGATCGAGCTCGTCAGAAACTGGCGGAATGACCCGATCGTAGCTAAAAATCATGAGTTTCAGAAATACATCACACGAGAAGAACAACAAAAATGGTTCAGATCGATCCAAAATATCAACAACGCTTATTTCGTCATCCGATACGAAGGGAGCAACGTGGGGGTGATCAATGCTAAAAATATCGAATGGGAGCAACATGCGTTTGAGTCGGGGATTTTTATTCCCGATCCTTTGGCATACAACACGTTTATACCAGCCGTCATATCTATAATGATGACAGATCTGTTTTTCAGGGTTTTCCTCTGGGAGAAAATATATGCGCATATCCTGAAGACAAATCTGCCTGTCATCAGGTACAACCAAATGCTTGGTTATACGCTTTGTGATGGACAGAAAGATATTGACAACCAGTTGTATGAGCTTACCTCGGAAATGTTTGATCAAACGGCAGGAAAATTGTTGAATGCCATGAAGACAGTGATGGGTCAGGATGATGATTCAGTCATCCTCATTGAGCCAGGCGATGAACGATATCCTCTAGTAATGCATGTTGAAACGCAAATAATACAAGGAAATCCGTTCCTTAAAAAACAGACAAAAACAGATGCAGGCAGAGCCTACTATTTTTGATGTTTTGTTGTTTTATTTTCAACTTTGGCGCCTACGGTTCATAGACAGCGTTGTTTTCAGATCCCTGAAAAAGTAAAAATCGCTCTTGCGGAAGGTGAAGATCTGTCGTGCCGACATCTTTGTGATCCTGGCATAAACAAAGAGAAAAGCAATGGACCCCACGGCATAACTGACATTGGTTGCCCACGCAGCCCCTAAGCCTCCATAGCGGGGCAGCAGGATCAGGTTGAGGATGAAATTGATGAGCAGTGCAGGGACAAATGTGTAGATGGCAACCTGTGGTTTGCCCATTCCGATGAGGCGGCTGTTAAGTATCCGGAATCCCACCAGGATCAGGATCCCAGGCAGGATTGTGCGGATCATCGTGACGGTAGGTATGAACTCTTTTCCAAAAATCAGGGGGATGATAAATGGAGCAATGAAAAAGAGAATGGTGCTGCTGATCAATCCAAAGATCAGTGAAACCCGAAAGATGGATGCCACTTTGTTATGCAGAAACTGGTTATCAGTCGTGTTGGCGCTGCGGCTCAGGATGATCATCTCGATGGCAAACGGGATATGCCAGAGTTGCTCAGCGATCTGGGTAGCAAGTGAGTAGTACCCAACCTGTTCGAAAGAAGATAACTGATTTAGCATCAGGATGTCCATCCGATAATTGAGCTGCATCACAAAAATGGCAATCGCATTGACCAGCCCGAGCTTGATCATGCTTTTCATCATGGGCTCCTGGTATTTCCAGTTGATCTTTACCATACTTTTGAGGAGAAGCTTCCTGAAAACAAAGATGAACGAGATCAGGTTTGCCAGTCCGATTGCGATGAAAGCTCCCAGTACCGACATTGGCACTGCCCAAACAAACAACACCGTAAAGAGGAGTGTCAACACGGTGGGACTTGCATTCACAACGTTGGCGTTGCGGATATCCTCTTTTCCCAGGAAGATTCCCCCGGCAAAAATATTTGCCAGGAGCAGGGGAATGGTTAACAGCACGATACCGATAATCAGCGGGTCATAATTTTGTGTCCCATAGAAGAAAAAGGCGATTCCGCAGATGATGATGCTCAGGGCGCTAGTCCATAGAAGCAGTAGAAACAGCGCTGAGATGATGTTCTCTTCGGGTAGGATTTTATGTCCGATGTGATAAATGGTCGATCGCCGGATGCCAAACTGGGTAAACCCGATCACGATAATGGGCACAACAATGATGGAGGAGTAGATGCCGAATCCCGCAGCTCCCAGGATCCTCGAAAGCATGATTCCGATCAGCAGATTGCTGATGGTTACCGCAAGATTACTACCAAAAACACTGACGATATCCTGAAAATACGATCGTTTCGCCACGAATAGGGATAAACAATAAAACCTCAATAATTGCGTACAAAAGTAAACTATTTCATAATTTAGCTAGTTCAAAATTTCGCTACCTCACTACCTCGCTATTTCGCTACTTATGAACATTCCCTTCAACAAACCTTACCTTCCATTGGTCTCCATGAAATACATGGTTCAGGCGGCGATGTCGGGTACCATAGCCGGGAATGGGAAGTACACGAAGTTGTGTCACCGTTTTTTCGAGGAGCGCTTTGGTTTTAACAAGGTACTGCTTACATCATCGTGTACCGATGCGCTGGAAATGGCTTCCATCCTCACCAACATTCAGCCAGGCGACGAGGTAATTCTTCCCTCTTTTACCTTCATGTCCACTGCCAATGCATTTTTACTGCGGGGAGCAAAACTTGTTTTCGCCGATACCCAGGAAGAGGTGCCAAACATCGACCCTATTCAGATTGAAACGCTCATCACCCCGGCAACACGGGTGATCGTAGTGGTTCACTACAGCGGGCTGGCTTGTGACATGGACAGGATCATGCAAATTGCCAATCGGCACAACTTGCTGGTGGTAGAGGATGCCTCGCATGCTATCGAATCGTATTATAAGGATGAGCCCCTGGGCTCCATCGGCCATCTGGGAGCCTTTTCGTTTCATGAAACGAAAAATATTATTTCAGGAGAGGGAGGGATGCTGGCTGTCAACCATGAACCCTTCCTTGAAAGGGCGGAGATCATCTGGGAGAAAGGAACCAACCGCGCAGCGTTTCAACGGGGTGAGGTGGATAAATACCAATGGATGGATATGGGTTCTTCATTTCTCCCTTCCGACGCTTTGGCTGCTTTTCTCTACGCCCAGGTCAAGCGTTTCCGAAAGATTCAGCGACAGCGAAAATGGATCTGGTGGGAGTACCATGAGCGTCTTCTCAATCTGGAAGAGAAGGGATACCTCCTCAGGCCAGTAATCCCGGAGCATGCCACCGTAAACGGGAACATGTTCTATATCACCCTGCCCGACAAGTCAACACGAGATGCCCTGCTCGATTACCTCAGAAGTAATGGCATCCAGGCAGTGTTTCACTATTTTCCCTTGCACAGCAGCCCCTACTTCAACGAGAAGCATGACGGACGGGAACTCCCGAATACCGATCGTTTCTCCGACACCATCCTCCGGCTACCATTCTTCTACAGTCTGAAGAAGCGGGAAATGGAGTATGTTGTTAACGCAATAGAAAAATTCTTTAACCCTTAAATCCCCTTATCCTTGAGGTGAAAGGATTGGTGGAGGAGGCGTGTTGTTAAGTTTTCATTACCTCTGGATTCGTCTTACATTCGTTGTATCTTCGTCTTTTATTCGATTTGCAAATCGTTTTTATTTATTTTAATTCCGATTTCAACCCAACCTTTTCGATTGAATCGGTGTCTTATTTGAAAACGCTCATCATGAAAGTCACAGGTCAAAATGCACTTTTAAAAGGAGTAAGCGGGAAGTTCGGCAATCAGTTGGTTGTCCGGCAAAGGAAAGGATCCATTGTGATTGCTTCCATTCCGAATAAATCAACGAAGCCTCCCACAAAGGCTAGAAAGAAAGGAATGTCCAGGTTTAAAAGAGCCGTGATATTTGCCCGGCAGGTCATTGCAAATCCTGCTTTACTAAGCCTCTATGAAATTCGGGTGAAACCTAATCAAACAGTCTATCATGCAGCAATTTCGGCCTACATGAGATCAGAGGACGAAATGCTTAATCCACGGTGAGAACATGAGATGGATCATCCCACAATAGTGGGAGCAAGTCCCCTTGAAGGGGATTTAGGGGTAAATCATTTCCTCCACACCGGCAACCTGCCTGGTGTTACCGGCGCTCCAAGCGCTTCGGCAGCAGCTTCCAGCGCCGGAAGTTCAACCTCTCCAATCTGTTTCACCTGGTCATACACCGGAGGAAACTCCTCCTCCAGGATCACATAGGCATCTTTGGCTGTTTGGGTTGGATCCCCGGTGGACGACCATGAAGTCCAGGTCAGTTTGCCCAGGCGATCGTTCAAAGGTACTGGAGCGGGTGGGTTCTCTTCGTCACTCGGCTTACCGGTACGTCGATTGAAGGTGACGTTGATGATGGCATCGAGCTGGAGTTGTAATTCCCTTGCCTGCTTCATCAAATCCGGGGCGCCACCGGGAACACTATTCAGTGCCAAAAGCAGATCATTTGTGCGCTCCAGAAGCTTCTCTGCATAATCTTCTGTCCCACGCATCACACGCGACAGTTCCGCCACCTGGTTGTTAAAGGCAACCATGGCCCGGCGATCAGCCGCCGGCAGGGTCGTGTTCTCAAGAGGAACAACCCGGAACGCTACAGGCCCGGCAATCTGTTTGGTCTCACCTCCGGCTGTCATGGAAAGTGATACGGAATAGCTCCCGGGCATGGCGAGGATACCGCTCCCATTGTCTTTTTTCGGATCCCACGTCTCACCTGCATCTACCGATCGGGTCGACTGGTACCTCAGGTCCCAGTTCTCGCGACTGATACCTTTGCTGGCCGATTTGTGGAATATCCTCACAGCTGTTCCGGAGGCATCGGTAATGGTGAAGGTGATGTATGGAGAAAGCTCCAGTTTCTCCTCTCTGAGTTCTGCTTCAGTAGGCTGAGGAATAGGCTTGCCGTCTTTAAATAGCTCCTTCTCCTTCTCTTTTCTGATCTCATTTTTTGTCTTTGGGACTTCCTTGATAGAATAGGTAAAGATGGCGCCGAAATCCGGATTCCTGGCTTCATATACCATTGAGCCCTGGCCGTATTTTCCACGTGTTGGGAGGTACATCAGGGCATCTTTCACCGGGAAGATGTATCCCTCCATATCGAGTGTTTCCTTGTTCAGCTTCCTCAACGGGGAGTAATCATCGAGGATGTAGAACCCTCTTCCGAAGGTTGCCAGCACCAGGTCATTCTCGCGTTTCTGGATAGCGATATCTTTCACGGCGATGGTTGGAATCTCCGATTTCAGCTGGATCCAGTTCGTCCCGCCATCAACGGTAAAGAAACAACCAAATTCGGTGCCGGCGAAGAGCAGGTTGGGGTCGATAAAATCCTCCTGAATAGAGTGAACCGTATGATTTTCGGGCAGGTTCCCGGCGATGGAAGTCCAGCTCTTCCCTTTATCCATACTCTTCAACAGGTAAGGTTTAAAGTCGTCGCGGAGAATGTTGTCGAAGGATGCATAAACGACATTCTCGTCAAATTTCGACGCGAGGATATCGCTCACATAGGTATATTCCGGAATCCCGGGAAATGGACTGATCTTCGTCCAGTTTTTCCCTGCATCTTCAGTCACCTGGATCAGCCCGTCGTCGGTGCCTGCATAGAGCAGATCTTCTTTTACCGGCGACTCATCCAGCGAAATGATCTCCCCGTAGAGGGATGTGGAGACATCTTTCTGCACCGCGTCGATGCTCCAGAACTTATCCATCACCGGCCACGTATTGCGGTCGATCTGAGCGGTGAGGTCGTTGCTGATCACCTCCCATGTGTTGCCCCTGTCATCGGAACGGAATACTTTGTTAGCCGCACAATAGAGTCGCGTGTGCGAGTGCGGACTGATGATCAGAGGTGTGTTCCAGTTCCACTTGAAGCTATCCTCTCCTTTCCTGGGCTCGGGCCGGATGTCGACCGACTCCTTGCTCTGGCGGTCGTAGCGTACCATATAGCCATACTGCGCTTCGGCATAAACGATATTCGGATCTTCGGGATCGATCTGCGACCAGAAACCATCACCTCCATTGGTCACAAACCATTCGTCGCTGAGCACGCCACCCCGGCTGGTATTTCGTGACGGCCCTCCCATGCTGCTGTTGTCCTGCGTCCCACCGTAAACATAATAGAAAGGTTCGGAGTTGTCGACCTGAACCCGGTAGAACTGGGTTACCGGAAGGTTGGACTTAAAGATATACTCTTTTCCGGCGTCGAATGTCTCATAGATGCCGCCATCGCCGCCAATCAGGAAATGATCGGTATCATCCGGATCAATCCACATAGCATGGTCATCCACATGCCTGTTGTTGTTGCTGATGCGGTTCCATGTCTTTCCGCCATCGTCGGTGACATGTGAGATCGTCTCGACCGAGTAAACCTTATCCACATCCTTTGGGTCGCAGTAAATTTCGTTGTAATATTGTCCGGATGCCGAATGACTGCTCATCTTCGCCCAGGATGCTCCGCGGTTGGTACTCCTGAAAAACCCGCCAGCCTCTCCGGCTGCTTCGATGATGGCATAGATCACATCCGGGTCTGCCGGGGAGATATTGAGACCGATTCCCCCTTTGTCGGCCGAGGGGATCCCATCGGTCAGCTTATCCCAGGTTGTTCCGGCATCCGACGACGTGTAGATAGCCGATTCGGGGCCGCCGCCAATTTTGGTGAATACATGCCGGCGGCGCTGCTCCGAAGTGGCATAGAGCACATCGGGATTGCGGGGATCCAATACCACATTGTTAACACCGGTATTTTCGCTGATCTCAAGTATCCGCGTCCATATTTTGCCGCCATCGGTAGTTTTATAGAGGCCGCGATTGCCGCCGGGGCCCCATACCGACCCTTCAGCTGCCACGTAAACGACATCTGAATTCCGGGGATCGATCAGGATTTTTCCGATCTGTCTCGACTCTTTCAGCCCCATATTATTCCAGCTCTTACCGCCGTCGATGCTTTTGTAGACACCATCACCGTAACCCAGAGCACGTTGGTGGTTGTTCTCACCTGTCCCGGCCCACACCACATGGGTGTTGTTGGGATCAATGGTGACACATCCGATGGCATAGGCACCGTATTTATCGAAGATAGGCTCGAAGGTAGTCCCGTTATTCTCCGTTTTCCAAATGTTCCCGGAAGCCACTGCAACATACCATTCGCTGTGGTTGGTTGGGTTTACCGCGATGTCGGCAATCCGGCCCGAGGTATAAGCCGGACCAATGCTTCGCCACTTCAGGCCACTCACCAGGCCCGGGTTCATGACAGAATCTTTTTTGACCTCCTCTTTCTCGGTTTTCTCTTTTTTCTTATCCTTCTCTTTCTCCTTTTCCTGTGAGAAAGCCGAAATTGTCAATCCGACCGTGATAATTCCGATCAGAAGAAGTAATAGACTTTTTTTCATTTGAAATTTATTTGATGAATAAATATTTAACCACAAAGGATTCAAAGGTTGACACAAAGGCGCACAAAGGCTTGTATTTCTGTATTTCGAATTTCTTAATTTCCTAATTTCCTACATTCTCACCCCCAAACCCTCTGAAGGGGGCTTACTCCGCTCTGCGGGATACCCCTAAATCCCCTGAAGGGGACTTACTCCGCTCTGCGGGATTTCCTCCCCTTCAAGGGGAGGATTAAGGAGGGGTCATCCCGAAGGGAATAAACCCCCTAAAGGTGTCTTACTCCGCTCTGCGGGATACCCCTAAATCCCCTGAAGGGGGCTTACTCCGCTCTGCGGGATACCCCTAAATCCCCTGAAGGGGACT